>JAPKMU010000155.1 GCA_026645745.1 Anaerolineae bacterium | reverse complement strand
GGCGCGGGGGATGGCGTTCGCCGCCGCGCTGACCGGGCACGGATTTGATCGGCTGTTGGACGCGCCTGATCTGCCAACATATCCAAGCGTGGATATGCTGCTGCTCGAACGGGCGGCGGGCACTTTCTATCACAGTGTGATCGTCTCAACGACAACGGCAGTAGAGCCGTATACGCGGCTTGTGAATGCGGTGCGGAACGGGCTGCCGGAAGCACTCAAACAGGTGAGTTAGCGCTAAAAAGGACAGCATGGCAAATCAATACACCGAGACAGAAGCAAAACTCTACGTGCCTGATCTGGATGAGGTACGGGCGAAACTAGAAACACTAGGCGCTCACCTGAGCGCACCGCGTGTGTTTGAGCGCAACGTGCGCTATGACACGTTGGATGAGAAACTGCGCGCTAAAAATGGCGTGCTGCGGTTGCGGCAGGATACCCGTATACGGCTGACATTCAAAGACGGGGAACGGGTGGCGGGGGAACACGGCACGACACGATTTGAGGCGGAAGTCGAAGTCAGTGATTTTGACGCGATGGAAGTGATCCTCGGTAAGCTCGGTTATTTCCGGTTCATGGTGTACGAGAAGTACCGCACAACCTATGAACTACACGGAACCGAAGTCACACTCGATGAAATGCCGTATGGCAACTTCGTCGAAGTGGAAGGCGAAGACGAATCAATCGGTCGCGTGATCACCGCATTGGAACTCCAAGACGCACCGCAGTTTCGCAACAGCTATGTCGTGCTGTTCGAAAACGTGCGCCGCCGCTTGAATCTCGACATCCGCGATCTGTCGTTCGAAAACTTTGCAGGGGTCGATGTTCCGGTGATCGCGTTCAGTCCCCCTCTGCGCGACTAACGCATCGTCAAGAAGTTATCGAGCGATTGCTTGCTGATCCGGTATTCCATCCCGATCTGACGCGCGATGATCTGCCCTGTTTCGATTAACTGCGAGACTTCAGCAGGTGTGACGCGCAGATAATCAGCGGCTTCCTGCACGGTCATGACCGTTGAAAGAGACGGAGCACCGTAGACTGGAAATGAATTGGATGGTGTTCCGACGACGGGAGTTTCCGGTGCCGTGAGCGAAAGCCCAAGCGCCGCGAGCAAAGTACAGCTCATCACCACGACTTCCAGAAGCACTAAATCGCTCAAACTTGAGTCCCGGATCGCGCTGCCTTGAGTCGCACCCACGTACATACCGCCGCAAAACCCGAAGATGAGCGGTGCGATCAGGAGCAGTCCGATGGTGCGGGCGCGCGTACCGACAATCGTGCGTTTGCCGCTAATTCGAATTCTTCCGGTGAGCAGTGCGTACAATCCAAAGATCAGAAAAAGTGCTTCACAGATGATCATAGCGGTGGTGTTCCTGTTCCCTGAACGGTGCGATTGAACCCATGTCCACTATACCGCGAGTCCGCCGTTCCTAACGCTTATTTAAGAAATTTTCGAGCGATTCTTTACTGATCCGGTATTCCATTCCGACTTGGCGTGCTGTGAGCTGTCCAGTCTCTATCAAGGTGGTGACATCCGCTTCGCTCACGCGCAAATATGACGCTGCTTCGGCAAGGGTCATAACTGCGCGCAGTGGTGCATCTTGGGTGACCTTAGGCGGAGCGGCTGGCACGAATCGTGATGTGCCGAAGGTGCTTGGTAAACGACGGCGCGGTTCAGGTGCAGTGGCTCCGAAATACAGACTGACGATCACGGCGATGATCATCCCGATCATTTCAAGCGTTGTGACTTGCCCGATATCGTTTATGGTGACCGGTGTGTAGCTTGAGGAGCGCAGCCATCCGACATACAAACCACCGCAAATCCCAATTGCGAGCGGGGCGAGCATGACAAAACCAATCAGTCGCGCATAATGGCTGTCAATCCGTTCTTGGTTCGTGAATGGAATTTTCCCCGCGAACACGGCATACAATCCGAAGATCAAGAAAAACGCTTCACAGATGATCATAGCGGCGGTGTTCCTGTTCCCTGAACGGTGCGATTGAACCCATGTCCACTATACCGCGAGTCCGGCGTGCCGTCATCGTCTGCACGCGTTATAATCCCCTGTGATGCCTGTGCTCTGTCGTTCGGGTAGAGGAGCGTTTTTTTCATGGGAGCTTATCTGTATTTTTTCTGCACACAAGCGCATGTTCCCACTATTCAAGAATTGATCGAGCGGGCGGCGGAAAAAGGATTTGTCCTCAAACCTGCGGCAGAGATGTTTGATGATGACGATGAGGAAGAGGAATTCCTGAATACGGCGCTGCACACGCGCACATGGAATGATGTGGTGCTCGCGGACGAACAAGAGCGATTAGTGATTGAGATCGGCGTGAGTCGCGCGACGGGTTCGCATTGGAAAGAGGAAATCGCGCATTTCGTCGGCGCGGCGATGCGTGCTCCCGAAAGCCCCGAACGAGCACAGGTGATTGAACACCTGACGAAGACACAGGTCGAGTTTCAGTGCCTTCAGACAATTGCGAGAGACCGCGCCGCGTGGACTGCTCAGGAAGCGGTACTCTCGTTGTTAACCGAACGCTTGGATGCAATCTTTTTTGCTGATACTTTGGGTGAATTTATCAAGCAAGACAAGGTGATTCTGAAAGCGTATTGAAATCTAAGGACAGCCGTTATGCCCCCAGCTTCAAAGACAGACGGTACGCCCCCGGAATTTGTCACCTCATCGGGGATTCCGCTCAAACGTGATTTTACGCCGGACGACACACCGATTGATTACGCGAGTGATCTGGGTGCGCCGGGGGAATTCCCGTTCACACGCGGCGTTTACCCGGATATGTATCGCACCCGTTTATGGACGATGCGCCAATATGCGGGTTATGCCAGCGCCGAAGAATCGAATAAGCGCTATCGCTTCTTGCTCGAACAAGGGCAGAGCGGGTTATCCGTCGCGTTTGATCTGCCGACGCAGATTGGCTACGACGCTGATGATCCGATGGCGCTTGGCGAGGTGGGCAAGGTTGGCGTGAGCATTAGCAGCTTGCGCGATATGATGCAGCTTTTCGATGGTATCCCGCTGGATCGCGTCAGCACGAGCATGACGATTAATGCTCCGGCGGCGGTCTTGCTGGCGATGTACATTGCGACCGGGAAACGGCAAGGCGTTGATCCCTCAAAGCTGCGCGGGACGGTACAGAATGACATCCTCAAGGAATACATCGCGCGCGGGACGTATATTTACCCGCCGAAACAGTCGATGCGCTTGATCACGGATGTATTCGCGTACTGTAAAGCAAATGTGCCGCGCTGGAACACCATCAGCATCAGCGGTTATCACATCCGTGAGGCGGGCAGCACCGCCGTGCAAGAAGTCGCATTTACGCTCGCCAACGGGATCGCCTATGTTCAGGCGGCGGTTGATGCTGGACTCGATGTAGACGACTTCGCGCCGCAGTTGAGCTTCTTCTTTAACGCGCACAATCAATTCTTGGAAGAAGTCGCCAAGTTCCGGGCGGCGCGTGCGCTGTGGGCACACATCATGCGGGATCGCTTTGGCGCGAAAAACCCCGAAAGTTGGCGGCTGCGCTTTCATACACAAACGGGCGGCAGCACGCTGACCGCGCAGCAGCCCGTGAATAATGTCGTGCGCGTGGCGCTTCAAGCGCTGGCGGCGGTGATGGGCGGCACGCAGTCGCTCCACACCAACAGCATGGACGAGGCGTTAGCGCTGCCGACTCAAGCAGCGGTGCAAGTCGCACTCCGCACCCAACAGATCATCGCGCACGAAACCGGAGTCGCGGAGACGGTCGATCCGCTGGCGGGGAGCTACGCGGTCGAACACCTGACGACGGAAATCCGCACCCGTGCCGGGGATTACATTGCCCGTATTGACGAGATGGGCGGTGCACTCACCGCAATCGAAGCGGGTTATGTTCAAGCAGAGATACAAGACGCGGCATATGCGTATCAACAAGCCGTCGAACGCGGGGAACAGATCGTCGTCGGCGTGAACAAGTTCACGGTGGACGAAGAAACCGAACCGGAACTGCTCCGCGTTGATCCGGCAGTCGAAGCGGCGGCGCGGGATCGCTTGGCAGCGCTGCGTGCATCAAGAGACAACGCGAAAGTTGCGGAACTGCGCGGGCGGCTCGAAACGGCGGCGCATGGAAGCGAAAACTTGATCCCGCTGTTCATCGAATGTGTGGAACATGATGTGACGCTCGGTGAAATCTGCAACACACTGCGGGATGTGTACGGGGAATACCGCCCCGATGTGTTGGTGTAGAACGGACACAAAGCATGGCTGAATTTGATGAACGCGGAAATTACCGGAGTATCGCCAGCAATCAGAGCATCCTCTCGATTGGCAGCACCAACAGCGTCCTCTCGATTGGCAGCGCCGGAAGTATTTTGTCGATTGGGAGCGCTGGCAGCGTCTTGAGCATCGGCAGCACGGGGAGCGTGTTTTGTGTCCTGAGTACGTTCAGCGTGTTCAGCGCATTCAGCTTTCTGAGCGTGTTGAGCGTGTTTGGCATTCTGGCATTGAGGGGGAAGCGGCGTGGCAGAGGATAAAGACTTTCAGACGTGGTTGGATCAAAAGTTTCCACTGCCGCGTAACAAGATGGCGCGGGTACGAGTGCTGGCGAAAGAACTCGCGGAAGGGGCAGGCGAAGGCTTCTGGAAACCGGAGGTCGTATGGTCATCGTTCCGCTTGGGATCGCCGGAAATACGTGCCTACTTTGCAGATGCCGAAGCAGCATTCGGCGATTCGGATGTCGCGAATACCCATCCTATGGTTCCTTTGTATGCCTTGCAACGCCGCTATCTGCGTGCGCGTTGGGGATCGCCGCCTTTGGATAAATTCGTGGAATATCGCCTGTTGTTCACACGCGGCTATTTGAAAGAGACGCGTGACTCAGCCGAGTTTCAGTCAAGCATGTTCGATCTCGTGGATCAGACTGAACCATCCAACGTGTTTATTTCGTACAAGCGATCAGAAAGCAGTGCCTTCGCGCTGCTGGTGCTGGCGCGTTTGAAGGAAATTGGCTTGCATCCATTTGTTGATATGGCGATTGAACCGGGCGCGAACTGGAAAGAATATTTGCGCGAGAAAATCGAAAGCAGCGACTTTATTGTGGTGCTGTTGGGCACGAAAACGCTCGAATCAACGATGACGCAGCAGGAAATCATCTGGGCGAGGCAAATGGGGAAAATCGTGATCCCGGTGTGGCACAATGGCTTTCAATACCGCGCCAGCGATTGGAAACTGCTGCCCGAAATTGATGATGTTCTCTCGAATACACACACCATCATCGTCCAAAACGAAAGTGCGGGCGGGTACAACGCCGCGCTGACGGAACTTATGAACCGGTTTGGATTCACCCCTTAGCGCATTCATCACGAACAAAGCATGGCGGACAGAAAGGGACAAATGTGGCAGGCAACAGGGAAGCTAGATTTAACGAATGGTTGGGAAACCTAGGAATAATCACGCTTCCTGACTCTTCAAATGTCACCTCCCGCGCATTGATTCTCGCTAGGGAGTTAGGCGAAGGCGCAATCAATGGGTTTTGGGAAACAGAAGGCATCATTTTCGATAAGTACACGCGTGGCGCTAGCGGCGCTGAATTAGCGGATTACGCTGATGAAGCCGCGCTCTCTGAGCTGCGCGACGCACAGGGTTCCATCTATGTGCCTGCCAACCCGCTCTTAAGGCGCTATTTACGTGACCGATGGGGGTCACCAAACCTGAGCTTTTTCCCAGAATTTCAACTGCTCCTGTGGCGTCAGTATCTCACCGAGACGACCGATGCGAAATCCTCATGGCAGCGCGCCTTCACACTCATGCCGTCAGCGTTTGATACCAGTTCCGATGAAACAGCGAAACCTGCTTCTGTATTCATCTCGTATAAGCGATCCGAAAGCAGTGCGTTTGCGCTCTTGGTGCTTGCCCGCTTAAAGGAAATTGGCTTAAAGCCCTTCGTTGATCTTTCGATTGAGCCGGGAACAAACTGGAAGAGATTTTTGGAAGAGGAGATCAATAAGAGCGATTTTGTCGTCGTGCTCCTCGGTCCGAAAACGCTTGAATCAGATACGACGCAGAAGGAAATCGTATGGGCGTATGAAGCGAACAAGATAATCCTCCCTATATGGCACGGCGGATTTCGATACGTTTCCGGGGCGTGGAACGTGATGGATGGTGTCGATGATGTCCTCTCGAACACCCATACGATCATCGTCCAGAACGAGAGCGCGGGCGGGTACAACGCTGCTCTGGCGGAACTGTTGAACCGGTTTGGGTTTACACCATAAGGCATGATGTGAAAACATGCTAATTAAATGCTACACTGACGTGCGGTCGCGGCGTCTTACGCGCCTGCTTCAGTTAGGCTTGATCTGCTTGGCTCTGGTACAAGGAGTCGCAGCAGTACGAGCGCTGACGCTGCCCGCCGAGATCGCCGCCGTGATCCACATTCCGCCCGCGCTGGATGGGATCATGGGAATTGGATGGGGCATTTTGTTTGTGCTGTGCGCATGGCGGCTGCGGCGGCGCATTGCACTTGCGTTGATCGGCGCATATACCGGGTATGCGCTGCTTCGGCTGATTATGTTTACGCAAGCCGATTATGATCAAGGACGCTTTTTATTCTTGTTGATAATGTCTGCATTCATCCTATTGCTACTGCTTGCTGCTGTATATGGAGAACGTCAATGACGCTTGATCCGAAGATTAGCCAGCTTCGCCACATGCGCGAACAAAGTCGTGCCGGAGGGGGCGCGGAGCGCATCCAACGTCAGCATGACGCGGGGCGTAACACCGCCCGCGAACGCTTGGACATCTTGCTTGACCCCAACAGTTTCCATGAAATTGATGGGTTTGTGATGCACCGTGCCCGTGATTTTGGAATCGATAAACAGCGCTTTTTGGGCGATGGCGTGATCACCGGATGGGGGACGATCAACGGTCGGCTCGTGTATGTGTATTCGCAAGACTTCACCGTGATGGGCGGCAGCCTGAGCGAAGTTCATGCTGAGAAGATCATCAAGATCATGGAAATGGCGGTAAAAACCGGCGCTCCCATGATCGGGTTGAACGACAGCGGCGGGGCGCGTATTCAGGAAGGCGTGATCAGCCTCGGTGGATACGCCGATATTTTCCTGAGAAACACCCTCGCCAGCGGCGTGATCCCGCAGATCAGCGTGATTATGGGACCGTGCGCGGGCGGCGCGGTCTACAGCCCGGCGCTGACCGACTTCATTTTTATGGTCAAGGACACAAGCTATATGTTCGTGACCGGTCCTGATGTGGTCAAGCAGGTGACGCACGAAGAAGTCAGCGCGGAAGACCTCGGCGGGGCGAGTGTGCATGCCAGCAAGAGCGGCGTGTGTCATGTGGTGGGCGAAAACGAGACGCAAACGCTGATGCTCTTGCGCGAACTGCTGACGTATCTGCCGCAGAACAACATGGAAGATGCGCCGTTCCACGCAACGCAAGACGATCCGCTGCGTGCTGATCTTGAATTGGATACGCTCATTCCAGACAGCCCGAATAAACCCTATGACATGCGCGATGTGATCCATCGCATTGTCGATGATGCGGTGTTCTACGAAATCCACGCGGAATTTGCCCAGAATATCGTCGTCGGGTTTGCGCGGCTCGGCGGGCATACGGTGGGGATCGTCGGGAATCAGCCGATGGTGCTGGCGGGCGTGTTGGATATTCATGCCAGCGAAAAAGCGGCGCGTTTCATCCGTTTCTGCGACTGCTTCAATATTCCAATCGTGACGTTTGTTGATGTGCCGGGATACATGCCGGGGACACAGCAGGAGCACAACGGCATCATCACCAGCGGCGCGAAACTGCTGTATGCCTACTGCGAAGCAACCGTTCCCAAGCTCACCGTAACGACGCGCAAAGCATACGGCGGCGCGTACTGCGTCATGAGCAGCAAACATATTCGCGGTGATTTGAACCTTGCGTGGCCCACTGCCGAAATCGCCGTGATGGGTCCTGAAGGCGCAGTTGAAATCATCTACCGCCGCGATTTGAAGGAATCAGACTCTCCGGCTGAACTCAAAACGCAGCTTGCAGCGGATTACCGCCAAAAGCTGGCGAACCCGTACATCGCCGCCGAACGTGGGTTTGTCGATGACGTGATCGAGCCGAGCGAAACCCGCGCCCGCTTAATCAACGGTCTGGAAGTGCTGCAAAACAAGCGCGACAGCAACCCGCCGAAGAAGCACGGGAATATTCCGCTGTAACGCGGAGGCGAAACGATGGAACTAGGACAGCAGCGAAAGATCAATAAGGTTCTGGTCGCCAATCGCGGAGAGATCGCCGTGCGCATCATCCGCGCCTGCCGCGACTTGGGGATCAACACAGTGGCGGTGTATTCCGACGCCGACCGTTCGAGTTTGCATGTGCGCTACGCCGACGAAGCGGTGCATATTGGACCGCCGCCGCCGCGTGAAAGCTATCTGCGTATTGATAAGATTCTCGAAGCGGCGCGGCGCACGGGCGCAGACGCGATTCATCCCGGCTACGGCTTTTTAAGCGAACGTGAAGCCTTCGCGCAAGCCGTGATTGACGAAGGAATTTTGTTCATCGGTCCGCCGCCGAGCGCGATTGCTACGATGGGCGATAAACAAAAAGCGCGCGAAACCGTCAAACGGGCGGGCGTGCCTGTCGTGCCGGGGACTGACCCCGGTCTGCGCGATGATGAACTCCTCAACGCCGCTATTCATATCGGCTTCCCGTTGATCGTCAAGGCGGCGGCGGGCGGGGGTGGTAAAGGAATGCGCGTGGTTCGCCGTGCCGAAGACCTGCCCGATGCGCTCAATATGGCGCGGCGCGAAGCCGAAAGCGCTTTCGGAGATGGCACGGTCTACATCGAAAAGTTGGTCGAAGGTGCGCGCCATATCGAGTTTCAGATTTTGGCGGATATGCACGGCAACACGATCCACTTAGGCGAACGCGAATGCAGCATTCAGCGGCGGCATCAAAAGCTCGTCGAAGAATCGCCGAGCACGTTTGTCGATCCTGATCTGCGCCGCCGCATGGGGGAAATGGCGATCCGCGCGGCGGAAGCGGTCGGTTATGTGAACGCCGGAACGATTGAGTGTTTGGTCGATAAGGACAAACATTTCTACTTCTTGGAGATGAACACGCGCCTACAGGTTGAACATCCGGTGACGGAACTCGTCACGGGGGTTGATCTGGTCAAGGAGCAGATTCGTATCGCGCGCGGTCGCCGCATGGGACCAACCGAAAGCGTGCTTGAGCCGAAAGGCTGGGCGATTGAATGCCGCATCAATGCCGAAGACCCGTACAACAATTTTATCCCATCGGTTGGTACGGTCAGCACGCTGATCGTCCCGACTGGACCGGGCGTGCGCGTGGACAGCGGCGTTTACAGCGGGTACGAGATCACGCCGTATTATGACAGCATGATCGCTAAGTTGATCTGCTGGGGCGATGACCGACCGGAAGCGATGCTGCGTATGCGGCGCGCTCTGGAAGAATTCAAGATCATGGGCTTGAACCATAACATCCCGTTCCACCAAAACCTGTTGAACAGCTTCAACTTCATCGCGGGCAAAATCGATACCAAGTTTGTCGAAGAACGCTTCAGCATGGATGTGTTTGAGCATCCCGCGACCGATGAAGAATTGGAAGCCGCCGCTATCGCCGCGACGCTGTTCGCGCACCGCAACCGCCAGCTTGCGGGGCAGGTGGTCACACGTGGGGAACGCGATACGAGCAACTGGAAATGGTTGAGCCGTTGGGAGCGAATCCACCGATGAAATACATCACGACAATCAACGGCAAGCGCTTTGAAATCGACGTCGATAAGGATGGGCGTGTGCTCGTCAACGGCGAACCGCGTGAGATCGATTTTCGCGCGCTCGATGTCTCACTGTTCTCGATGATCATTCAAGACAAGAGTTATGAACTGGTGATCGAAGAACGGGATAACAGCGTGCAGATTTCGATGCACGGGCGGGTGCTGACGGGCGAAGTTTTGGACGAACGCGCACAGCTTTTGCTCACACGCAAGGCAGGATCAACCGGAGGAAGCGGAGAAGTTTCGATCAAATCCCCGATGCCGGGGTTGATCGTGGCGATTTTGGTCTCCGAAGGCGACACGATCAAGCAGGGGCAGACCGTCGTGATTCTGGAAAGCATGAAGATGCAGAACGAATTGAGAGCGCCCCGCGAGGGGACGGTTCAGCGCATCAGTGTGCAGCCGGGGCAAACGGTTGAACAAGGCAAGTTGTTGATCACGATCACGTAGCGCGTCAGACCGGGGCAGAGATCGCACCCTGCCCCGGTTTTTTCTGGTTCGATTACGGCTGTGCGAGCGTAAACATCACCACCGTCGTGATGCTCACATCATCAACGGTGATCGACTGCGGCATGTAGGTGATTCCAAGTACCTCAAAAACGCCGTTCAGCGACTCAAGGATGACGCCGGATGCTGTGTTCACAATTGGCGGAATCTGGTCGAGCGATACGGTGCGCCCGTTGATCGTCAAACCCACCAGCGCAGCGGAAAACTGCGATCCAGTAATCCCCATCGCATACGTCGCAATGTAGGTGTTTCCGGTTGATGCGTCGATCAGCATGACGGCGACGAGATTTGGCGAAAGCAGATCAACGCTCATGCTGTCGGGGTGATAGCCGAGCGCTGCGACTGCCGCATCGACCGCAATATTCAACTGATTTTCTGTTGCCGTCGCGCCAATCGTGATTGTGCCTGTTTCCGGGTCATACTCCATCGACGTTTGCGCATCAAGCGCTTCAAAAAATGCCATCACCTGTGTGGGAATTGTTTCCGGGATCGCGTCGAGCGTAGCGCGGATCGCGGTCATCGTCGGCGCAATCGTGCCGAACTGCGCCGCCGCTTGGGTTCTGACGGCATCCAGCGTTGCCGCCAACTGCGTCGATGCTGCTTGTGCCGTTCCCGCGATGCGCGTTGTCGCTGCGCCTGCTGTCGCGGCGATGCGTGTCGCTGCGGCTTGAGCAGTGCCAGCCGCAGCGGTGCGTGCTGCACCCTGCTGGTTATCCGGCGACGCGGCGGTGATCGAAACCGCAAGCATGACAAGAATTAGGAGCAGCATGCTTACCCCGCCGATGGCGATCAAACGTCTAGCCATGTCGAACTCTCTTTCAGTCTGCGTTGTCTACTGGTAGGATCATGGGCTTATCTTGCATCCAAAACATCGAGAATGTGCAAAAAAACTGTTAACCCTCGCGCTGTTCTGCTGACGGTGCTCACCTTAGCATGTGCCGTGTATATCGGCGCTGGCACGGCGATCACCCCTTTTCATGGCGACGAATCGACTCAAATTTATATGAGCCGTGATTATGCGCATCTGTTTATCGACCACCAGCTTGACCTGATTCTCTATCGCCAGCCGCCGATCAGCGCGCAAGAGCAGGAGCTTCGCCTGCTGAACGGCACAGTGAGCAAAAATCTGTTCGGGCTGGCGTGGCATATCACCGGGCTGACGGTGGATGACTTGAATCAACAGTGGGATTGGGGCGCGGATTGGAATTACAACCAATCTACTGGTCACGCACCGTCGGATTACCTGCTGCAAGCGGCGCGGACGGCTTCCGTGTTCCTGTTGATCGCCGGATTGATTCCGATGCTCTATATCGGATTTCAGATCGGCGGGTGGGGCGGCGCGGCGGCGGCAGTGCTCCTGTATACGCTGAATCCCGCACTGCTGCTCAACGGGCGGCGGGCGATGATGGAAGGTGCGTTGATCACGTTTTCG
>JAPKMU010000154.1 GCA_026645745.1 Anaerolineae bacterium | reverse complement strand
AGCACCTGTTTTTCTCCCCTCTCTAACCGAAGGTTGGAGAGGGGCAGGGGGTGAGGAGCAAGCAAGGTAGAAGTGTCGTCCTGTGAAATCGCAAGTGATAGAGAGGTGGATGTCCCCGCATCTCCCTACGGACAAATCGCACATACGGAGACAGCCGTTCGCCATGCGCATACGTTTCGCATAGGTGAGAATTCGCGCATGTCACATGAATGAACAATGAAAATTTCGTACAGTCTATACAATATTCTCCCCTCAGCACTTTCGCTAACGTTTGCGAAACGATTTTGACGGGGTTATCTTTAGGCTGCACCACCGCAATATACGTTTGATGCAATACCAATTGGAGGCAACTTATGAAGAAGTTCTTTAGCGTGTTGGCGCTCACGGCGATCATCGTCGCAGCGTTCGGCAGCTTCGCGCTGGTTTCCGCTCAGGACATGCCAGCAATCGACTGCATGACCGAAGAAGAAGCGACTGTTGTTCTGTCGACCGGCTCGGTGGGTATCGAAGTTGAGTTGGCGCAGCGCGCTGCCGATGAATTCATGGCAGCTTGCCCGAATATTACCATTGAAGTCCGCCCGCTGCCCGAATCAGCGACCGACATCCTCGGTTATTTCCTCCAGCAGTTTGAGGCACAAAGCCCGGAAATCGACGTCTTCCAGTTCGACGTGATTTGGCCCGGTATCCTCGCTGAACACATGATCAACATGTACGACTACATCAGCCCCGAAGCACTCGCTGACTACTTCCCGGCGATTGTTGCCAATAACACGGTTGATGGCAGCCTGACCGGTATTCCGTACTTCAACGACGCGCCGATGCTGTACTACCGCGCCGACCTGCTCGAAGAATACGGCGTCGAAGTTCCGCAGACGTGGGAAGAACTCGCGGTTGCAGCGCAGACCATTCAGGATGGCGAGCGCGCCAAGGGCAACAGCGAATTCTGGGGTTATGTCTGGCAGGGGAACGCCTATGAAGGCTTGACCTGCGACGCGCTCGAATGGATTTACTCGGAAGCTGGCAGCACGGTCGTCAGCCCCGAAGGCGAAATCACGGTGAACGACCCGGCAGTTGCGTTCGCGCTTGACCGCGCCGCGACGTGGGTTGGCACGATCAGCCCCGAAGGCGTCACCGGTTACGGTGAAGAAGATTCCCGCGCCGTCTGGCAGGCGGGCAATGCCGCCTTCATGCGCAACTGGCCGTATGCCTATGCGTTGGGCAATGGTGAAGACAGTGCAGTCGCTGGCTTGTTCGGCGTCGCGCTCCTCCCGACCGGTGCGTCTGGTCTGCGCGCCGCGACTCAGGGCGGTTGGCAGTTGGGCGTTTCGCGCTATGCCGAAAATCCCGCCGCCGCTGCTGCGGTCGCCATTTACTACACCAGCCCGTATGTCCAGAAATATCGCGCGCTCGAAAGCTATCTGCCGACCGCGATGTCGCTGTACAGCGATCCCGAACTGCTGGAAGCGAATCCATTCTTCGCTGACCTGTTCCCGGTGCTCTCCAACACCGTGACCCGTCCGTCGACCGTGACCGCGACCCGCTACAACGAAGTTTCGACCGCGTTCTTCACCGCCGCGCACAGCGTTCTGACTGGCGAGCAGGATGGCGCGACTGCCGTTGAACTCCTCGAACTCGACCTGATGGAAATCCTCGGACAGTAATCAGTTGTAAGCTGTAAGAGGGAGGCAGCCCGCTCATATAAGGCGGGGCTGCCTCCGCTTTTTTTCGACTTATTTGGAGGGCGAATAATGGCAGTAACGAGGACGCTTACGCAGTCTGATGAGATTCCCGCAAGCTATGGCATAGGAACAACCGCCATAGCCCTCCTCCTTCTTCTCATAGCAGTCAGCGCTTTAGGGCTGTATGCTCAATCTATCCTCAGCATTCCTGAAATTCAGCAGGGCATCAACGGCGAAATCAGCCTTATTTTGGCGTTTCTAAACAATGTTGGCATCATTGTTCCGCTGCTCGTTGTCTTGCTCGGCTTGTTCTTCATCATCACTGGTGTCAACATGCTGCGCGGCAGCGCGGATGCGATCCGATGGGGCGCGACCATCGTCTTTTGGCTGACGGTTGGCGCAATTGGCGTGGGGGTTTTCACCTTTTTTCAACAGTCTGCCGGAAACGCAATTTTTGACATTGAAACCGATTACGGGCGCGGCGCAAGCGCGGCTCTGCCGCTGCTCCTGTTTGCAATTCCGGTCGGCGCGGCAAGCTGGTGGATGTCGCGGCACGACAGTTTCGTGAATCGCGGGCAGACGCTTTCCGGTCGCAACACGCGTATGGCGTGGAATCTGCTGATTCCGACCATTGTTATTTTGATCATCGTGGCGGCTCGTCCGCTTGAAGAGACTTTTATTACCAGTTTGACGGATAAACGTTTTGGCAGCGCTGATCCGGTGAGTTTTGTCGGCTTGGACAACTATATTCAATTATTGAGCTTCCGCATTGATACGGTATCGTGCCGCCTCGCTGATGACGGCTCATGCGCGGTTGATGCGAGCGGAAATACCCGCTGGGAATTGATCGCGCGTGACTTGATGACGGCGGGCTATCGTCCGCTGGCGAGTATCCCAATCGCTGCGGATAGGGCGATCACGATCAGCGGCACGGATGGCGACTTCCTGCAAAGTATCGGCAATACGATCTACTTCACGATCTCGTCAGTCTCGCTTGAACTGCTCCTCGGCTTGTTCATCGCCATCGTCGTGAACTCGAAATTTAAAGGACGCGGCTTGATGCGCGCCGTCATGCTCGTGCCTTGGGCGATCCCGACAGTGGTTTCGGCGCGTTTGTGGGAACTCATGCTGCGCGATAACCAATCGGGCATCATCAATAAAGTCATGCTTGATCTAGGGATGATCGGCAGTTCTCAGGCATGGTTGACCAACCCGAATTTGCAGCTCAATGCGCTGATCATGGTGGACGTGTGGAAAACAACGCCGTTTATGGCGCTGCTGCTGCTGGCGGGCTTGCAGTTGATCCCCGCCGACCTGTACGAAGCCGCCGCCGTTGACGGCGCGAATCGCTGGCGACAGTTCACCTCAATCACGCTCCCGCTGCTCCGTCCGGTTATCGGGATTGCGTTGATCTTCCGCACGCTCGACGCGCTCCGCGTCTTTGACGTGTTCAATGTGCTGCTTCAACGGCAGAAGCTTTCGATGGCAACGTATAACTACGAAGTGCTGATCCAAGAGCAGCAGGGCGGGTATGCGTCGGCTGTGTCGGTCATCATCTTCGTGTTAATTTCCGTCTTCACCCTCCTGTATATGCGTTCCGTCAGGATTGAATCCCAATGACCACCAATAAACAATCGTTTGGCTGGATTCTTGAGCGGGTGGTCTTTTATCTGATCATCGTGGCGATCGTCATCTTCACGTTGTTCCCCTTCTACTGGGCGCTGAACTCGTCGTTCAAGAGCGAACAAGAACTATTTGAACCCGCGACGTATCTCCCGCAGCAGTTCACGACGATCAGCTATCAAGGGGTGTTCAGCAACGGAAACTTCATGCAAGCGCTGTTTAATTCGGCGTGGGTTTCCGGCGCGACCGTCCTGCTTTCGCTCGTCGTCGGTGCGTTCGCGGCGTATGCGTTGGGGCGGCTTCAGTTCAAGGGACGGCGCGGGATGATGTACGTCGTCTTGGCGATGACGATGTTCCCGCAAATCTCGATTTTGTCCGGTTTGTTCACGATAGTGCGCGAGATCGGCGTGTACGGTTCGCCGCTCTCGCTAATCCTCACCTATCCGATCTTTACCCTACCGTTTACCGTATGGGTGCTGACCTCGTTCTTTAAGGGGCTGCCGGATGAGATCGAACAAGCGGCACTGGTTGACGGCGCGAGCAACTTCCAAACGTTCTACCGGATCATGCTGCCGCTGACCGCCCCCGCACTCGTAACAACTGGGCTGTTGGCATTCATCGCCGCATGGAATGAATACCTGTACGCACTGACGTTCACCCTCACCACCCCCACATCACAAACCGTTCCGGTTGCGATTGCGCAGTTCAACGGAACCGTCATGCGCCAAGAGCCAATCGCGGAAGTGATGGCGGCGGCGATGGTGGTTACGCTCCCCTTGATCGTGCTGGTGTTAATCTTCCAGAAGCGTATCGTCGAAGGCTTGACGGCGGGCGCGGTGAAGGGATAGTCTGCTCCTGAACCACAAAGCCGCACCCGATGCGGTGTCGCATTGTGGTTCAGGAAAAAAGTCTCAATGGATACTGCTAGAAAAAGAGAGGGACAGCTTGTCCGATCTACGCATTCAAGCTGTGCAAAGCTGTGACTTTGAGTTTCTGTCCGCTCACGATCCTCATGTTTCTACCGCCGTCCTTCACAAGAAAATTGCGGACACCGAAATTCTGATTGCATTTAGCGCGAATCACCCGACCGGATTCTTGCGCTGGAGCTTGTTTTGGGATAACACCCCATTCATGAACATGTTGTTTATCATCGAAGGGTGGCGCGGCAAAAGCATAGGCACGCGCCTTGCCGATGAATGGGAAAACGCGATGCGGGCGGCAGGCGCGGAATTCGTTTTGACTTCAACGCTTGCCAACGAAAACGCGCAGCACTTCTATCGAAAGCGCGGCTATCAAGATATTGGAGGATTCGTCTTACCCCTTGAGCCGCTCGAGATCATCTTATACAAAGCGCTCCGTTAATAGACTCTACAAGAGAGGTGCCGTGAACTGGCAAACCAACGCGATCTTTTACGAGTTGTATTTGCGTGCCTTCCAAGATGGCAACGGCGACGGTCACGGCGACTTCATCGGGCTGCGCCGCCGCCTTGATTATCTTCAGTGGCTTGGCGTCGATGTCGTTTGGCTGCTGCCGATCAACACATCGCCGCTCAAGGATGACGGCTACGACGTATCCAGCTATTACGGCATTCACCGTGATTATGGACTGCTGGAAGACTTCATGATCACCGTCGAAGAAATTCACCGCCGGGGGATGCGCGTCGTCACCGATATGGTGATGAACCACACCAGCGATCAACACCCTTGGTTTCAAGAATCGCGCCGCGCCAAAGACTCCCCGATGCGCGACTGGTACGTGTGGAGCGATACGCCGGATAAATACGCCGATGCCCGCATCATCTTCTTGGACAGCGAACGCTCGAATTGGGCGTACAGCGCGCAAACAGGCGAGTATTATTGGCATCGCTTCTTCAGCGAACAGCCGGATTTGAATTACGACAATCCGCGTGTGCGCGAGGCGATGATGCGCGCGATTCGTTTCTGGATGGACTTGGGGATCGACGGTTTCCGGCTCGACGCTGTACCGTATTTGTTCGAACGTGACGGGACAAACTGCGAAAATCTGCCAGAAACACATGATCTACTGCGTCAGCTTCGCCGCGTCGTTGACGAAGAATACCCCGGTCGCCTGCTGCTTGCTGAGGCGAATCAGTGGCCCCGTGATCTGCTGCCGTACTTCGGGAACGGCGACGAACTGCAAATGTGCTTTCATTTTCCGGTGATGCCACGTCTTTACATGGCGCTGGCACGCGGCGATAAATCCGCGATTGTAGAGGTGATGAATGATACGCCGCCGATTCCCGCCGGATGCCAGTGGGCGACATTCCTCCGCAATCACGACGAACTCACGCTGGAGATGGTCACGCCGGAAGAACGCGAGTTCATGTGGAATTTCTACGCGCCGGAATACGGGCAGCGCTTGAATCTGGGGATTCGACGCCGCCTTGCCCCGCTCCTCAATAATGACCGCCGCAAAATCGAACTCATGCACTCGCTGTTGTTCACGCTTCCCGGCGCGCCTGTGCTGTATTATGGGGACGAGATCGGCATGGGCGATAATGTCGCGCTGCCGGATCGCAACGGGGTGCGCACGCCGATGCAGTGGGCGAACGAACCGCACGGAGGCTTCACAACCGGGCAGTCCGCCTACAGCCGTGTGATCGATGACCCGATCTACGGCTTCCAGAATGTCAACGTCGAAGCGCAGATGGCGGACGAAAGTTCTCTGCTCCATCGAGTGCGCTCGATGATTCTTGCGCGTAAAAGTCTGCCCGTAATGGCAGCCGGATCGCTGGAGTGGCACGAAACAGGCGCAGTCGAAACGCTGGCATATTGGCGCAGCGGCGAAGCGACCGAGAAGACTCCAACCGGGCGCTTGTTAGCGATCCAGAACTTGAGCGACAGTCCGCAAACCGTTCCGCTGCCAGATGG
Source organism: Anaerolineae bacterium (assembly GCA_026645745.1). Lineage (GTDB taxonomy): Bacteria > Chloroflexota > Anaerolineae > Aggregatilineales > Phototrophicaceae > Flexifilum. Next base: position 5,653 of record JAPKMU010000154.1, on the reverse strand, counting down.
GAAGTTTGCGGACGCGCTGCGCATGGAGCAAGGGGTATCACTCGCGTCCGGCGACCTCACGCTTGATCCCTATGGCTACCGCTGGCTGGTGGAGTTGTAAGCGCGCTCGGTTTTTTCGGCATGACTCCTCATATGCGGCTACAATAAAGTGCTAAATGCTCAGATATGCCTACTGGTTCTGCCAGTAGGCACGTTTGTTTCTGGCATTTCAAGCTAATCGCAAAAGGAGAGAGTTATGTCTGGACCGTTTGAGATTACCGCCTCAACCAGCACCGTCACCCTCGACTCCAAGCGCCAAGCCACCATCGTATTCACCGTAAGAAACACCACCAAGATGCGGATTCCGTCTACTGCTCGACTCATTGTTGAGCCTATCGAGTCTGCGGAGTGGTACGCATTGTCACCCCAACCGCCAAGTGCAACCGTGACAGACGACGGTTGGTCGCGCAGCTATGAACCGGAAGAAACTCAGCGTTATACCATCCAAATCACCGTGCCGGAGGGGGCAGCGCCGGGGGAATACCGCGCCCGCTTGGTCGTCGCCGATAAGGCCGACCCGGATGATCGGTTTACCGAAAGCAGCACGATTCGGTTTTCGTTCGCGCCTGCACCAGCGCCGCCACCACGCGCACCTGCATTTCCGCTTTGGATCATCCCGCTGATACTGGTCATTTTGGTTGCCTTGGTCGGCGGAACATTCATCCTTGGGCGGGCGACCGCTCCTGCCGAACCCACCGCGACGGCAACCGCCACCGCGACGGCGACCGCGCTGCCGACGGAAGCCGCCTCCGCAACGGCAGCCGCTACAAACACGCAAGCGCCGACGGCGACCAGCGTGCCGCCGACACCGAATGCGCCGCCGTCTGCGGCGATCGGTTACAGCGTGACGGGCGGTATGGCTCCGCTGCGTGTTGAATTTCGGAGCGACTCGTCGGGCAGCATTTCGTCGTATGCGTGGTCATTCGGAGACGGCGGCACGAGCGACAGCGCCACAACAGAACACACCTACTTCGCCCCCGGCATCTACAACGTGCGCCTGCAAGTGACCAATGACGGTGGATCAGATACGGCTGAACTGCCGATCGTGGTTGCGCCGCGAACGAGTGCGCCCCTTTACCTTGAGGTGTGGCTCACTGAAGCTGACCTTACGCAATTTGGTCCGTTCGTCCAAGACTGGACGCGCTCGTTTCCTGATGGTTCGGAGGTCGCCTTCAGAACCTTCGAGACATCGTTGTTGATCGATTACCTTGAAGGCGAAACACCAATCGCGATGGGTGAACCGGATGTGTTGTTCTTGTCGTGGGTGACCCATACACGGCTGGATGAATTGTTCGGGCGGGGGTACGTCTTGTTTGACCTCGCGAGTGGAGATCAACCATCCGGCTTGGTGATTTGGAGTCTGACTAACCTCACGCGCGAATTAGATGTGTTCCAAGTCGCGTATCAACTGGACACCGCCGCATTTGCCACGAACAACAATGTCGTGTACGGCGTGCCGTTCGGAGACGGGTATTTGGCTCCAATTGCCACGCAGCGCATGGGGAATGACGTCCAGCAAGCGCTTGCTTTCTCGCTCTGGCTTCACATGGCGCGATGAATGCAAGGTGACGGTGAACCGTTATCTGCGAATAATACAAAAGCCTGCTATACTTAGAGAGGGTGCTGCCCGTAACCATACGGTTGATTTCGGTAATCCTCAAGGGAGACCGTTATGACCAGTCCATTCGCAGTCACGCCCTCCACAAGCACGCTTTCTCTCGATGCGAAACGCCAAGGCACGGTAACCTTCACCGTCAAGAACGAAACCAAAATGCGGATTCGCAGCCGCGCATGCTTGAATGCCGCACCGCCAGAGGGGGCGATGTGGCTTGTGCCCGTTCCCCCTCCAGAGGTCACGCCCGGTACACAGGTCGATCCGCTGATGCGCGATTTTGCGCCGGACGAAACCGCCACCTATACCGTAAATGTCGTCGTTCCGCCGCATGCGGCATCAGGCGAATACCGCTTTCACCTGCTCATCGCCAACGAAGCGAACCCGGATGAGGATTTCACACAAGGGGCGGATGTGGGTTTCTTCGTCGCCCCGGCGGAACAGAAGAAGCCGCCGCCGCGCCTGCCGATTGTGCTGGCAGTTGTGCTGGTCGGGATCGTTCTCATTCTGCTCACGCTTGCCGCATCAGGCGTCTTCAGCCCAGCGCCGAATGTTTACGACGGCTGGACGCGTTTTGAAGTGCTCGATTGGCACGTCATGGTGCCGCCGGGGTGGTATGTACAAGGCACAGGCGAAATTGCAGCGGGGGATAGCGCAGTGATGGCGAACAGCCCCCGCGTCGCATCGGAGGCAATAGTTGGCTTCTCATCGGTGACGCTGCTGCCGGATGAATTTGCGGTCCTCGTGGGCAATGATACACGCGAACTCCAAGACGGCACGCTGTTCAGTCTGGAAGACCAGATCGCCAACATCATGGGTATATGGGGGGCGGGGATGCGCCAAATGGACAGGACGCCGATCAATGGTCGTCCGGCGTTCGTCATCATCGCGCGCGTTGGAGACAATGATGCCGCTTTTATTGGAGTGGAATACAACGAAAGCAGGTTGACCTCGTTAAGTGCGATCACACCGGCGAATGAAATTGACGCCCTGCTGCCGACTTTAGAAGCGATCGCCGCTTCGGTCGAATGGATGGAATAGCGCGTATGAGGCGGCATTTCTGCGTTATACTCCACACCGTCGCCGCCTCGTGTGGAGAGTGGACTCATGCACCCGATTCGCCGCCTGATCCCGTCTGTGCTGATCGCGTTGATCGTTGTCAGCGCCGCCGCCGCTCAAGACCCGTTTGAGTTTCAAGTTTTTATTGATACCGATGCCTTAACGTTGTACATTCCCACCGCTGGTACAGTCTCACTCAATGGATTCGCCTATCAGGTGATCGTTGACGGCGAAACTGACACTTACCAGCTCTCGCAGTATCCCGCGTTCGGCGTGCCGCTCAATGCGCTGCGGACGCCGATCTGCTTTCAACTGCGGCGCAGCGGCAGCACCACCCCGCTGCCGAACGCCTGCCCGCGCAATGCCACCCTGACGCAAGAACTCACCGCCGCCGATGTCTTTTGGTACGATTCTGTGTCTCACGCGGCGCGCGTGATCGTGCTCACACAGGGGAGTGAGGTGCTCGGCTACTGCGGATCAGGGCTGCCGGTTTGCGAAGCCGAATTCATCCCGCCGACGGTTACGCCGACGCTCCCTGTCACGGACACGCCGACCCCGACCGTGACGCGCACCGCAACATCAACGCGGACGCCGACGCGCACACGCACCGCTTCGCGCACCCCAACCCGCACTCCGACGCGGACGCCAACCTTCTCACAGCCGGTCAGGGTTCCTGCCGGGTGGGTGATCGAAACGCCGTTCAACGAAATCTTCACGTTTTATCGCCCGGGGGATTGGTTCACAGCAGATCGTTCGCCTTCCACCTTTGGCGTGATTTTGATGGCGAATTCACAAGCGCTGTTGGATGCAATGACGCGCGGAGGGGAGTCCTACGCCAGCGGCGATCTGTCGATCAGCGTCACGGGTGGCGCGGCGGACAGTTTTATGACCAATGTTAACCAAGACGGCGTGGAGTCGATCCTTGAGTTCTTCGTGACTAGTGCCGAAAACGACGGAGTCGACATCTTCGATTCGAGCATGGTTGAGATCGAGGGGATGCCAGCGGGCTATATGATCATCCGGCGCGCCGAATACGAAGCCGCCATCCTGATCGTAGAAATCGAGCCAGAATTTTACGTTGTGCTGACCGGATCGTCGTCTTCCGGTGAAATCGAAGATGCGACGCAGATTATGTGGCAGATCGCCCGCACGGTGAGGGTAAACTAATGCGCAAGCTCATCCCTTTTACGCTTCTACTGATCGTGCTGGTTACGGTTAGCGCCGCCGCCGCACAAGACCCGTTTGAGGTGTTCGTTTACGTGGATCGTGACACGCTGACGCTGTACGTGCCCGCCAGCGGCGTGATCTCGCTGGAAGGCATCGGTTTTCAAGTGCAGGTGAACGATACTGCGCGCACGGTTGACTTGGCGGATTATCCCGCCTTCGGGCTGCCGTTCGATCAACTGCCCACGCCGATCTGTTTCCGCCTCCGTTCGAGCGGCAGCCGCACCCCGCTCCCGCAGGCGTGCAGCAGCGCGATCACGCTGACGCAGGATTTAGCGGCGGCGGATGTGTTCTGGTACGACGCAGTAGCCGAAACGTCGCGCGTGATCTTGGTCACGCAAAACGGCACGCCATTCACGATCTGCCCCTCCGGCGCGAGTGAATGCACAGGGGAATTCACGCCGCCTGAGGTGACGAGTACCCCCGCGCCGACGGAGACGCCGGAGCGCAGCTTTGAGCCGGAGACGTACACGGATCCCGATGAACGCTTTTCGTTTGCGTACCCGGAAGGGTGGGTTTTGGATCATAAGGGCTTTGCCGCTTATGGTGAGGGGGAGTATTTCTACCTCGGCAGCACCGAAGACGGCTTTGCAGCCCTTCAAGACCCCTCGCTGGTGACGAGCGGCGAACAGGTCATCGCGGTAATGATCGGCGATGTACGCGCGATCACGGGCGACTCCCTCACAACAGCCACGTTTGAGCGGCTCACCACTTTTTTCACTGGCGTGCAAGAGGAGACCGGCATTCGCGTGTTGGGTGTCGAGACTTTCACGGTCGGGGACTACGCGGCGGCGCGAATTGACTTGAGCAGCAGTCAGGATGACTTCGATGGCGCCATTTATCTGCTTGAGTTTGAGGAAAACACATCATACGCGACGCTTTTAGCGGTGACAGCCCCCGGTGAACTTGACGCGCTGATCCCCGTTATGGATCAGATCGCCGCGTCGATTGAGGTGAGCCTGCCTGACGAGACATCAGAGTCGCCGGGGTCTTAACGGGTGCCTTCTCCTTCTGTGACCTTACCACGAGAATAGATAAAGGCAGACCGAATGAGCACCAGTCCATTCGCGTATGATGCGGCAAAAGATCGCCCGATTTCAGTATCAATTCACGATGGCTTCGTGTGGGTCACACTTGCCGATGGTCGTGTGATAGGCAACCCGCTCGATTGGCATCCTTGGCTTGCGCAAGCAGCGCCTGAACAGCAAGCACATGTCGAACTTCGCGCTTATTCCGTCGATTGGATTGATCTGGATGAAGGCTTAGATATTCAGGGCATGTTGATGGGAATACGCCCGCGCGATCCGATACATACACCTTGATCTCCCTCTCCAAACTATGTTTAGAGAGGGAGAGAGGTTATCCAAACCGCCGATTCGTCCGCGCCCGCTCATTGAGCAGTTCCCGCACCCGGTCGAGATCATCCGCCGTGATCACATCCAGATACACATTCGGGTACGCCGTGCGGAGCGACTGCACGATCAAATCAACCGTATCCGGCGGGGCGATCACCGTCGCGCCGAGGCTCTGCGTAGGCGGGATATAGTTGATGATCTCCGTCAGCGACGTGACCGTCGGGCGGAACAGATTCCAGTACGCTTGCGCCGTATCCAAGAACCACTCCGAGCTTAAGCCGGGACCCAAAATCAGCATATGATGATCGGCGGGTCCGTGTATCGGACCCGGTCCCGTCGGCATCGGAGTCGGGGTATCGGGAAT
>JAPKMU010000153.1 GCA_026645745.1 Anaerolineae bacterium | reverse complement strand
GGATAATACCTATGTTGACCTGAAGACGCGCGTCCAAAACCGCTTGCTGTCCGAACTTGACCAAGCGATTGACCTGTCCCGCAAAAACGAAGTCCGCGCGCATATCGAAGAGCTGTTCAATGCTGTGCTTGCTGAAGAAAGCATGGTCTTGGCGCGTGCCGAACGCCAGCGCTTGTTCGAATCGATTGTCGCAGAAATTATGGGTTTTGGACCGCTCGAACCTCTACTTGCAGACGAGACCATTACGGAAATCATGGTCAACGGTCCAAAGAATGTTTTCGTCGAGCGTAAGGGCAACATCTCCCGCGCGAATGTCGCTTTTGAAGACGACGACCACGTGATGCGTATTCTTGATCGCATCGTTGCGCCGCTTGGTCGCCGCGTGGACGAGCAGTCACCGATGGTAGACGCACGTCTCCCCGACGGGTCGCGTGTAAATGCCGTCATTCGCCCGATTTCACTTGTCGGTCCCACGATCACGATCCGTAAGTTCTTCAAGAAACCCCTCACCGTCGAAGACTTGATCAGCTACGGATCGATCAGCCGCGAAATGGTTGAGTTCCTGCGTGCTTGTATCATCTCTCGCCTCAACCTCGTCGTATCCGGCGGTACAGGTTCGGGTAAAACCACACTGCTGAACATCTTGTCCGGCTTCATCCCCAACGATGAGCGCATCGTAACCGTAGAAAACGCGGCGGAACTTCAGCTCCGCCAAGAGCATGTGATCACATTGGAAAGCCGCCCGCCGAATATCGAAGGCAAGGGCGCAGTCACCATTCAAGACCTCGTGGTGAACTGCTTGCGTATGCGTCCCGACCGCATTGTGGTTGGGGAATGCCGTTCCGGTGAAGCGCTCGACATGCTTCAGGCGATGAACACTGGTCACGACGGCTCACTGACCACGCTGCACTCGAACAGCCCGCGCGACACAATCGCACGTCTCGAAGTCATGTGCTTGATGGCAGGGATGGATTTACCTGTTCGCGCTATTCGTGAGCAAATCGCCAGCGCGGTGGACTTGGTGTGCCATCAGGAACGTCTGCGCGATGGTACGCGCAAGGTCGTCAAGATCACCGAAGTGCAAGGTATGGAAGGCGACATGATCACCATGTCGGATATCTTCGAATTCGAGCAGACGGGTGTTGAAGGCGGCAAGATTGTTGGTCGTCTGCGCCCGACGGGTATCCGCCCGAAATTCACCGACCGCATCGAAGCAGCCGGTATCTACCTGCCGCCGTCGGTGTTCGGCGTCGGTCGCACGTACTAAGCCAGAAAGCACAGGGGTATAACATCGATCTACCCCTGCGCTATTCATCTTCCAACCACGCACGGCACGAAAGTACCGTATCATTGGGAGCGACCATTTCTTGAATGCGCTCGACGCGCTGAGTAGAATTCAAACGAACCAGAACCGGCTTGGGAGAAAGCGGTGTCGCTGTGGGAATTGAAGTCATCGTAATTGGCGGCGCGGTTGTCGTCGCATTGGCGGTTATCATCTACGGCGTGATCAGCGCGCGCACCGAAAAAGACATTCTTGAGGAACGTCTCGGTGCGTACGAAGAGGGCAAAATGCAAGAAGTCCTCCAGATCACCGAACAGCAGCGCAAAGAAGACGTTGAGCGCGAACGCGAACGCCGCCAAAATATGCTCCGCGAACGTTTAGACAATTTGATGTCGGATCGCGGTTTTGCAAAAGGCTGGAAACAGCAGCTCGCACGCGCCGATATTAAGCTGACCGTGAGCGAATACGCCATTCTGCATGTGGTCAGCATGTTCGCCTTCTTCATGCTGGGGTATTTCGTTTTGTTTGGGCAGCAAATCGTGATGGGCATCGTAGCGGCATTCGTCGGATTCTTTGCCCCGCGCATTTACGTTTCCCGCGCGACCGAAACACGCCTGAAGAAATTTGAGAATCAGCTCCCTGACACCTTGAGTCTGTGGGTGAATGCCCTTCGCTCCGGTTACAGCGTGCTTCAGTCGATGGAAGCGATTTCGCGCGATGCGCCAGAGCCAACATCAACGGAATTCAAGCGCGTGGTTCAGGAAGTCCAGCTCGGCATCGACATGGAATCGGCGCTCAATCACCTGCTCAACCGTGTTGAAAGTGATGACCTTGACCTCGTATTGACTGCCGTCAACATCAACCGCGAGGTTGGCGGTAACTTGGCGGAAATTCTGGATGTCATCGGTCACACTGTCCGCGAACGTATTAAGCTGAAGGGTGAAATCAGCGTATTGACGGCTCAAGGACGCATCACGGGGTATCTGATTTCGTTCTTGCCGATCATCCTCGCACTGTTTCTATACGGGATCAACCCGAACTACATGGGCAACCTGTTCGAGAACCGGGCGTGCGGTTGGCCCCTGCTCGGTATCGGTCTCGCCATGATCGGTATCGGTATGGCGCTCATTCAGAAAATCGTGGATATTGAGGTTTAAGTATGGACCCGATTTTTGTCGTCATTATCGCCATTGTCGGCACGGCGATTGTCGGGGCGCTCATCTATATGGGCGTCCGTGAAGACGAAGGGCGCGATCCACTTCAGGAGCGCCTTGCGCAGTATGAAGACAAAGAAATGCCGCAGTCGTTGGAAGACATCGAACTTTCGCTGTCGTTTAAGGATCGTGTGCTTCTCCCGACGATTAAGCAGTTCGCCAGCATCACGACGCGTTTTACGCCTCAAAAACAGTTAGAAGACATTCGCCATCGGCTTGAACTCGCGGGGATGACGACTGATCCAGCATCGTTCTTCGCACTTCGCATCATGCTCACCGTCGGTATGGGCTTGGGCGCGTTTCTCCTGTTCTACGTGATCGCCCCCAATACGTTTGAGCGTACACAAGCACTCCTGTTCACGCTCGGTTTCACCGCTTTTGGCTACTTCATGCCAATCATGTTGGTAGGCAGCCGCATCAAACGCCGCCAAAATTCGATTATCAAGGCGCTCCCTGACGCGCTCGACCTGTTGGTGATCTGCGTGGAAGCAGGTCTCGGCTTCGATATGGCGATGGGTAAAGTGTTCGAGAAGTGGGATAACGAACTGGCAATCGCCTTTGGGCGTGTGCTGCGCGAAATTCAGCTTGGTAAGAGCCGCCGCGATGCGCTCCGCGATATGGCACGCCGTATGGATGTGCCGGACGTGACCACATTTGTCGCCGCGATCATTCAGGCGGATCAACTCGGTGTGAGTATGGGTAAAATCCTCCGTGTTCAGGCGGATCAGATGCGTGTCAAGCGCCGCCAGCGCGCACAAGAAAAAGCGCACCAAGCCCCCGTCAAGATGATGATCCCGATGGTGTTCTTGATCTTCCCGTCAATCTGGATCGTGCTTCTCGGACCGTCCGCGATTATTCTGTTTGGCAGCAACGAAGTGAACACCGTATTCTAAGTGGTAGTTCATGTATGGACGATCTTGATAGGTGGGATGACCACTTGAGACAGTATTCAAGAGAAGCTCAGGCACATCCTGAGCTTCTCTTGCTTTCTTCCCCATTAGAGCGTTTGTGGGCACGGGCGGTCGCGCTTGTGTTTCCGGCACGCTGCGTATTGTGTGACCGCATCGACACGCCGCTCTGCGCGGAATGCCAGCGGCGGCTCGATGCGGCGATTTCTCCTGTGCGCGTGCATACTGCTCCCCCTTTGAATCATGTCATCGCCAGCGGTTTGCATGACGGCGAACTGCGGCGAGTCGTCCATGCGATTAAGTTCAAAAGTGATCGGTATGCCGCAGCGGGGCTTGCTGTTTATCTTGCGGGTCGGCTCGCCAGCGTCCTTGAGCGAACAACATGGAAGATTGACACGGTAATTTCGGTACCTTTGCATAAAGATCGTCAATACGAACGGGGGTATAATCAGAGTCAGTTAATCGCGTTAGCGTTGGCGCAGCGCGGCGCATTCAGGTTTTCACCTCAATTGCTTATCCGCCACCGCGCCACGCGCCCTCAGGTAGGATTGAGCCGTGCAAACCGCTTGATCAATGTTGAAAATGCTTTCCGAGCCGACCCGACTCTTGCAGCGGGTCGCGCTGTTTTATTGGTGGATGATGTGTGTACGACAGGAGCAACACTCGCGGCATGCGCCACTGCCCTTCTTGAAGCAGGGGCGTCGCGTGTATACGCTGTTACGGTGACAGCGGCGCGTTGACTCCTGTAACTGTATCGTTTTCTCAAAAATAGGGAGTGTCGATTATGGAGATCACCATTCGCGGCAAGGATTTCCGGGTAAGTCCGGCGATGGAAGACTACGCCACACGGAAAGCAAGCCGTCTGACACGCTTCTTACCCAACATCGCAGAAGTCTCCATCGATCTAGTGCGGGAAGAAAGCAAACATGGTGGCGACCGCTCAACCGCACAGATCACGGTCAGGCATCATCGCGGCGCGATTCTCCGTGCTGAAGAAAGCGTCGTTGGCGAAAACATGGAAAGCGCGCTGACGTTAGCGCTGGAAAACATGTACCGTCGCATCGAGCGATTCAAGGGCAAGCGAACGCGCAAAGGCAAGACGCGTTTCAGCTTGAGCATTGAGGAGCTTGGCGAGGCAGAAGCAATCACGGAAGCCGAATACACCACTCCGCAGGCTGACGAACTACCAGATCCGTATGAGAACGATGGCAACTACCCAATAGAGATCATCCGGCGTAAAACCGTTGCGCTCACTGCGATGACCGAGGATGAAGCCGTCGAACAAATGGAAATGCTCGGTCACACGTTCTTCATGTTCTTCGATGATGAGACCAAAACTGTGAGTGTCGTCTACAAGCGTCGCAACGGCGGCTACGGAATGCTCGTGCCGAACATGCCGTAAATCGAATTACTGCTGATCCTCACGCCACAACCGCGTGAGGATCAGATATTTGCGGAACTCGTACCACGACATCAGCAAGGACAACCGTAAACCGTGCAGCCCGTCACGATACCCTTTCAGGGTAATAAAGCGCCAGCGAAAATGGCGGAGCGGTTGTAAGACGTAATTTTGCGGTTTCGGGCGGATGCCCTGCTCATACAGAATGCGCGCATCGTAAGCGGTATAACGCCGCTGTTTATCCCGAAATTGGCGCGCATTCTGGTAATTGTGATGAATGATCGGCTCGTTGAGCGTTCCCTCACCCCCCTGCAAAATAACCACCTCATGCACGCGCTTCGCCGGATCATACTGCGCCGCTCCAACACGCAACAGTCGCAGTTGATAATCGGGATACCATCCCGCGCCGAGCGTCAGCTTACCAAAGATGAAATTGTGCCGGGGAATTCTGAATCCTGCTTTGGAGTCGTCCGCAATCGCCGCGCGGATTTCGTCTGCCAGCACGGGTGAAATTCGCTCATCGGCATCAACGAACAGCACCCAATCGGCACGCCCTTTGACCGCCTCAAGCGCGGCGTTGCGCTGGTGCGCGTAATCTTCAAAGCGATGCTGAATGACATCCGCGCCAGATGCCCGCGCCAATTCAACCGTCGTATCCGTGCTGAACGAGTCAAACACGATCACATGATCGGCAAATTTGAGACTGGCGATGCAGTCGGAAATGTGGCGTGCTTCGTTGTACGTGAGAATGACGGCGGCGAGGGTCACAAACAATCACTCTTTCTGTGCAGCAAGTCGCACGATCTGGTCATAAGACTCTGCCAGCGGTGCGGTTTCGGGGGTCAGGGGTTCAAGGGCACGCCGTTTGCGGCGCATTCCAACGGCGATCAAGCGGCGGGCAAGCCAATTTTTCCACGCGGGTTGATGTTTTTTGGAAAGGCGAAGGCGGCTCGTCCACAGATGCAGCGCACTCTGCGGGCGCATCTGTCCGGTACTTTTGCCCGCCAAGTGAATCACATGCGCTAAGGGTACGCTCATCACGCGAAATCCAGCGCGGTGGATGCGCCACGCCCAATCAATTTCTTCACAATACATGAAAAACTCTTCGTCAAACATGCCCGTGCGTTCAACCGCTTCACGACGGAGCATCATGGTCGCGCCGAGGACAAAATCAACGGGGAACGGTTCGGATTGTTCATACAAGCGGCGCGGATAGCGTCCGTTAAAGCGTCCTTCGATCAAGCGCCCCGGTGTGGGGAAGAACTCAACCCAAAGCTGACGCAAGCCGGGAAACCCGAACGCGCCATGTTGAAAACTGCCGTCTTCGTAGCTCAAACGCGCCCCAACTAAGCCCACTTGCGGATCGCGCATTACAGCATCGAAGAGTGCGCGGGTTGCTCCGGGTGTCGTGATCGTATCCGGATTGAGGAGATAGACTGCCTTCGGCAGATCTACCGAAGCACCACCAAAGCCAATCGCGCGGAGCGCGGCATTATTCCCACGCACAAAGCCGAGATTTTCGTCACTGGCGATGATTTTTACTTCTGGAAAAGCTGCGGAGACTGCTTCAACGGTTCCATCATTCGAGGCATTATCGACCAGCCACACTTCAGCGGTCAAGCCGCTGGTCTTGAGATCATCGCGCAAGGTGCGGATCGCCTGAACGACGAGATCGCGCACCTTCCACGAGACGATAATCACTGCCAAATCAAGCATTAACGCGCCATTTCACTGAAATCCAGCCGAGTCCGCCTTAAAAGCGCGTCCCAGCTTTCAAGTTCACCTTCGCCTATGGTGGCAATTCGCACCTGATCAAGGAGGGGTTGAAGCAGTTCTGCTTCCGCTGAATCCCCCGCTATCGCCAGCATTGCATCATTTAGAGCATTCCGCGTTCCCAAGGGAATCGACGGCGCGATCATCAAAATCGCATACGGAACACGCTCCGAGGTGCCAAGTTCACGGATGCGACTGCTTCCGCCCACTGCTTCGAGTTCAGCAAGATTCACGCCAGCGGCATCGCAGTCCCCTGCTCCAACTGCGCTGATCAGATCGCCCAAATCTGGGTAATCATTGATAGCGCTCAGGCTAGTGGGTGAAACACTGTTCGCTTGCAGGATCAGCGACGGCACGAGCCACGTATATAGGTCATCCACACTCAACCGGCAAAATACCGCTTCCCCTAAATCGCGGATCGTCTGTGCCTCTGATGACTGCGGCACGATGATCGCCACATCCGCGCCCGCCCCGTCTTCACGCACCACTGCCAACGAACGCTCTGCGCAAGTACGCGCCGCCGCATAGGTCACACCATCTACCCATGCCGCTGCCGGGACACCGCCGGGAGAATCGCATAAGGCGGCGACTGCGTCCGCGCCTGTTTCGGCAATCTCGATGTTCACGGATAGAGACGCAGTTTCGCTCAATATGGTTTCAAGGTCATTGGCGGCGTTCGTCACCGTACCGCGTGATACCGCAGCCGGACGCACAAAGAAAAGTTGAATCGGGTTATCAGTCGTGCCGGGTGGTGGCGGTGTCGCAACAGTCGGTAACGGCGTCGAGCGCGGCGTATACGTCGCGGTCGGGATTTCGGTTGGCTGTGGTGGACCGGCACTACGACAGCTTGATACCACAAATACGGTCAACAGAAGCGCAATACGTGAATAACGAAAAGCGCGCACAACCGCCCTCCTCGGATAAATGCAAACGACAATGATCACGAGGAATACTAGCGCGGTACACCCTGATCCGCCAATTTGATACCACCCATACCCGTTACCGAGCATGGGTGTATCGCGGATATAAAACTACGGCGCTGCTACAGCGATCAACTCGATTTCACGAGAGCCGACATTGCGATTCGTTTCAGCAATCTCCACCTGTTCGTGGATCAAGCCTGCCCAGCAGTTTTGCGGATTACGAGCCTCGACGCGCGACATACGGATCGCACCCCAGACGACACTGCGCGATCCCGGCGGCAGATAATAATAGGTATTTCCCGTATCAGGATCAGCGACTTCGATCAAACTGTCCGAGTCACCAATTGCCCAGCGCCAAGGATAATCGCGCGGTGCAGTCGTGCAGTCGATCCCAACCCGCCAAGCCCCTGCTTCTTCAAACCAGCCAAACGTGCTGTCCGCTTGATCCCAATCGTACACCGTACCCGGCGGCGGTCCGCTGGTGCGAATCGGCACTTCGCTGTAATTTTCGACCGTCAAGCGAAAAATCAGCAGATCACCAACCGGCATCGTGACCGTCGTCAGGCGGACATCATCGGGATCACTCGGCACATCAACGAGATCACCGATGATGTCTCGATCCGTGTAGAAGCGATCTTCGTATGGAGCAGTCGTGAAAACGACGGTTGCACCGCTTGGCTGTGCGACAATCTGTGCCAGCGGTTTGCCGCCCTGTTCGATCCGGAAATCGACGGTGCGCTGAAGTTCTTGACCGACCGCATCACGCGCGAACGCGACAAGGGTATAGTCCCCATCGGGCGGAGGATTCGACCCCATATCAACTCCGCCGTCGAAGTCGTACATATGACGTCCGGCGCTGCCGCGTTCGGTCTCTTCGATCAATTCGGGGATATAAATCAGTGCGCCACCGCCGACAGGCTGCAAATAGACATCAAGCTGCGCTTCTTTGGTCAAAAATAGGTTGACCTGCGTGCGATCCGAAATCCCGTCTTGATTCGGCGTGAACACTGTCGGAAACACGGTAAATTCGATGATCTCCGGCAGTGGGGCGTCGCCCTCCGTCACATTGAACGTCCCCGTTCGTTCGACGGTTTCGCCATCGCCGCCTACCGCAGTGAGCGTCCATGTATACGTACCATCCGGAATCAGGCGGCGCAGCACTTCGCCTGCAATCGTCTCATCGGGGCGGGTAAATCCGTCAACGACACCGCTAAACGCGACCGAATAATCCCCGGCTGATCGCGCTTCGTTTTCGCGGAACATAAATGTTTCGCCTGTTTCGCTGGTCAGGCTGATGCTGACCTGTGCCTGACGCGAGAGCACGTAACTGATCACCGTTACGTCATCAAGACCGTCCGCATTCGGGGTGATCGTCTCTGGCTCAAATCTCACATCAGTGATCAGTTCACGGGGCGGATTTAGGAGCACCGCGCCAACGATGATCACGACCGCGACTGCTGCCACTGCCGCGAGAAGAGTCAACCAAATAGGAATCCGCATAGAGGAAAATGCTTCTTTCTGCTTATGCGGCGGCTCATGCGCCGCGCTGTTTCAACATAATCGACAGCGAGTCTAGCGGATGCGTTCCCTTCAGAACAGACTGTGTTCTGGGATCAACGGTACAAAATCGCCAGTCGATCCTGTAAAATGGACGGATTACACCCCAGACTACCCGATTCACGGTGAACAGAGGACAGCGTTGACCGATTCCATAGGGATGAACGAGTTTTATACCATTCATGACGCCGAACAGGACGCGAATGGCATCATTTTCCGCCCGGTGATCCCACTGCGCGGCATGATTATTTTCCCAAAAGTGATCTCCCCCCTTCCGCTTGTCAATCCGGCGGCGCGTGCGGCGATTGAAGCGGCGCATCGTGCGACTGCGATCACGGTGAGCCTGCTTGATCCCGACCGCCAAGAGTTCACCACGGACAATATCTTTAAAGTCGGTGTCGAAATCGCCATCGGACGCACGATTCGTCTGCCCGACGATATGCAGAGCGCGTTGGTACAGGGTCGCCGCCGCGTCGAAATCCTTGAGATTACACAAACCGAACCGTATTGGATCGCCAAAGCGCGCATCCTTGAAGAACACAACACAGAAACCGACAACACCGAAGCGCTGATGCAGACCGTCTTAACAATGTTCCAGCGCGCGGTCGAAATGAACGATCATGTGCCAGAGGAAGTGCTGCTCTACGCGCTGAACGCCGAGACTCCCGGTTGGCTGGCAGATTTGATCGCTTCAACGCTGGCGCTCACGCTTGAAGATCGTCAATCCCTGCTCGAAACGCTCGATGCAGAGGCACGACTGCACCGCGTCGCTGAACTGCTGAATGAGGAAATCAACGTCCTTGAACTAAAAGATGAGATCACCAGCCAAGTCCAGTTGGAGATGGATCGCAGCCAGCGCGAGATGTATCTGCGCGAACAGATGCGTGTGATTCAAGATGAACTTGGCGAAGGCGATTTCTTCCAACAGGAACTTGATGAAGTTCGCCAGCAGATCGCTGATGCGCAGCTCCCGCCGGATATTCAAGAAAAAGCATTGAAAGAACTTCAACGGTTGGCAATCATGACGCCGCTTGCGCCTGAAGTCGGGATGGTGCGGACGTATATCGACTGGATCACGTCGCTGCCTTGGGCGAAACAGAGCGCTGATCAGCTTGACTTGCAGCGCGCTCAGGAAATTCTCGACCGTGAACATTACGGGCTGCCACGAGTCAAAGAGCGCATTCTTGAATACATCGCCGTGCGTAAGGTGCTTGCCAGCCGTGTGCCACCGCCGAAACCGGATGGCGAAACGCCTGAAGCCGAACCAGAAACGCCAAAACGCTCCGCCAGCCCAATTTTGTGCTTCGTTGGACCGCCCGGCGTCGGCAAAACATCGCTAGGCAAGAGCATCGCCGCAGCTTTGGGGCGCAGCTTTGTGCGTGTGAGTTTGGGCGGCGTGCGCGATGAGGCTGAAATTCGCGGGCATCGCCGAACGTATATCGGAGCGCTGCCCGGTCGTGTAATTCAGACTATGCGCCGTGCAGGAACTGTGAACCCGGTGTTTGTACTGGACGAAATCGATAAACTGGGTGCCGATTTTCGCGGCGATCCGGCGGCGGCACTGCTGGAGATACTCGATCCTGAGCAAAATCACGCGTTCAGCGATCACTATCTCGACGTGCCTTATGATCTCTCGAAGGTGTTCTTCATCACAACCGCAAACGAACTCGATCCACTGCCGCCCGCGCTTCTGGATCGCCTTGAGGTGATCGAGCTTAATGGATATACCGAAGAAGAGAAGATCGCCATCGCACGGCAGTTCTTGATCCCGCGCCAACTGGAAGAACATGGGCTGGAACATCTCCCGCTTCAGTTTGAAACGGCGGCGCTGCAAACCGTAATCCGCGAATACACTTATGAAGCAGGGGTTCGTAATCTCAACCGCGAGATCGCCAACGTTTGCCGAAAGATCACGCGCTTGGTTGCGGAAGAGAAGAAGATTCCCCGCCGCGTAACAGCGAAATTAGTTCGTCAATTCCTCGGCGTGCCGCCGTTTGACGAAATGCGCGCGAATGACACGGATGCAGTCGGTGTCGCCACAGGGTTAGCATGGACACCCTACGGCGGCGATGTCCTAACCATCGAAGTCCAAGTGCTGCCCGGTAAGGGCACGCTTATGATGACGGGTTCGCTCGGTGATGTGATGCAAGAATCGGCACAAGCCGCCATGAGTTATCTGCGGTCAATCGCCGAAGGACTGGACATCCCACACGACGACTTTGAAGACTTCGATGTGCATGTTCATATCCCAGAAGGCGCTGTCCCGAAGGACGGACCATCCGCCGGAATCACACTGGCGATGGCGATGATCTCCGCATTCACCGAGCGTCCGCTCCGGCATGAATACGCCATGACGGGTGAAGTCACGCTGCGCGGGAAGATTTTGCCCGTTGGCGGCATTAAGGAAAAGGTACTCGCTGCGCGGCGTGCACGTGTCTTTAAGGTACTTCTACCCAAAGGCAACGAAAAAGACCTTGAGGAAATCCCGAAGGAAGCCCTCGCAGATATGCAGATCGACTTCGTCGAATCGATGGAGCAAGTGATCCAGCATGTCTTGTGTGAACCGCCGCAGGGTGAACTTAGGCGCGACAAAATTCGCCGTGAACGCGACGAGCGCGACAAGGAGCGCGATGAGAAGGGATAATGACCGACTTTCCAGCCGAATTAGCCCAGACTCTCAAAGCCGGGCGAAGCGCCCATCTGGATTGGTTGAGCGACAACGCACCCATTGATCATATCGCCAGCACCTTGACCGCGATGGCAAACAGTCACGGCGGTATGTTGGTGATTGGTGTGTTGGGTCCCGCTGGTACCGTCGTCGGTGTCAAAGATGTTGAAAACACGATTGACCGGGTGCTGCAAGCCGCCCTCA
>JAPKMU010000152.1 GCA_026645745.1 Anaerolineae bacterium | reverse complement strand
GGATCGGCGGGGGCGGCGCGTGTGCGTGATGTTTTCGGCGCGGCGGGCATGATTGACGCGATTTACAGGTTATACGAAAAAGCGTTAACGCAAAGACGCTAAGACGCAAGGGCGCTAAGATTTCTGTGCCTCCTGTTCTTCTTTGCGGCTTTGCGACTTCGCGCCTTGGCGTTGATGTGTTAAGGGTTTTCTATGTGCGGGATTGCGGGCATCATCTATCTAGACGGACGTAACGCGGCGGCGGATGAAGTCGAGCCGATGCTGACGGCGATCACCCATCGCGGACCCGATCAGGGCGCGGTAATCGTGAACGGGGCGGCGGCGCTCGGCAACCGCCGCTTGGCGATCCTCGACTTATCTCCGGCAGGGGCGCTGCCCATGACCTCGCATGATGGGCGCTATGTGCTGGCATACAACGGCGAAATTTATAATCACCGGAGCTTACGCGCACAAGTCCCGTCGCTGCGTGATGTGAAATGGCGCTCCGGCAGCGACGCTGAAACGATCATCGAGCTTTACCGGGCGGAAGGCGCGGCGATGCTCGATTATCTGCGCGGGATGTTCGCCTTCGCCTTATGGGACAATCAAACGCGCACGCTGTTCGCCGCGCGTGACCGCATGGGCGAAAAGCCGTTTTACTTCTACCACGATCATCAAATGTTCGCGTTCGCCAGTGAGATCAAAGCGCTGTTGATGCACCCCCGCGTCCCGCGCCGCTCCCGCTTTGAGCGCGACATCGACATGCTGCCCACGTATTTGAGCATGGGGTATTTTCCCGCACCCGAAACCGCATTTACGTTTATTCGTGCGCTTCAGCCGGGTGAAATGCTTCTGCTCCGCGACGGCGAAGAATCGATCCGCCGCTACTGGGAGCCGCCTTATCCGGCAGAAGCACACCCCGAAGCCGATTCATCGGTCGCGTCATGGGTGGAGCGCCTCCGCGCCGCGCTTGAAGAATCCGTCACACAGGCGTTGATCAGCGATGTGCCGCTCGGTGCATTCTTGAGCGGAGGCTTGGATAGTTCGCTGATCGCGGCGCTGATGAAGCGCCACGCCGGAACGGTCAAGACATTCAGCATCGGTTTTGAAGGCGACGACAGCTTTGACGAAACGCCCTACGCCGCGCAAGTCGCGCAGCACTTAGGGACGGATCACACGCCGTTCACGGTCAAAGCGGACGCGCTTAACCTGCTGCCTAAACTCGTCTGGCATCATGATCAGCCGTTTGCGGATAGCAGCGCGATCCCGACATTTTTAGTGAGCCAACTCACGCGCGAACATGTCACTGTTGCGCTGACGGGTGACGGCGGCGATGAGTTGTTCGCGGGCTACGAACGATTTTATGCGGCGGGTTTGGCGGCGCGCCTAGAGTTCGTCCCGGCGGCGGTGTGGCGCGCGGCGGATCGCGTGTTAACGCGTCTTCCCGAAGGCACGAGCTACTATAATCTGCTCAAGCGCGGTCGGCGTTTTGTGCGCGCGGCGTCGCTCCCACCCGATCAGGCGTATCTTGATTTCGTCCGCATTTTTGATTTTGGCGCGGTAAAATCGCTCCTGAACGCCGAACGTTATCACCCTACCCACGATCCGGCATGGCGGCTGTTTGCGCCGCATTCGCTTCACGGCGGCAGACTATCTGATCTGCTCATGGGGAATATGCGCACGTATCTACCAGATGATTTGCTGATCAAGACGGATCGCTCGGCGATGGCGGCGAGTCTCGAAGGACGCGCGCCCTTTCTCGATCACGTGCTGGTTGAACTCGCGGCGCAAATCCCCGAAAATCTCAAGTTACGCGGTAGAATTACTAAGTTTATCCTGAAAGAAGCGGCGCGCGGCATCCTGCCGGATTCGATCATCACGCGCCCCAAACATGGTTTCGGTGTGCCTTTGGGCGCTTGGCTGCGGCGCGATGCGACTCTTGTCCGTGATACCCTGCTCAGTCCTGAGGCGCGCGCGCGCGGGCTGCTCCACATGCCAGCCGTCCGCCGCTTGATCGACGAACATGCCGAAGGGCGGCGCGATCACGCAGGGCGTTTGTGGACGCTGCTCACTCTGGAATGGTGGCATCGGTTGTTCATCGATCCACCCGATTTCGGCGCACATCAGCGGCGCTTTTCAGCGCCCGTATAGGCGGAAAACCTTATGTCTAGTACTCAACCGATCCGTATTCTGCGGATCATCGCTCGCTTAAACATCGGTGGACCCGCGATCCATGTCACCCTGTTAACAAAAAAACTCGCGCCGCCGGATTATGAGAGCATCCTCTTATGCGGCACGATTGGCGAAACCGAAGGCGACATGACGTATTACGCCGCCCAGAACGATGTTGAGCCGCGCATCATGCCGGAGCTGGGGCGCGAGATCAGCCCCGTGCGCGACTTGTTGACGATCTGGAAACTCTACCGCATCATCCGCGAAATCAAGCCGGACATCGTGCATACCCATACCGCGAAGGCGGGTTTTGTCGGGCGGTTGGCGGCAAAACTGGCGGGTGTTCCGGTGATCGTCCATACGTTTCATGGGCATGTCTTCCGGGGATACTTCAACGAAACGACGACGCGCTTATTCATCCTACTGGAGCGGATCGCCGCCCGTGTGAGCGATACCGTGATCACGTTAACAGAAGGACTGCGGCGCGAACTCGCGGACGAGTTCAAGATCACGCGCCGGTCACGAATTACGGTGCTGCCGCTCGGCTTTGATCTTGAGCCGTTCACCAAGCTGCCGCGCAAATCGGGCACATTCCGCGAAAAATACGGCATCCCAGCCGATGCGCCGCTGATCGGCTTGATCGGGCGGCTTGTTCCGGTCAAAAATCATGCGCTGTTCTTGAGCGCCGCCGCTAAACTTCACGAACGACTGCCGGGTGCGCGCTTCGTGCTCGTTGGTGACGGCGAACTGCGCGCCGAAATCGAAGCGCGGATCGACGCGCTTGGGCTGCGCGACTGCGTGACGATCACCGGCTGGATTGAAGATACCGCGCCTGTTTATGCCGCGCTCGATGCGCTGGCGATCTCCAGCGTCAACGAAGGCACACCCGTTACGGTGATCGAAGCGCTGGCGGCGGGCGTTCCCGTAGTCTCGACGGCGGTCGGCGGCGTGCCGGATTTACTTGATCAAGGTCAATTGGGCATGCTCGTCCCCAGCGGAGACGGGGATGCGCTCGCTGATGCGATGTTCACGCTGATCACTGCGCCGCCGGGCGCAGAGCAAATCACACAGACGCAAGCGCTCATGCTCGACCGCTACGGGATTGATCGGTTGGTGCGCGATCTTGATGGCGTGTATCGCGGCTTGCTGCGCGCAAAGGGAATCAAGCGCGGTTGATCGGGCGTATACTGGAATCAAGTGTCTGATTAAGAGGATTTAACCGCATGGATCGCGTTTATCTCGCAGAAAATGAGCTTGAACGGGAGCGGTTGAAATCATTGATCAACCGCTTGAGCGTCGAAGAACTCAGCCGCCCGATGCCCGGCGGTTGGACGGTTTCGGGCGTGCTGGCGCATCTGGCATTTTGGGATGCGCGTGTGATTCATCTGCTTGATTTGTGGGAAAGCGGCACAGAACCCACCGCCGCTGTGATAAATCGCGCACTCGTAGACGAAATCAATGATTCGGCAAAGCCGCTCTGCCTTGCGCTTGCGCCGCGTGCCGCCGCCGATCTCGCCTTGAAAATGGCGGAAGAAGCCGATCGGCGCGTGGCGGGGATGCCCGAAGCACTCGTCACGAAGATGTTAGCGGTCGGTCAGCCGTTTAATCTTTCGCGGGCGAATCACCGCCGCGAACACCTCGACGAGATCGAAAAAGTAGTGTGAAAGGTCAACCTGTGGCAGACAAGGAAAGTATGGTCAGCCGGGTGCTGCCGGTTTATCCTGACCTTCCCCTCGGAGTCAGCTCATATGACAGTGTTCCACAGCCGCAAGAGTGGTCAGTCCCCAGCGGTGAAATCGTCGCGCGCGGTGTCGCAGTCGATGAGTACATGGAGCGCTACGCTCAGAACTTCTGTGAATACATCGAAGGATATGTGATCAACGTGTCTCCACAGCACATCGTCCACTTTCAGCTTGAACACTATCTCTTGAATCTTCTCAGCGCGTATTTAGCGCTGAAGCCAATCGGAACCGTAATCACACAACCGTTTGTCATGCGTGTGCCGCTCGAAACACAGCGGCGGCGCGAACCGGATTTGTTCGTCGTGCTGAACACAAACCCGGCGGAACTCACACCGACTTATATGGACGGCGCAGCAGACGTCGTGATCGAAATCGTTTCGCAAGAAAGCGCCGCACGCGATTACGGCGATAAGCTGATCGAGTATGAAGCGGGCGGAGTCGGGGAATACTGGATCATCGACCCGATCCGCGAACAAGCACTGTTCCACCGCCGCACTGATCAAGGGGTGTATGCACTGCAAACGTTAGAGCAGGACGGGGGTTATCTTTCGCCCGCCCTTCCCGGACTCAAACTGCATGTGCCAACGCTGTGGTCGCGCCCCCTACCGAATGTGATCGCCATCGTTGACGCCGTGCGCGCCATGCTGGGCCGCTCATAAATTCAAGCGGCGGGCATGACGACGCGGCATCTGCCGCAGAAAACGCGCAATCGCCGTGAATCCGTCGTAGACAGTATCCGTATCGACGATTTCTTCATAGATCAAGCTGCGGTCTGCGATTGTGGCGAGATCAAAAAACCAGTACAGCGTCATCAGCGGCGAAATTTGCAGAACCGATCCGCGTGTTTTCTCCGTCAGGTGATAATTGCCGAACTCACCACGCACAGCCGACACCACCGACGAATTGATCACACTCGCGTCCTGCCCCGGCTGCGACTGCGTGTACATCACCGCTTCTTCATAACGCATGTATTCCGGCATATGCGGTGCAAGCGCACACGCGCCTTTGAACGCGCCGAACCGCGTCAGCGCTGCCATGTTTTCGAGCACGTTGGCGTACAGAATATCCTGCTCTGCGCCAAACGCAGAACAGACAACGCTTTTATGCTCCACGCCTTCAAGTTCATTCACCGCCGCCAGCGAAATGGTGTCCTCGACAATCGTCCCCAGCGCGGGTTCATCCCCGCGTAAAAGGCTGTCTACCCCGCCATCCACCAGCAGGATTGTGTCAATCTTTAGGTGATCAACCAGTGCGCGGTACGCATCGAGCAGCGGACGCGCGCCCGTTTTCTGAAACGCCCAGATCGGCACATTTTCGCCCTGTTGATAAAACCACTGCGCAAGATAAAGCTCCGGCGCGTAGACAAATTCAGCCTGCTCATCGGCGGTGACGCCGACAAGGTTTTCGCTTAACCGGTAGCCAGATTTGATCCGTGTCGTATCCGTAAAACTGTAATTGGCGAGATGGACATGAATCCCACGTTTTTTGAGTGCAAAGTAAATGGGTAACCCGCAAAAAACATCAAAGCCGCCGCCCATTCCGGCAATCAGCAGATTCTTGGCACTGCTGAAAGGTTCCCACGCGGGCAGATTGAGCGTCATCAAGCGCCTCTCAGTGCATTGTGATACTCGTCACAGCATACACAGTTTTTCGCTTTGAGGTGCGTTAAAATACGTCAGGTATTCAGGAGATCGCCATGAGCCGAATCTTTATTAATTACCGCCGCGTGGACTCCGAAGGGCATGTCGGGCGCTTGATGGATCATCTCGCACAGCACTTCCAGCCTGATGATATCTTTATGGATATTGAGAGCATCAAACCCGGCGAGGACTTCATCGACACGATAGAAAAAGCGGTCGCCGCCTGTGATGTGTTCCTAATCATGATCGGACCCCATTGGCTGACCGCCGCTGATGAGGCGGGGCGTAGGCGGCTTGATTTATGGGATGATTTTGTGCGTGTTGAGATCACCGCTGCGCTGAAGCTGAACAAGAAGATTTTCCCGGTATTGGTGGGGCGGGCAGCCATGCCGCATCCCGATCACCTGCCGGAAGAACTGCGTCCGCTCACGCGGCGGCAGGCGACGGAACTCACCCATACGCGCTTCGCGCAGGACGCACAAAAGCTGATCGTCGCCATCCGTGAAGCAATGCCCAGTCAAACCAAACGTAAGCCGCGCACCGATGCCGAGACGTATCTGCAAAAAGAGGCAGCGCTCAAGGCACTGCGGGCGCAGTTGATCGATGCGTCGGAATCGCCGCTGTTCGAGTTCCGTCAGAAAATGCGGTACTTCCCTGTCATCGGTGAAGGCAACCCGGATGCGAATATCGTCCTTATCGGGGAATCACCGGGGAAAAATGAAGCCGAAAAAGGTGTGCCGTTCGTCGGTCCCTCCGGGGAGGTGCTGGACGAAATGCTGGCGACGATCAACTTGAAGCGGCAGGATATTTTCGTGACCAATCTGCTGCTTGATCGCCCGCCGGAAAAACGTGATCCCCTACCGGAAGAACTCGCGTTTTATGCGCCGTATGTGGATCGCATCATCGAGATCATTCAGCCGGGGGTGATCGTCGCATTGGGGCGGTTTGCGATGTCTTACCTGCTCAAGAAATATAACCTCCCGGAACAAGGCGGCAAGATCAGCGATCTGCATGGTCGTCCGCTGCGCGCAACCGCGCCCTACGGCGCGATTCATCTGCTGCCGCTGTATCATCCGGCGGTCGTGCTGTACAGCGCGACTCAGCGCGAGACGCTCAAGCGCGATTTTCAGAAATTGACGCTGTTTATCTAGATCATCAGGTGAAGAATGAAAGCCGCAAACACCCTGTTAGTTGTGATGTTCGTGCTGCTTGTCACCACGCTGAGTCCGGCACGCGCTCAGGAGATCATCGGACCGGATCACTATCCGGCGGGGATCAATCCGCTGACCGGACTGCCTACGGAAAATCCTGATCTGCTGCTGCGCCGTCCGCTGATCGTCAAAATCGACAATCACCCGCCGGAGATTCGTCCGCAGTCTGGTCTAAACGATGCCGATATGGTGTGGGAAGTTCTGCTCGCGGGCGGAGTCACGCGCTTTGCGGCGATCTTCTTGAGCGCGGACTACGATCATATTGGTCCCGTGCGAAGCTGCCGCTTACTCGACTTTGAACTGGCGCGCATCTATCGATCTTTATTCCTCTGCTCCGGCATGGCACAGGGCACACTGGATCGCTTACGCGCCGATGCGGTAGCGACCTCACGCTCGATCAGCCGGGGCGGTCCGTGTCCGCCGCTGTGCCGCTTCCCCGCCGAAGGCGTTGCCTATGAGCATACGCTCTTCGCGGATACGGCGGGGGCGCGCGATCTCGCGGTCGAAATGGGGCGTGATACCACATTCGAGTCGCTCTACGGGATGGCATTCAGCGCGGCAAGTCCGGGGACGGGCACGCCAACAAACGCGGTGCGAGTCGAGTACACGCGCACCGTGATCGACTGGATTTATCAAGACGGGCATTATCTACGCGAACAAGATGGTCTGGTGCATATGGATGCGCTCACCCAAACGCAGATCAGCGCGGACAACGTGCTGATTTTGGAAGCGAATCATGTCGAGCAGCCGTTTGTCTCAGAAGGTTATTGGGGTCCGCCGAATTACGCCTTTACGGTCGATCTGCTCGGCAGTGGGCGCGTATTCCTGCTGCGCGATGGCATGTTGATCGAGGGGCAGTGGCATCGCGCCGGTGAATTCGATCCTCTCAGCTATACGGACTTGAATGGGAATGTGCTGGCGTTTAAGCCGGGGAAAACTTTCGTGAACCTTGTGCCGCGCTGGGCGGACGGTTACCAACTGGTGTTTGATCTCGCCTCTCCGCTCACCGCGACGATTACGTATGCGGGCGGGGCAAATCTGCGCTTCGGTCCGGCTCAGGGATACAGCATGGTTGTCGTGGCGCAGCAGGGTGAGCAGTACACCGCGGTCGGGCGCAACCGAGCAGGCGATTGGATTCAACTGCTGCTGCCGGACGGCAGTACGGTTTGGGGATCAACGGCGATTTTGAGTGTGGACGGGGATGTGATGGGTCTGCCGTTCTCACGCTCAACGTTTGAGTAGAACGTCCTCACGCCCCGACCCCTCTCCATCGCAAGCGATAGAGAGGGGGAGCAGATCACTTGTTTTCCCCCCTCTCTAGCCGAAGGTTGGAGAGGGGCAGGGGGTGAGGAGCCGGGCAGTTTGCTCAATAGATAGATGACGACAACAGAACTAAATGCTCGGCGACGGATCAGGTTCAGGCAGCGATACGCGCTCCGACTTGAACGAGTCCCAGTAGTTGCGCACATAAATGATATTCGGGCTGTTTTCCAGCGCCGTTCTGAGATTGTTCAAGTGACCGGCGGGCAGATCAACGGGCAGTGCTGCACCTTCAGTGGGCGCATAGCAGTCAAGGAAATCCGTCGCGGTGCGTATGTAGGCGGTTTTGAACTTGTCGATGTCACCGCCGACACTGTGAACGAGCAGTGCTTGATCGATCCAGTACATCACATGCGGCGCGTCAAAACGGGTGCCGGAGAGCAATCGCGGAATATCCACCATCGCCAAGTCCTCGACGCTTTCGATCCCCTCTTCGATCAAGCGATCCATCTGCCAGAAGTTGATACCGTCGATCTGCTTCTCCAACGCATCCGAGTCGGCAACGTTGGTCAGTCTTCCTAAGAGTGCGCCTAACTTCACTTGAAGCCAGCGGAATAGGTCGCTGGGGACAATCCCCACGAAGAATGCGACTGCCGTCAATGCTGTTTGCGAAGTCGTGACCAAAAGCGGATCAGCAGCGTCAACCTCGCCTTGACCCCACAAGAGTTCCATCACGAAGGCGATCATGAGCCGGACGTTTAGCTTCCAGATCAGCCCCGGCGATAGATCACTGCGCATCCAGCGGCGCACCAAAACCGTCAAAATATAGAAGTATGCCCCCAAAAAACACCATGTAATCATGGACGCATGTTCGACGATGTAATCGAAATACGCGCCGACATCGATGATCGGATAATTATTGACAAAACGAGTGCCGATGAGCTGCTGCCCCAATCCCTCTGCTGCTTCGGGAGCCATCACGATACCAAATAGAAATATCAGCAAAAAGAAATTGATCACGATCGGAAGCCAAAAGCGCGCGCCGTTTCTCTCACGATCAAATTCGCTTCGGGTTCTGCCATAAATGCGATTCAGGGTATCGTCTAGCTGTCTTTGCACGCGCCGAAAACCGTAATTGCGGTAATGAAGAACCATGAGTGCGGGAAAGGCTGCGACCATGCATATAAACAGCGGCAGTAGGATAAGCAAGAGAAACTCATCAATGATTTTGAGAGTTGGCTGCCAATAGCCATTGTTCTGCCGCACGATCACAATGAATAGCAGCGATGTGCTTAATACCAATACCCCACCCAAACCAATGCCGAGGATCACCCCAACCCGATTTTCGCGTTCGTCTCCGGTTCGAGCGGCAGTATCAGCCTGTGCAATTTTCGTTGACGGTGTTGCAAGTGAGGAAGCAGCTTGCGAGGCAGTCATGTGATTGCTCCCACAAAAGAAAAGTATAAGAAATATAACTTCAGCGTAAGACGATTTGTTTTTACCAACATGTGAAGAATTGCACGAATATTCCGTTATGGTACGCCGTGCAATTCTTCCGGCATTCAGCCGAGGTAAGCGAGGATCACCGAGGGGTCTTCACGTAAGCGCGCCGCTTGATCCGACTGCACGATCACACCGCGTTCGAGGACGTGGGCAGTGTTCGCAATCTGAAGCGCTTTGCGTGCGTTCTGCTCCACAAGCAGGATCGGGATGTTTTGCGCTTTGATCGCCGCGATGATCGCAAATACTTCGTTCACCAACAGCGGCGCGAGTCCCATACTCGGTTCATCGAGCATGAGCAGACGCGGGCGCGCCATCAACGCACGCCCGACGGCGAGCATCTGTTGTTCACCGCCGCTGAGTGATCCGGCTTTTTGATCGCGGCGCTCGGCAAGGCGGGTGAAGCGCCCCATAATGTCATCCAGATCGCGGGCGATCCCGTCCGTATCCTTGCGTAAATGCGCTCCGATCATCAGGTTTTCGAGGACGGTCATGGGGGCGATGATCTGCCGCCCTTCGGGGACTTGGATCAAGCCCGCCGCCGTCACCCGATCCGCGCGCCATCCGGTGATATCGCGCCCATCGAAGATCACGCGCCCTTGAGTTGGTTTCAACAAGCCGCTGATCGTGTTAAGCGTGGTGCTTTTGCCCGCGCCGTTCGCGCCGATCAGCGTGACGACTTCGCCGTGATCGACCGTGAACGAGATGCCGTTGAGGGCGCGGATCGCGCCGTAGCTGGTATGAATATCGTGAACCTCAAGCAGCGCCATCTTCCGCATCCTCTCCCAGATACGCCTGAATCACCTGTGGATCGCGCTTGATCGCGT
Source organism: Anaerolineae bacterium (assembly GCA_026645745.1). Taxonomy (GTDB): domain Bacteria; phylum Chloroflexota; class Anaerolineae; order Aggregatilineales; family Phototrophicaceae; genus Flexifilum. The sequence continues at coordinate 1,607 of JAPKMU010000152.1, read as the reverse complement.
CGTGCGTGCCGTGCGCGATGATCTGCCCGAAGTTGAGAACGTAAATCTCATCGCACACCTGCTGGATCAGCGACATATCGTGTTCGATCACGAGGACGGTCAGCCCGGACGCTTGCAAGCGGAGAATCTGTTCGCCTAACTGGTGTGTCTCGACCGGATTCATGCCCGCTGTGGGTTCGTCGAGCAGGATCAGGTGCGGATCGGTCGCAATCGCCCGCGCCATCTCCAAGCGCCGCTGATCGCCATACGGGAGTGCGCCCGCTGGGGTATGCGCGGCGTCCTGTAACCCAAACTGCTCCAAGAGTTCAAGCGCCTGCGCGCGGAGTGTCTTTTCTTCGCGGCGGAAACGCGGCGCAAACACGAGCGATTCCAGAATGGTCGCTTTTCCGCGCCCGTGCTGACCGATCAGCAGATTTTCGAGCGCGGTCATTTCGCCAAACAAGCGGATATTTTGATACGTACGCGCGATCCCCAACGCGGTGATCTTATGCGGCGGTTGGCGCGAAATATCGGCATCCCGAAAGCGGATCGTTCCGCCAGTGGGGTGATCGAGTCCGCTGATATTGTTGATCAAGGTGGTTTTGCCCGCGCCGTTAGGACCGATCAAGCCGGTGACTTGACCTTCAGGCACGGTCATGGTGACATTGGCGAGGGCGGCAAGTCCGCCGAACTGTCGGGAAACATTGGTGAGTTTGAGCATTATGCAACGTTACTTTCGGCAGGGATAGCCGCCCGTTTTCAGCAGTTCTTCGCGGCGCTCAAGCTGCATCGTGCAGTTAAATTGCAATAAAAACACGGTGACACGCCCAACGGCTGTAATACCTTGAACATGCTTGCCGTCGAGTTGAAAGTGATCCTGCCACACATCGCGGCGAGGATGATACAAACGCACTATTGCCTGATCAGCATCCCAATCGATTGACGAAATGTCAGACCCTTTGTTGAGATTGCAGACCGGACAGCTTAAACACAGGTTATCTAGGGCAGTAGCGCCGTTGTGCTTCACCGCAATGATGTGTTCAACATGAAAAACAGATCTGCCAAACGCCTCAGAGTATAGACAGTATTCGCAGCAGTTCCCGGCGCGTTCTGCGACTTGTTGGCGAAGCCTTTCGCTAATATAGGTCATGCTTTGCCCGCGCGTTTGACCTGTATTCTCAAGGCAAGCATATTCACCATATGCTCCCACCGTAAAATTTCGCGGAATTCATCCAACTCGTCGGGCGTGATTGTCCCTGCGGAATTCTTATCCATTAGCCGCTGAAGGTAGTCGTTGACGGCGGGCGAAAAGCGAAAAGCGACGATTTGATCGGACGTGGGCGAGGAAGCCAAAAAATCCAACACTTCATCAGCAACCATTTTGACGCTGAATACCGGAGCATCAACCATGACTCACTCCTCACGTTTTACGTGTTCTAATTCTATCACGCTTTCGACTCCGCCCCGGTGCTTGGAGGAGAGACTGCTGACGGTGCGTTTCGCCCCCTGAGCCGCTGCACCAGCTTACGCACCCCCGCCGGATTCACCAACCCGCCGGGTAGATAGACGATCACCAGCATCAGGATCAAGCCGTTGATCACCCCTCTGAATTGATCGGCAAAGCGCAG
>JAPKMU010000151.1 GCA_026645745.1 Anaerolineae bacterium | reverse complement strand
CTTCCGCATGGGAGCCGATCACCGACGCCGATTTCGAAATCCCATCTGCCGTCATCTCGCCGGAGCTTGCGCTCGCGCTGGCGGGGCATGTGGGGACACAAGTCACCGTGCGGATTGACTCGACGCGCACATGGGGATACAGCGATCACGTCATCGCCCGCCAGCCGGGGAAAACCAAGAATATTATCATCGTCACCGCACACTTTGACACCATGATCGACACCCCCGGCGCTTGGGACAATGCCAGCGGAGCAGGGGCGCTGATTGCGCTCGGTGATCGTTTGTTGGGGCGCTATCTTCCCACGTGGATCGAGTATGCAGCACTGAACAACGAAGAATATTACGGATGCGGCACGGCGCTTTCGCAGTGTTATGATCGTTACATGCAGCAGCACCGCGATATGAGCAGTGTGATCGCCGCGATCAACCTTGACGGCATTGGGCAGATGTTGGGGACAAATTCGATCACTGTCATGGCACATTCCGACGACTTGAGCGACACACTTGATCACGTGCTTGAAGGGTTTCCCGCCGTCAAGCGCGTTGATCCTTGGGTCGAAAGCACGCACAGCCTGTATGCCGCCCGCGGTGTGCCGAGCTTTGCCATCTCGTCTACCGCCGTGACATCGACGATGCACACGCCGCACGATACAATCGAATGGCTCAGTCCTGCCAAACTCGATGAAGCGGTTCAACTGACGATTCGCTTGATCGAATCATTGGCGGATAAATCGCCACAGTGGGCACGTCCTTAAGAAAAAGAAATGAGATTGTTCGCGTAAATAGAAGAGGGACAATTATGTTTTCAGCCTTGCATGTCAGAATTGCACACGACGCCCCCTCCGCCGAAAAAAAAGAAATCCGCCGCGAAGCGGATCGTCCCCGTGAGCAGCGGAGTCACGCTGCCCGTATGGATCAACCGCGCGGTGAAGAATTGAACGTGAACGACAGCAGCGCAGATCGGGAGCGCAAGGCGGACGCATAGCGCTTTGCCCGGCAAATAACACGAATATCCCTCTAGTATTTCTCGTACTACCGGACTTGGTGGTTTTCGTTCGCGTCCCTCTGCCCTCGCCACTTCGTTTCACGGGACGACACTTTTTCCTCACCCCCATCCCCTCTCTATCGCTTGCGATGGAGAGGGGATGGGGGTGAGGAGCAGTACGTCAACCTAGAAGTTTCGTCCCGTCAAGGGGGCATTCACGCGTGTGCAAATTTTCCCCAAGCCATATTTCAAACCATAAAAGGCTCTGAGCCTAAAAAGGGCGGCGCAGCGCGGCTTTTGCGCGGATTGCTACCCCTGACACATGACTCTCGTCACTACGGATCATGAGAGCGATACCGCATGATCAATGGGAGGGTGTCAAAATAGGGGGGGATGTATGTGCCTAGCAGTACCCGGAAGAGTCGTCGCTGTTCAACAGGGCGAACCCCCGCACCAGCGCACAGGTCACTGACATACGTCCCATAAGCCGGACATGCGTATTCATGTGTCGCCTATGCCGGAGTGGCACTGAGCGTTGTCGATGTAGGAGAAGCCGCCCGCGTCTTTGAAATTCTCGACGAGTGGGGCGAATGAGGAGAACTACAAGATGAGTGAGCGTGTAAACGCGATGATCGATGGCAACGAGGCAACAGCCCGCGTTGCTTACCAGTTAAGTGAAGTGATTGCCATCTATCCGATCACGCCGTCCTCCGCGATGGGGGAATGGGCGGACGAATGGGCATCCCTAAATCAGCCGAACTTGTGGGGGACAGTGCCACAGGTGATCGAGATGCAAAGCGAAGGCGGCGCGGCAGGTGCCGTTCATGGCGCGCTGCAAGCCGGAGCATTATCCACAACCTTTACGGCATCACAGGGCTTGCTCCTGATGATCCCGAACATGTACAAAATCGCGGGCGAACTCACGCCTGTCGTGATCCACGTCGCGGCGCGTGCGATTGCCGCACAGGGCTTGAGCATCTATGGTGATCATGCCGACGTGATGGCGACCCGTCAAACCGGCTGGGCGATGCTTTCCAGCACCAGCGTACAGGAAGCGCACGACTTCGCCTTGATCGCGCATTCCGCAACGCTGCGTGCGCGCATTCCGTTCATTCATTTCTTTGACGGTTTCCGTACCTCGCACGAAGTTAACAAGATCGAACTGCTCGATAATGACGATTTGCGGGCGCTGATTGATGAAGCGTTGATCCGCGAACACCGCCAGCGCGCACTGTCGCCGGATCATCCGGTCATGCGCGGCACAGCGCAGAACCCCGATGTGTACTTCCAAGCGCGTGAGACGGTTAACCCGCTCTACGACGCCGTACCGGAAATCGTGCAAGGCGTGATGGATGCCTTCGCCGCCCGCACCGGACGCGCGTACAAGCTCTACGAATATCACGGCGCGCCCGATGCCGAGCGCGTGATCGTGATGATGGGCAGCGGCTGTGATGCGGCGCATGAAACCGTTGATTATCTGATGGCGCGCGGCGAAAAAATCGGCTTGTTGAAAGTCCGCTTGTTCCGTCCGTTTGCTGCCCAATTGTTTGTTGATGCGCTCCCATCCTCGGTCAAATCAATCGCCGTGCTTGACCGCACGAAGGAACCCGGTTCAGCCGGTGAGCCGCTGTATCAAGATGTTGTCACTGCATTGATGGAAGCATGGAACGGCGCAGCGATGCCGCGTGTCGTCGGCGGACGCTACGGCTTGAGCAGCAAAGAATTCACCCCTGCGATGGTCAAGGCGGTTTATGACAACCTCGCCGCCGCTAAGCCGAAGAATCACTTCACGGTTGGCATCATCGACGACCTCGGCATGACCAGCCTTGATGTCGATAACAGCTTCTCGGTTGAATCCGACGATACCGTGCGCGCCATTTTCTACGGTCTGGGCAGCGACGGTACGGTGAGCGCGAACAAGAACAGCATCAAGATCATCGGTGACGATACCCCGAACTTCGCGCAAGGCTATTTCTTCTACGACAGCAAGAAGTCCGGCACGATGACCGTTTCGTATCTGCGCTTCGGTCCGCGTCCGATCCGCTCGAATTATGCGGTGAACCGCGCCAATTTCATCGCCTGCCACCAAGATATTTTCCTTGAGAAGTACGACTTGCTCAACGAAGCGGTGGATGGTGCAGTTTTCCTGCTGAACACATCGCAGCCTGCCGACGCAGCATGGGATTTCCTCCCGCGTGCGATGCAGCAGACGATGATCGACCGCAACATGAGCTTCTACGTCATCGACGCGGATAAGGTCGCCAAAGCCGCCGGAATGGGCGGACGTATTAACACCGTCATGCAGGTGTGCTTCTTCGCCATCAGCGGCGTACTGCCCCGTCAAGAAGCGATTGACGCGATCAAGCACAGCATCGAAAAGACCTTCGGCAAGAAGGGTCCGGAAATCGTTCAGAAGAACCTCGAAGCGATCGACATGACGCTCGACAATATGATCCATGTGCCGCTTCCCGCCGCTGTCTCCAGCGTCCGCGAATTCGCGCCGCCCGTCACAAGCAACGCACCCGCTTTTGTCAAGAATGTTGAAGGCGCGATGCTTGCCCGTCGCGGCGATCTGCTCCCCGTGAGCGCGCTCCCCAACGATGGCACATACCCAACCGGTACATCGCAGTATGAGAAGCGCAACCTTGCCGATCAAATCCCGGTCTGGGACCCTGAAATTTGTATTCAGTGTGGCAAATGCGCGATGGTATGCCCGCACGCCGTGATCCGCATCAAGGCATATGACGCGGAACAACTCAACGGCGCGCCGGAAACGTTCAAGGCGGTGGATGCTCGTGACACCGAATTCGCTGGCATGAAATACACGATTCAGGTTGCGCCGGAAGACTGCACCGGATGCGGCATCTGCGTCGATGTTTGCCCCGCGAAGAACAAGTCCGCTGTCGCGCTTAAGGCGATCAACATGCGTCCGCAGCCGCCGCTCCGCGACACCGAGCGCGCGAACTGGGACTTCTTCACAGCGCTGCCCGAAACGGATCGCACGCGCATCAAGGTGAGCAGCATCCGTCAACAGCAGATGCAGCAGCCGCTGTTTGAATTCCCCGGCGCTTGCGCAGGCTGCGGCGAAACACCGTATCTCAAGATGATTTCGCAGTTGTTCGGGGATCGCACGATCATCGCCAACGCGACCGGATGCTCCTCGATTTACGGCGGCAACCTGCCGACCACGCCTTGGGCGAAGAACAAAGAAGGACGCGGTCCGGCTTGGGCAAACTCGCTGTTTGAAGACAACGCCGAATTCGGTTTGGGTATCCGCGTGGCGGTCGATAAACAAGCCGACTATGCCCGCGAACTCCTCGCCAACCTGAGCAGCCAAATCGGTGAACTTGCGACGGCAATCCTTGAAGCGAAGCAGTCCGATGAAGCAGAACTGCACGAACAGCGTGAGCGTGTCGCCCAGTTGAAGACCATCCTTGAAGGCATGGACAGCGACGAAGCTAGCCGTTTGCTTTCGCTGGCGGATTACCTCGTGCGTAAGTCGGTCTGGATCGTCGGCGGCGACGGTTGGGCATATGACATCGGCTACGGCGGTTTGGATCACGTCTTGGCGAGCGGTCGCAACGTGAAAATTCTCGTCATGGATACCGAAGTTTACTCGAATACAGGCGGTCAGGCGTCAAAGGCAACTCCGCTGGCAGCTGTCGCTAAGTTCGCAGCAGGTGGTAAACGCACGGGCAAGAAAGACCTCGGCATGATGGCGATGCTCTACGGTCATGTGTACGTCGCCCGCGTCGCACTCGGCGCGAAGGACGAGCAGACGCTCCGCGCCTTCCTCGAAGCCGAAGCCTATGATGGTCCAGCACTGATCATTGCGTATTCGCACTGCATCGCGCATGGGATCAACATGGGGACGGCGCTCAAGAACCAGAAGGCGGCGGTCGACAGCGGTCAATGGCTGCTGTATCGCTACAACCCGACACGCGCCGAAGAGGGCGAAAATCCGCTCTCGCTGGACAGCAAAGCGCCGAAACTACCGCTCAAAGAGTATCTGCGCATGGAAAACCGCTTCAAGATGCTCGAACTGAGCCAACCGGATACCGCACGGCGGTTGTTCGAACTGGCGCAGGATGACGTTGGTGAGCGCTACGCTATGTACGAATACCTTGCGAATCGCGCCTTCCGCAAAGCAGGCGACGATAAGAGCGGGAACGGCAGTCATTAACACGAGCGGGACAGGGTATGCCCTGTCCCGCATTTTAGGTTAACATCGCACATGCCAACCCATCGCACGTAATAGACGGGGAGAATTCGAGTCATCATGGTTGATCTTCGCACGACGTATCTGGGGAAAACGCTCAAGTCCCCACTCGTTGCATCCGCATCCCCCTTGTGGGAGCGGCTAGACAATATCAAACGCGCCGAAGACGCGGGCGCGGGCGCAGTTGTGCTGTTTTCGCTGTTTGAGGAGCAAATCCGCCGCGAACGCGAACTGCTGCATTATTTCCTGACGCACTCTGCCGACAGTCACCCGGAAGCGACGACCTACGCGCCGGAGCCGACGCAGTATCATGCTGCCCCGGATCAGTATCTTGAGTTGATCCGCAAGGCAAAAGAAACAACCGAAATTCCGATCATTGCCAGCTTGAACGGCGCGACGCTCGGCGGTTGGACGACGTTCGCTTACAAGATGCAGCAGGCGGGCGCGGACGCAATCGAACTGAATATTTACTCGATCCCGACTGACCCGACGGTTTCCGGCGAGGAGATCGAACGGCAAACAGTGGACATCGTGCGCGCCGTCAAGAGCATCGTCACGATTCCGGTAGCGGTCAAACTCAGCCCGTATTACAGCAATATGGCACACTTCGCCCAAAAGCTCGACCGTGCCGAAGTCAATGCGCTGGTGCTGTTCAACCGCTTCTACCAGCCTGACATTGATCTTGAAACGCTCGACGTGACGCCAAATGTGATCCTGAGCACACCGCAGGCGCTCCGTCTGCCGCTTACGTGGATCGGTATCCTCTACGGGCGCGTGCGCGCTGAACTCGCCGCAACGAGCGGTGTGCATACGCATGAAGACGCCCTCAAGCTCCTCTTGGCGGGCGCGAACGTGGTGCAGTTGACCTCGGCGCTGCTCAAGAACGGCATTGATTATCTCAAGACGCTCGAAGCCGATATGACGCGCTGGTTGGAAGAAAAAGAATACGACTCGGTCAGCCAGATGCGCGGAAGCGTGAGCCAAGTCAACGCCTCTGATCCAAGCGCATTTGAACGTGCCCAGTATATGCGTGCGCTCAACAGCTATCAGCCGAATATCTGATAGAAGATAGCAACAAAGAAGTTTAGAGCCGCCTACACCACACCCAACGAATAGACTGGGTGTGGTGTCAGGTCACTCCGCTGATTTCTTGTGATCCTCGATAAACGCCAGCGCTTCGTCAAGTGTTGCAAAAAGAACAGCGTCTGTACGTGCGCCATACTGTGCTTGTGCAGCTGCCTGCTTCGCTAGTTCTAGCATATCGCCTGAGCCAATGCCGATGGGCACGACCCGTTCACCACTGGGCATCCGGCGGAACGCGTCCATGCCCACGATTAATTCACTGAAATTGAAATCGATTTTGCTCACATCGTTAATCACATAGAGATTACCGGTGGTATGCGTCACCATATCGTGGATCACAGGATTGACCGAAGCAAAATCGACTTCCGGGTTGAAGGGCTTTAGGAACTGAATGACAAGGATCGCGTCATCGAAACGCTTATCAAATTGAACCGCCATCATGATCTCCAATGCCTAATCGAACACTTTGATAGTAAGCTTATGCGAGCATTTGTAGACTAAAGAAATAATTAAAACTTCGTAACATCGACTCGACAGCGGTTTGCGATGTTTGGCTGCGAGTCGCTATAGTTGATCGCATGACTGAGGCAAAGATTGCTTAACACAAAGGAATTCATGATGGAACTGCAAAATAAAGTTGCGTTGGTTTCCGGCGGCGCAAGCGGATTAGGCGCGGCAGTCGTGCGGCGGTTTGTCCATGCAGGCGCGAAAGTTGTGATCGCGGATCGAGATGCGGCGAAGGGTGAAGCGCTGGCGGAAGAACTCGGCGCGAACGCCGCATTCGCGCAGACCGACGTAACCAGCGAATCGGATGTACAAGCGGCGGTCAATCTGGCGGTCTCGCAGTTTGGAGCGCTGCACATGGATGTCAACTGCGCGGGTATTGGCATGGCGATGAAGACGACGAGCAAAAATGGTGCGCACCCGCTTGATGTGTTTGAGACGGTGATCCGAATCAACTTGATCGGCACGTTCAATGTGATCCGTTTGTGCGCGATGGCGATGAGTGCGAATGAACCGAATGCAGGCGGCGAACGCGGCGTGATCGTGAACACAGCGAGCGTGGCAGCGTTTGACGGGCAGATCGGGCAGGCGGCATACAGCGCGAGCAAGGGTGGAATCGTCGGGATGACGCTGCCGATTGCGCGCGATTTGTCGCGCGACGGGATTCGTGTGGTGACGATTGCGCCGGGAATTTTCGATACGCCGCTTCTGGCAGCCCTCCCCGAACCCGCGCGCGTGAGTTTGGGTCAGCAGGTGCCGTTTCCGCCGCGCCTCGGTCGCCCGGAGGAGTATGCACAGTTGGCGCAGCACATCATCGAAAACGAGATGCTCAACGGTGAGGTGATTCGCTTGGATGGCGCGATCCGCATGTCGATGAAGTAATCGAGCGACGAAACTGCCTGCTATAATCAGATCAAGTGGGGTTCACGAGGACAAAAAACATGGTGTCTGTTCGGGCGATCTACCATGAAGGTCAACTCCGCCTGCTTGATCCGATTAACCTTCGAGAAGGGCAGGAGGTTCATATTCAAATCGTTGAGGAAACACTTCGGCTTACTGATGTGATCTCGGATTTGCTTATGCCCGCCGATGAGCGGCCAGAGAGCACTGGCGCTTACGATGAAATCGGTGTACAAACTCAACTGGATGCTGCACTCCGAGATTTGCTCCCTTTATCTGAGATAATCCTTGAGGAGCGGCATGAAGGCAAATGAGCAGTTACTTTGCTGACAGCAGCGCGCTAGTCAAGCGGTATATGCCAGAAGTGGGGACTCGCTGGGTGCGCGCGATTACAACGCAGCGCGGCGGTCATACCCTGATTATTGCACATATCACCCTCGCAGAAATGATATCCGCCATAGCGCGGCATTATCATGATGGTAAGATCGCGCTGTCGATCTTGCAGGCATTCCGTCATCAACTTGAATTTCATGCCCGCTCACAATATCAAATTCTGGCGCTCACGCCCTTGATTGTGTCTCAGGCACTCGATCTGCATGAGAAGTACCGTTTGCGTGCTTATGACTCGGTGCAACTGGCATCGGCGATGATCGTGAACCAACGTGCTGTTTCAATTGGGCAAACGATAACTTTTTTGTCGGCTGATACTCGACTGCTGCAAGCGGCGATTTCAGAGGGACTGAGCGTTGATGATCCAAATCAGCATCCGTAAATGGCGCTGCGAAGTTTGGCATTTGTCTCGTCGGGGCAATTCGGATGCAGTCGCGCTAAAGCTTCTCGGCAAACAGGGGCGAAACTCTCGCCCCTTCTCCGCATAGTCGAAATGCTTTCGCCTCGCTATTGATCCTGTATCGCCCGAACAATCCTCTTTTTATCAGCCAGTTAATCATAAAAAGTGTTATTTCCGCTACACTATAAGCATTACTCAAACCTGCATCGAAGGAATCCTACCATGCGCACATGGATGCTTTCGCTTCTGCTACTCATTACATCTGTCACTGTAGTTCCGCTCCAAGCCCAGCAAGACGCGCCCCTCACAGCCGGTGATCGTGTAATCGTCGTGCCCGATGTGCTTTCCGTCCATACGCAGCCAAACAGCAGCAGTACGGTGGTTACGGAGCTGTGGGGTGGTTACGTCACGCGCATCATCGCCGTGAACAATGATACTCCGGGCGAAACGTGGGTGTATCTGGAAGACAATGCTTACGGGTGGGTGCGCGGCGATCAAGACTCGCAGCCGACCTTGATTCTGTACACCGCCGATGCACTCGATCAAATGTTGGCGGATGCGAACGCCGCCGTCGAAGCAGACTCGACGGGAGTGGATGCGTATTTGCGGCGCGGCACGGTCTTTCTTTCTTTGCATCAGTATGACGATGCCGTGAGTGATTACTCACAGGCGATTGACCTTGCCAGTGAAGATGCGCGCTTGTTTGAATATCGGGGCAAAGCGTACTTAGATGCCGGGCGTTACGATGAGTCGATTACCGACTTACTCCAAGCGCTAGAAGGCGGAGTGACCACCGCGGGTTTGCTCAACCGAATCGCGGTCGCCTATTACTTTGCCGATGATGCCGATAACGCGATGGATTACTACAACCAAGCCATCGCTCTGGAATCCGGTTGGGGGCTGCCGTACAGCAATCGCGGCAATCTGCTCTCCGATTTCAACCAAAATCGGGATGCCTTTGCCGATTATGACACCGCGTTCGAAGTCGATCCGTATATGGTGACAGCGCTGCGCAACCGAGCGATCCTTCACCGTGACTTGGAAGAGTACGACGCAGCATTGAGCGATCTAGCGCTCGCCATCGAGATTGACCCGTTTTATGCAGATGCATACCGTACACGTGCGCGCCTGTATGATCTCGTATTCAGCGAATATGATCTGGCGCTGGCAGACTACAACCAAGCTATCGCCATTGATCCGCTGAATCCGCAGAACTTTTCGGATCGCGGCTCATTTTTCAACCTTCAAGGCGATACGCAGCACGCGATCAACGATTTTAAACAGGCGCTCGCGCTCGATCCGCAGGATTACAATGCTTCCTACAATCTTGGTGGAATTTACGGTCGCCTTGGGCAGTATCCGGAAGCGCTGAATACCTACACCACAGCGATCACGGTGAATTCGTCGGATACCGCACTGCTCTTGTACCGCGCACAGATTCTACTTGCCCTAGAGCGTTATCCCGAAGCGCTCGCGGATACACAAGCCTATATGACCGGAGATCATCGAGAAGATTTCGTCGTGACCGCTCTCTTTGTGGAGATGTCTATCTACCTGCAGGTTGGGGATTACGATGCTGCTGCGCAGGATTTTCAGTTTGGGTATGCTATATGGGAAGAATTCGCCCGCGACTACGCCTATTATGGTCAAGGCTACTGGGTCGCGCCGCAGCGTGCCGACTTGATTGTGGATCTCGACACACAGGCGGATAGCGCTCCCGATGCTGAAACTTTCATCGAGCTTGGCAGCTTGTATATGGAATTTGGGCAGTGGGAGAATGCGATCACGGCATACCGAAATGCGTTAACCCTTGCGCCCAACCCTGAAATTCAGAACTTGGTCAGCACAATCGAGTCAACGATTCGGTGAGGGTTGGCACACGTCCTTACCCCTCGCTCAAGCAATCATGAGCGAGGGGGTACACACTACAAAGCATTATGCTTCGTCTTCGTCGTCGTATTCCTCGTCGTCCTCGAATTCGTCGTCGTCAAACTCATCATCAAAGTATTCATCATCAAGCTCAAGGCTGTGCGGAATCCCCTGCTCAAGTTCTTCTTCGTCCGCGTCGCGCACGGCGATTACGCGCACGTCAAACGTGAGGGTTTTCCCTGCAAGCGGCGGATTGAAGTCGAGCGTCACCGTTTCGTCGTCCATCTCCATCACGACCGCTTCGGAGAGAAAACCGTCGTCGGCTTCCACGACGATGACCATCCCCTCCGCCAGTTGATCCGCGTCCGGCAGGTCGTCCAGATCGTAGACGATCACTTCGGTGTCATCATAATCGCCGTAGCCTTCATCGGGCGTGACTGTGACCTGAAGCTGATCCCCCACCTGATGCCCTGCGAGGGCTTTTTCCAACCCCGGAACGATATTTTCTTTACCGTGCAGGTACTCAACCGGGTCTGCTTCGGTCACTTCTTCAAAGGCTTCGCCGTCAACCATCAGGGTGTAGGCAAGGCTGACCACCTTGCCATCGCCAATAATCTCGCTCATGGGTTCTCTCCATTCCGTCACATTATGCCGCTCAGTATAACACAAGCCTTCGCCCGGCTGACTTATCTGACCCTTAATGTGAAAGCGAACATTCGCCGTCGATCCACACAGGCGGCGTGTTGCCCATGTAATCGCCTTCGAGCAGTACGGTTTCGGCGCTGGTCGTGTTCACGATCACGAGGGCGTATGCCGACCGCGCCGCGAGATACACCCCATCGGCGCTGTAACGCGGGTAATCCAAATGGGAGAACTGCGACGAAATCAACTCCACCGCCGTTTGATCTGCCGCGCCGACCAGCCCGATCCGCCATAAGCGGTTTTCTGCGATGCCGCGAAAATCCCGCATGGCGGCGATCATCGCGGTGCTGTCCGGCTGCCACTGGAGATCGAGCGCGAGGGCTTCGGCGTAGCTCAGTTGAGTTGGGATCGCGCCGGGATCGCTGCCAAGCATCCACACCTGATCTTGATTAGGGAGCGGCGAAAAAACGAAGCCGATCAAGAAGCCGTCCGGTGACCAGCGCGGCTGACTGACCGTGCCAATCGGGAAATCGGTGCGGCGGGTTTTGTTCTGACCGTCCGCGCCGACCACCCACAGATCAGCCTCGCGCACTGTAGCGGTAACGGGGGCATCGGGGAGGGCGGTGGCGTAGGGGTCTGCGCCCGCCGGACGTTCTTCATAGCTCACATAGGCGAGCCATGCGCCATCGGGTGACCAGCGCGGCGTATGCTCATCGCCTGTGATCGAATAAAAGGCGGGTTCGCCGCCGCCCGCCGGAACCCACGCGATGCGGTGGCGCAGTCCGCTGGTCGCTTCGTAGCCCGCCGACGGTTCGATCAACGTGAAGGCGATGCGCGATCCGTCTGGCGACCACTGCGGCTCCCACTCGCTTGATTGATCGGGGGGCGTGCTCCAGCGGACGAGCGGCTGCATATCTGAGCCATCGAGCCGCGCCGAATAGATGCGCGCTTGATCGGGCGAGTCGCTGACCGTGAACAATACGCGGCACTGATCCGGCGAGATGCCCCACACCTGATGCAGCCCACGCCCGAAACGGAG
>JAPKMU010000150.1 GCA_026645745.1 Anaerolineae bacterium | reverse complement strand
CCGGCGGCTCTCGATGCAAATCCGCTCGCTTTCAAGACGGCGCGCATCAGCGCCAGCCGATCTGGGCTGTCGGTCACATCCTCGGCGTCCGCCTCAAACCAACCATCCGACATCCAAATATCGATATGCGGATTTGCCATGATGTTTTTGTACCACTGCGAACCTGCGCCAAACCCGGCAGTCACATAAAGCGCGCCGTCCACCTCGGCATAATTCACAGGTGTGCTTCGCTTCAAGCCGGACTTGCGCCCGGTGTGATGCAAGACAATATACCGCCCGAACTCTGGCGGCATCGCATTGAGGACGGGCCCCAGCCCCATCCGCCACATCAGAATCATAAAACGGTTGAAGTACTTGAATAGCTGCGGCAAATACTGCTCGATCTGGTCATTCATAGTCGGTGTCCTTCATGCGAGATCGCCAAGATGAGCATAGAGCGGAGTGCGCTCCGCTGCATGTTGGGAATGTCATGTGCGCGCGATAACGTGCTTCCCGCCTCGATCTAAGTTGTGACATTTGTCACAAGTGGTTCATGCACTTGAGCTTACCCTCTCTCCTTCACGCGGGATTACGCTAGTGAAAAGACATGTATTCGGATATGTGAATGAACGTATCAACGCGAGTCCTACCAAACGAAGAAGTTACCCTGCTGCACGCCAAAATGTGCCGCGCCGTCGGCGATCCCAAGCGGATTCAAATCCTTTATCTGCTGGCGGAAGCGCCGTGCAGTGTGAATACGATTGCGGAACTGCTTTCTACGCCGCAGCCGACGGTTTCGCGCCATTTGGCGACGCTGCGCGAAAGCGGCATGGTCACAACCACGCGCGAAGGCACGAGCGTCATCTACCGGTTGGCTGTGCCGGAGATGATCAACGTGATCGAGTCGATGCGTGCCATCTTGAGAACGGTGATCGCACGTCAGGCAAGCAGCCTCGACGACGATCTGCTTTCGGAGTAAAGATATGCGTGATTCGAAGTATATTTGGCTGGTCGGGCTGGGGATCACCCTGTTGATCATCGGCGTCCCGATCTATTTATTCACGTTCGATCCGCCTGTGGTCAGCGCCGATCCTTGGGCAAACGTGCCCGATCGTTCGCGTGATCCGGTGGATCATTCGCATTTTTTCACCGGGACTTATGAAACTGGAAGCGACATCACCCGCGCCTGCTTGACGTGTCACGCGGACGCGGGCGAAGAAATGCTGCACACTTCGCATTTCCGCTGGTTGAGCGAACCGCAAACCGTATCGGAAACGGGCGAAACGGTTGAGATTGGTAAAGCGAATCTGCTCAACAATTTCTGTTTGTATGCCGGGGCAAACCTCGATTCATGTACGCGCTGTCATACAGGCTACGGTTGGGTGGATGACACCTATGATTTCACCGACCCGGCAAATGTCGATTGTCTGGTATGCCACGATAACAGCGGAACTTATGTGCGCGCGGCGGGTGGTCAGGTCGCGGAAGGCGTCGATCTGGTCATGGTCGCGGGGAGCGTTGGCACACCCACCCGTCAAAACTGCGGCGGTTGTCACTTTGACGGCGGCGGCGGCAACGGTGTCAAGCACGGCGACCTTGACGAAAGTCTGTATTATCCGCCGGAAAGCGTCGATGTTCATATGGGGCGCTACGACTTTTTGTGCGTAGACTGCCACCAAACCGACGATCATCAGATCGGCGGGCAAGCGCTGGGCGTGAATATCAGCGTGAATGACCATAATATCGCGTGTACCGACTGCCATGAGCCGACGCTGCATGAAGATGAGCGCATCACCGAGCATTTGGATACGGTGGCGTGCCAAACGTGTCATGTCACCGCGACGGCGCTCCGTGACCCAACCAAGATTTCATGGGATTGGTCGGTTGCAGGTGACGCGACCCGCGAGGAAAGTGTTCACGAATATCTGCGCATCAAAGGTGAGTTCGTTTACACGAGCGATTACATCCCGCAGATCGCATGGTTCAACGGGAATATCAGCCGCTATCTAACGGGCGATCCGATGGATCCCAGCGTCACGACGGTGCTAAATCAGCCGCTCGGTGATATTTATGATCTCACTTCCTTGCTTTACCCCTTCAAAATTCACGAAGGCAACCAACCGTATGATGTGGTCAACCGCATCTTCTTGACGCCGCGCACCGTCGGCGAAGACGGCTATTGGACGACGTTCGATTGGCCCTCAGCGCTTCAGCTAGGCGCGGATATGGCAGGGATTCCGTTCAGCGGTGAATACAACTTCGCGCCGACTGAAATGTATTACGTGCAGACTCATATGGTGCGCCCCGCCGAAAATGCCTTGACGTGTACAAGCTGTCACGGTGAAGGCGGACGCATTGATTGGCTGGCGCTCGGCTATCCGGGTGATCCGATTGTGTGGGGAGGACGTACACCGTGAAACGCTCCGCACTCCTCATCCTTCTCGTTGTTCTCGCGGGGGTAATGTTCACAGCGGCGGGCGTGATCATGGCGCAAGAAGCCACGCCTGAACCCGAACCTATCGAACCGACGTTCCATCCAGCCTATCCGCTGCTTGACGCGGACGGATCGCCGGTGCTCACCAGCGGCGCGCCGGTTTCGACGGTGACGACATGCGGCGCGTGCCACGATACCGCCTTCATCACGTCGCACACACAGCACGGTGACGGCGGCAGAACGGCGGCGGGCGCGCTCCCGCCGGAGCAGATCGCCAGCACCGATGTCGAGATGAACTGCTTTTTGTGTCACTTTGACGCGCCGAATAATCAAGCGCGCTTAAGCGCACTGGCGACCGATCCCGCGTGGGCGAGTACCGCCACGCTGGTCGATACCGGAATCGTCAGCGTGACCGACGGCGTGTATACGTATAACACCGAGGCTTTCAGCGCGGACGGCAGTCTCAACGCGCCTTACACCGCCATGCAAGACCCGCGCAGCGATCACTGCGGCGCGTGTCACGGCGAAGTCCATATGGACGCGCAGATTCCGCTGGCGCTGGCGCTTGGCGATGACACCGCATGGCGCACGCTCACCACCGGGCAGGTGATCTCCCCGCAGCGCATCGCGGCTGGCGGTGCGAATATCAGCGGACGGAGTGAATTGGGGCGCGCGTGGGATATTCATGCCGAACGCGTCTTAAACTGTGTGGACTGCCATTTCTCGCTCAACAATCCGATTTATGCCGAACCGAACGCGGCAGCAGCGCCGGATCACCTTGTGTTCGATCCGCGCCGCATCGACATCAGCGAATACGTCGAACGTCCTTCGCATGAATTCGCGTCCGGTTCAGATGCGATGCGGACGTGTGAATCGTGCCACGATGCCCAGACCAGTCATACATGGCTGCCGTACTGGGATCGTCACACGTCCGCGCTGGCGTGCGAGACTTGCCACGTCCCGACGCTGTATTCACCCGCGCTCGCCTCGCGCGATTCGACCGTCGTCACACTTGACGGTTCGCCTGTCGATACCTTCCGGGGAATCGACGGCGGGCTGGCGGAAATTCCGGCTGATCCGCTCACGGCGCTGGTGACAGGGTATCAACCTGTGCTGCTCCAGCAGATTGATGCGGACGGATCAGAACAGCTTTCGCCGTATAACCTCGTCACGGTCTGGTACTGGGTGAGCGGAGAAGAAGCCGCCGATGTGCCAATGGAAACCGTGCGCGCGGGGGTTCTCGAAGGCGATGCGTATGCGGCGGACGTGCTTGCCGCGCTCGATGGCGACGGGGATGGCGTACTGAGCCAAACCGAACTGGTCTTGGACACCGACGCGAAAATCGCCGTGATCGCGGAGCGCTTGACCGCGCTTGGCGTGGTGTCGCCGCATATTGTCGGAGAAGTGATCCCCTACGCGATCCATCACAACGTGATCGGCGGCGAATGGGCGATCCGCGAATGCAGCGATTGTCACAGCGAAAATTCGCGCATCGTCTCGGCGCTCCCGTTAACCTCAGGCGGTCGCACCCCCGGCGGCGTCACACCGATGCTGATCTCCGATGAATCGGTCGATTGGAACGGCGCGATCACCCGCGACGACAACGGCAGTTATGTCTTTGTGCCGGAAACGCAGACGTCCGCCGCCACGCTCTATATCTTCGGGCGGGACAGTGTGGCGATTATCGATACGCTCGGCGTGTTGATCACGCTCGGCGCGTCGCTCGGCGTGATCGCACATGCGACCCTGCGCGTGATTACCGGTCGCCGCCGTGCTGCTGCCGCGCATGCCGAAGGCGAACTCAAACACGTCTACATGTACAGCATTTACGAGCGTCAGTGGCATTGGCTGCAAACGTTCGTGATCTTCGGGTTGACGTTCACCGGGCTGGTGGTTCATAAGCCGGATATGTTCAGCTTATTCAGCTTTGGGTGGATGGTCGATCTCCACAATCTGTTCGCTATCCTGCTGGTGATCAATGCCGCGCTTTCGCTGTTCTATCACTTGGCGAGCGGCGAGATCAAGCAGTTCATCCCACGTCCTTACGGCTTCTTCGATAACATGGTGCAGCAGGCGCTTTATTACCTGCGCGGCATCTTCCGGGGCGAAGCGCACCCGTTCGAGAAAGACCGCGACAGCAAGATGAACCCGATCCAGCAGATGACCTATCTCGCGCTGCTTAACGTGCTGCTGCCGCTGCAAATCATCACTGGCGTGTTGATGTGGGGCGCACAGCAGTTCCCGCAGATGGTCGAGGCGTTGGGCGGTCTGCCGTTCCTCGCGCCGTTCCATACGTTGATCGCATGGCTGCTGGTTACGTTCGTAATCGTACACGTCTACATGACCACCACCGGACACACGCCGCTCACCAACATCAAGGCGATGGTGATGGGCTACGACGATGTAGAGGCTCACGAAGACGGACACGCTGAAGCCGCCGTAGGGGATTGACCCCGCACGCTTCGAAGGCAGACACTTTTTCCTCACCCCCCCGACCCCCTCTCCATCGCATGCGATAGAGAGGGGGAGCAGAGCACCTGTCAACCCTACGGTTGGAGACGGGTTGGGGGTGAGGAGTAGTAAGCCGGGGAATGGTACGACGTTTTTGTAATCGAATCGCTTGAATAAAGAGGATTCATCAATGACCACACTATCCAGTACTCAACCACAGGCGGAAGTGCCCGCCAAAACAAAAGCGGCGCGGATTGCGCGACCGTATATGCACCCCTACGCTGCCGGAATTCTGCTCGGTCTGGTTCTGTTCGGCGCGTTCTTCATCACAGGCAACGGCTTGGGCGCATCGGGCGGCATGAACCGTCTCGTCGTCGTATTTGAAGATGCGCTGTTCCCCGCGCACATCGACCGCACCCCGTACTTGATCTCGATGGCAGGCGGCGACCGCAATCCGCTCGAAAACTGGGTGGTGTTCGTCACCATCGGCACGATCATTGGCGGGTTCACGAGCGGCTATCTCAACGGACGCGTTAAAGTCGAAATCGTCAAAGGTCCGAAGGTGACAAATCGCACGCGCTTGTTCTGGGCGTTCGTCGGCGGCACGCTGATGGGCTACGGCGCACGGTTGGCGCGCGGTTGCACCAGCGGTCAGGCCTTGAGCGGCGGCGCGGTGCTTTCGGTTGGCAGTTGGGCGTTTATGCTGGCGGTGTTCGGCGGGGCGTATATGCTCGCCTATTTTGTTCGCAGACTGTGGAACTAAGGAGGCGACCTGATGGCACCCTTCCCCCTGAACTTGGTTCAACTGCTCGGTTCGCCGCAGTATTTCATCGTCTACTTGTTTATCGGCTTCGCGTTCGGCGCGGTGCTTGAACTCGCAGGCTTCGCGGTATCCAGCAAGCTGGCGGCGCAGTTCTACTTCAAAGATTTGACCGTGCTCAAAGTGATGTTCACGGCGATCATCACGGCGATGGCGTTGATCTTCTTGACCAGCGGCTTAGGCATCCTCGATTACAACCTCGTCTATGTGAACGAAACCTATTTGATCCCCGGCATCGTCGGCGGCTTGATCATGGGCGCGGGCTTTATCCTCGGTGGGTTCTGCCCCGGCACATCGCTTGTTTCGGCGGCGACGCTCAAGATTGACGGGATCGTGTTCGCGCTCGGCGCGTTCTTCGGGATTTTCCTGTTTGGCGAAACGGTCAGCACGTTTGAGACGTGGTGGAATTCGACCTACATGGGGCGCTTCACGCTGATGGAACTGTTCAACACAGAGACGGGCGTGGTGGTGCTGGCTGTCATGATCATGGCGCTCCTCGCGTTCGCGGGGGCGGAACTGGCAGAGCGATATGTCGGCAAAAAGACCGAAAAGCAGCCGCGCTGGCGTTACGGCGCAGCGGGCGGCGGGATCGCGCTGGCGGTCGCCGTGTTGATCGTCGGTCAGCCGACGAATGCCGACAAATGGAACGCGATTGCGTCGGTGAATCAACCGAAACTGGACGAGCGCGCGGTCTTTGTTCACCCCGGCGAAGTGCTTCAGTACATGAATGATCGCAAGATCGTCACGATGCTCGTGGATGTGCGCAGTGAAGCGGATTACAACCTGTTCCATATCCGTGATGCGCGTCATGTGCCGATGGATGAACTCAACAGCATTGTCGAGGAATTTCACGCGCTGCCAGATAATGCCGTCGTGTTTGTGATGAGCAACGACGAAGAAGCCGCGACCGCCGCATGGCGTTATTTGGTGGCGGAAAGCGTCGTCAACGTGTACATCTTGGAAGGCGGCGTGAATAACTGGTTGGCGACGTTTGGCGAAGGTGAAGCCGAAACCGTCTCCGCCATCGACTCGACCGGAACGGATGCGCTCAAATACAGTTTCGCAATGGCATACGGCGATCAGCATCCGGCGGCGTCCCCGCACGCGGATCGGTTTGAACTCACGTTCGATCCGCATGTCGTTTTGACGCTCAAACGCGGTCCGGCAAGCGGCGGCTGCGGCTGATCCTGCATCACCTCCGCATCATTCATGATCCCCCTCAGATAGGCTTGAGGGGGATTTTTGTTTTCGTCGCCGCGAAATCACTCGCGCTATCAGATTTGGTGGCTTTCTTTCACCTCCCCCTGCCCCCTCCACTTCGTAGAGGGGGAATTCACGCACATGCGAAGTCCCTCCCTGCGGCAGCGGGGAGGGATTTAGGGAGGGGTTGAATGACATGGCACATGACCACCAAAAGCGATAGAACGAGCGCTATCACAGAGGTCGTATGCGTCCACTTGCGCTTATCACTGGGGCATCCAGCGGCATTGGGGCGGGTTACGCCCGTGAACTTGCCGCTCAAGGGTATGATTTGGTGCTTGTCGCCCGTCGTGCGGATCGCCTGAATGCGCTCAAAGCTGAACTCGAAGCCCAATACCGGACTCAGGTGGAGGTGCTGCCCGCAGATTTGGCATCTGACCGGGATATTCTACACCGAGATTTTCGACACTCCCGGATTTGTTGGCTTGCGCATCGAACGTATTCCCCGTTTCCTCTGGATGTCTGTCGATTCGGTCGTGAAGGAATCGCTCAACCGCTTACGTCCGGGGAAAGCGGTGGTGATCCCCGGTGTGCTCAATCGGATATTCTATGTCGGCGTCCTCCTGAACCCTTTTGGCGAGCAGATCACGCGCCGCCTATGGATGTGGTTGTACCCAACGAAATAGAGGCGTCGTGATCGTTGAGCGGCTGCTTGTGAACGTCACCTCCACTGCAACAAAACGGCATGGATCGGCGTACAGATGTGTAACCAGCACGCATGGAGATCACTCATGAAAGCCGTCGTGTACGAGAAATATGGTGCGCCGGAAGTTTTGCACCTCACCGAGCTTCCCAAACCCACCCCGAAAGACAGCGAAGTATTGGTCAAGGTGGTTGCGACCACCGTCACCATTGGCGATACACGGATGCGCGCGTTTATCGTGCCGCCTGCCATGTGGCTGCCGTCGCGCCTGTATTTGGGCGTGTTCAAGCCGAAGCGTTCGATACTCGGTATGGAATTGGCGGGCGTGGTCGAAGCCGTAGGCAGCCAAGTGACGCAGTTCAAGCCCGGCGATTCGGTGTTCGCGTCCACGTTTGATTCCAATTTTGGCGGATATGCCGAATACAAGTGTTTCCCGGAAAGCGGCACGATTGCATTGAAGCCCGCGAACCTCACTTATGAAGAAGCGGCTGCCGCAGTCGGCGGCGGGGTGACAGCGATGCGGTGTTTGCGAAAAGGGCATATTCAGCCCGGTCAGCGCGTGCTGATTTACGGCGCGTCCGGCGCGGTCGGCACGAACGCAGTGCAGATCGTGAAGAACCACTACGGCGCATCCGTCACAGGCGTATGCAGCACGGCGAATCTGGAACTCATCCGTTCGCTTGGCGCGGATCAGGTCATCGACTACACAAAAGAGGATTTCGCGCAGTTGGATCAGCGTTACGATGTGATTTTCGACGCCGTATCGAAGTATCCGCCCGCCCGCGCCAAACAAGCGCTCAAGCCGGGAGGCGTTTATTTGAACGTTCATCGTAACAGCGACGGGGGCAATATGCGCCAAGATCTGCTTGAACTGAAGGCGCTGATCGAAGCGGGCAAGCTCAAGCCTGTGATTGATCGGTGCTATCCGCTGGATCAAATCGTCGAAGCACACCGCTATGTTGATCAAGGGCACAAAAAAGGGAACGTGGCGATCACGCTTTGATTCAATACTCGATCACGTCCGGCATTTTCTTAGCGATGTCGATAATCAGCCCGACATCGCGCCGCGTGATCACCGCGCGGGTGTATTGGCGTTCCCGGTTGACTTCACTCATACGTGCGTAAAACGTATCTGGATCAAACGAAGCTAATATGTCAGCCGTGTGCGCGCCCGCTTGATGAAATAAGCGCACGCCAATCGGACCGACCCAACCAATCCGCGAGAGGTCGGTCAGTTCGATCAGCTCTCGCATCGCCGCCGCATCGATTCCGGTTTGGGCTTGCAACGCGGATCGATCCGTTCGCGTGCGCGCCCGCTCGAAAAGCTGTTTCGTGTGGGTGATTCCGGCTTCCGTCAACCGCTTCAACACGTCCTCATCCATGCCGGGAATATCCGCGAAGTTGATCGGATTCGGGATGTAGCCGCGAACATGGCGGCGCAGCAGCGTCAAGTAATCCACCGGAATACCCGTCTGGGCGGCGAATCGCTCGACCGCTTTTTTGGTGGTGAGCGCATCGACAAGCTGTTGAACCTGCATGATTCCCTGCTTCGCCAAGACCGCAAAGTGACGGTCAAGCCCTTCACGCAGTGCGAGGTGACTCGGCAGCAAGTCGCCGTGCGCGAGAAAGTCTTGAAGGGAGGTTAGCTCAAAGGCAGTTAAGTCGATGCCATAGGGTGGAGTCATGGGGGGAATCGCTCCTCTTCACGGAGAAGTACAAGCCTTAGCTTATGCTTCGTGCCGTTCGGCTGCCAGTAGAAGCGGTCATGCTTTCACATGATTTTCGTCGTGCGGGGAGACACATTTGGATAGGCTGCGCTTGCGCCCCTCCCTGAATTCGGTTCAGTGGACGACACTTTTTCCTCACCCCCCGACCCCCTCAGCCATCGCAAGCGATAGAGAGGGGGAGCAGATCGCTTTTTTCTCCCCTCTCTAGCCGAAGGTTGGAGAGGGGCTGGGGGTGAGGAGCAGTACATCAAGCGAGAAGTGTCGTCCCGTAAACCGAATTCGGAGGGTGACGAAAAAGTGTCCTTCCGTGAAGCACTCCGTAGAGGGCTACGAGCGCTGTGTTTGATTCGCCCCGCATGACTCACGGATGATCAGTTTGGTAGGCAGCACCATCGATACACTTTCTTGATCTGGAAATGCCTTTTGGGTTTGCAGTGCTTGAATTGCTGCACGCGCTAACGTCTGTTTTGGAATATCAACAGTGGTGAGCGCGGGGCGTACCATGCTGGCAAGTTCGAGGTTGTCAATCGAGATCACCGCAATATCTTCAGGGACGCGCAGTCCGTGATCTTTGACCGCTGCAATCGCGCCAATCGCTGCTTCATCGGTTGCCGTGAAGATCGCGGTGAAATGCGTTTTCGTGCGGATATACCCCGTGACCAAGTCATAGGCGGACTGCATCGGAATGCGTTCGGCATCTAAAAAGCAGATCAACGATTCGTCATAGGGGAGGTGATGTTCTAGCAGCGCTTGACGATGCCCAGTCACACGCTGATCATTCAGTCCGACAAAAACAATCCGCTCATGCCCTAAGCGAATGAGGTGCGTCATCGCCATGCGCGCGGCTTCAGCCCGATCAAAGCGAACGCTTGGTAGGTCAAAGATGCTTTCTTCCAAACAAACGATGCTCGGCACACGGGCGATCACCTGCCTTAGCATCTGCTCGTCTTCGTGCGGAATCAACGATGGCAGGATCAGAATGAGCGAGTCGACTTCTTGTTCGTGAATGTGCTTGTTGAAGAAAATCGGGTCGCGCAGTGCTTCCCAGTACGCCAAGAATCCAATCTGCTGATTCTGCTGGTAGGCATAATCGTAGAGTGTAGCGAGGATGATGTTGTAATACGGGCGTTCAAGCAGGTTGTAGCCTTTTCCCCCCGTAACGATACCAATCGTATCGCGCGCCGCATCTGTTCCTTGTTTCAAGCGCTGCGCGAACTCGTTCGGGCGATACTCAAGTTCGCTGATGGCATTCAAAACCCGTTGGCGCGTTTCTTCGGATACCGCGCGCGGTCCATTATTCAATACATAGGATACAACCGAGCGTGATACCCCGGCTTTGCGCGCTACATCCTCTTGCGTTACGGACATCATCTTTACCATTTCATACTGAACGCGGGCTTCAGTTCAAGTGCAATCTCAGCGGTAGGCAGCCCGTCGCATTCTGCCGTGA
Source organism: Anaerolineae bacterium (assembly GCA_026645745.1). Lineage (GTDB taxonomy): Bacteria > Chloroflexota > Anaerolineae > Aggregatilineales > Phototrophicaceae > Flexifilum. The sequence goes on along the minus strand of JAPKMU010000150.1, from coordinate 1,286 downwards.
CGGTTAGTTTGCCCGTCGAATGTCCGGCGCGGATATAAACCGCTCCCTGACCGCCCAACATAACCAGCGGATTTGAACCGACCAGTTCTGCATCGCCTTGCATGGTTAAGTGAACGATCCGCATCTGGTAGGGCAGCACGTTATCGAAGCGATCCACGATCTGAACTGCCAAACGCGCCATATCGCTGCCATCAGCGGTGAGAACAGACTGACTCGCCATCAACCGAAGTGTATGCGGAATATGGCGAGAGTCAATTCGCTGTTCCGCTGCGACCTGTCCGCCAATCAAGCCGCGCACCAGCAGATCATGAAATGGAGTTCCCCAAGGATTATACGGCTCAGGGGCGCGCATGATGAACGGCGGGTGTTCCAACTGTGGATAAGCGGCGCGGTCGGGCTTCAACCGCCCTTGAAACGCTTCGCCAATAAAAACGTCAATCTCGTCGCAGTTGCTGAAGATTACCAGCGGATTGTTCCCCCCGCCGCTGCGATCTCCCATCGTCCAGTGCGTTGCGGCGTGCAGCACAATCCCCTCAGCCGGGGGTTTTTGGCTGCTGTAGAAATACGCTGCCATTTTGGGCAGGCGAAACATATCCATCACGCCGTGATAACAAATTCGATCCCCTGACCCAAACTCCGGGTGTGTCGCGTAGTCGAACGCGCACCACCCGATCCCGCCCGCGACATCAGGATTTCCACGCACCTGATCTTGTTTGCGCGCGTGATGCAGCGCATGTTCGATGCGGCGTTCCTCGTGATCCCATGATTTTGTCGGGAACCAATGCCCGCCGAATTCGGTGATCAAATGCGGGCGCACGCGCGGAGGTTGAATCCCCGGCGGAAAATCGTTGAGCGTAAACACATCCTCCAAAAATTCACTGGAGATGAAGTCGCGCACGCCGCCCGTCTGCCGGGTGGGGTCAAGTTGGTGCGCGAGTGCGTTGGTCTGCGTATAAAACTCGTGATCGTCGGGCGACTCGTTGACGCGCACGCCCCACAGGATAATCGACGGGTGATGGCGATCCCGTTCGATCATGGCGCGCAGTTCGTCCAAAGCGATGGTTTTCCACGCTTCATCGCCCAGATAATGCCAGCCCGGCATTTCCTCAAACACAAGCAGCCCGATCTCGTCGCAGCGGTTCAAAAAATGCGGCGACTGCGGATAATGCGATGTGCGCACGATATTGCAGCTCAACATATATTTGATCAGCTCCGCGTCGTGTTCCTGCAAGTGGCGCGGAGCCGCCATGCCGATATACGGATAGCTCTGATGTCGGTTCAGCCCG
>JAPKMU010000014.1 GCA_026645745.1 Anaerolineae bacterium | reverse complement strand
AGTATTTCAGCACACTGCGCGCCGCTCCCGCTAGTGATGTCGTCCTTGCTTACGTGGTTAGCCCCGCTGAATTTGTCGTTGCCACGCCGCCGGATGCTGGATCGGTCGTGCGCTGCGCCGAAGACTTGATTTATGTCTATATTCAATACACCACCGGCGCATACGCGGGTTTGGCGGGTTGGGCAAACGAAAGCCAAGTCAGCAGCATTTATGGCAGCAACCTGTATTGGATCGAGCCGTTTACGCCCGAACCGCCGCCGCCCCCAAGCTGCGAAGGCTCACTGCCGAATCAACTGAACACTGTCGGTCAGCCCGGCAGCATTGCCGAACGCTTCAGCACACTGCGCACCGCGCCGGGTGCTGCGGGCGGCGTAGTTGTCGATGCCCCTGCTGAATTCGTGGTTGCGGCTCCGCCGGATGGCAGCGCGTCCGCACAGTGCGTCAACGGCTTCCAGTGGGTGTACATCCAGTACACGAGCGGCGAAGCAGCGGGTCAGGTAGGTTGGGCGCTCGAAAGTGAACGCGTCAGCATCTACGGTTACGATCATTACTGGCTCGCTCCGTAGTCTGAAATCAGATGAAGCAAAAAAGGACGGGGCGTTTGCTCCGTCCTTTTTTTGTGGGTTCAGCGCGGCTTTGAGTCCAGTTCCGGTGCGGCTTCTTCGAGCGTGCGCAGATACTTGACGAGCGGCGCGATCACCTTGAAGCGTGAGGCGACATGTTCCGTTAAAGTGCCGCTCATCGCGTGTGCGTCTTTTTCCTCCATCACGACGAAGCCCTTTTGCTTCAGTAACTCCGCTTGAGGGTGATCTGCCGGGAAGTCCTTCGGCACTTTTTTGGCGCGCAAATCGGATAAGCCGCCAAACATGGCTTTGAGGTCGGCGGCGTCGATGAGACGCGTGATTTTCTCAGGATGTGCCGCGATATCGGTATGAATCCATTTCAGGTGCGGCGGCGCGGGCTGATACCAACCGCCGCCGACCCATACTAAACCATCTGCCGGAATTTCAAAGTAATAGCCGACATTCGACGGACCCCGCCCCACCCCGGTGAAGTGCGCGCTGAAATGCGGCTTGTACGGACCATCTTTATCCGGGAAACGCTTGTTGATGCGGAATGAGCAGTCCTTCGGCTTGAGTGCCGCCAGCGGCGGATCATAATCCGCGAATCCGTCAATGATCACCTGAAGATCGGCATGAAAGTCAGCGCGCAGCCCTTCATAACGCGCGCGGTTTTGATCAAACCATGTTTTATGGTTGTTCGCTTTGAGTTCTGCCAGAAATGCGATCAGCGCTTCAACGTCCATACGTCGTTTCCTCAATCAGCCCAAATCACCCGCGCCGTAGATTTTTCCCGGCTGGATCACGATGGGCGCGTTCGTTTCGACAGCGGCGAACAGATCATACGTAGTCGCGCCCGTGATGCGCACGGGTACGATCTCACCGACGGGCAGCTCGCCTTCGACGATCACAAACCCGTCGATTTCCGGCGCATCCCGGTAGCTCCGCGCCAGTGACAGCAGATCACCGGTGGATTCACCGTCTTCGTCTTCGCCTTCCCCATGTCCTTCGACCAGCACCGGAATCGTCTTGCCGATGAACTGCTGATTCTTCTTCAGGCTGATCGGCTGCTGAAGCTCCATCAAAGCCTTATAGCGCGCTTCTTTGACTTCATCCGCAACTTGATTCGGCAGTGCCGCGCTCGGTGTGCCGATCTCATACGAATATTTGAACGCGCCGACGCGATCAAACTCCAGATCAGTGACGAAGCGCTTTAACCCGTCAAATTCTTCGTCGGTTTCGCCGGGGTAGCCGACGATGAACGTCGTCCGCACGCATAGATCAGGCATAGCGGCGCGCATACTCGCTAAAGTCTCGTACACCCATTCGATCTTGGCGGGACGTTTCATGCGTAAGAGCGTATCGCGGTGTCCATGCTGAAGCGGAATATCGAGGTACGGCAAAATCTGCTTATGCTTCGCCATCGTCTCGATCAAGCGCGGCGTGACGTAACCCGGATAGGCATACATCACCCGAATCCAAGGAATATCCGGCGCGGCGGACACCACCGCATCGAGCAGATCGGCTAACCCTTCTTTCAAGCCGAGGTCATACCCGTAATCGGTCGTGTCTTGCGCGATCAAGATCAATTCTTGGATGCCGCGCGCTTGCAGTGCGGCGGCTTCGCGGACGATGCTTTCAAGCGGGCGGCTGACCGCAGTTCCTTTGATGCGCGGGATCGCACAGAAAGCGCACGGGCGGCGGCAGCCATCCGCAATCTTGAGATATGCGCTTGCCCCTTGCACGCTGGCACGTAGCACGCCGCGTTCATCTAAGCCGACGACCTGCGCTTCATCCGGCAGGTGATACAACGGCTCAGGGTGCGCACGTTCGCGCAGCCGCGTCACGAGATCGAAAATATCCATCCAGCGGCGCGTGCCGATCACGCCGTCCAAGCCGGGGATTTCTTGCACCAAATTCGCGCCGTAGCGCTGCGAAAGACACCCGGCGGCGATCACCATTTGACCCGGTTTGCGATCCGCGACCAGTTCGCGCAGCGCATCAACCGATTCTTCTTTGGCAGAGTTGATGAATCCGCAGGTGTTGACGATCAACACTTCGGCGCTGCGTGGGTCGCCGACGCCGCGCATCCCACCCGTTTCTAGAACTTGGGCGATGCTTTCGCTGTCCACCGTATTCTTGGAACAGCCGAGACTGAGCAGGTAATACTTATCTTTCCGTTTCACGGTCATGCCGCAGACGCACCTCAGTTGCGCATAATTTCAACTTCACTATACTTGCCGGGAGATCACATCATCATGGTACATGAGCATGGGGGGATTTGTCGATGCGCCGTCTGCTGCGAGTTTTCGGCTATCTTGTGTGCTTGGTTCAGCTTGCTGTCGGGCTAGCCTTCGCGTTTGGGTGGCAGCCAATCATCGAGTTGTGGCCCTTCCGTTACGAATATGACGCGGCATCCTACACAGGCGCGGACGAAATGCAAGCCGCCGCCGTTGAACCCCCAGCCGATTATTCGTTCGTCGTGCTTGGATCGATCTACATCGCGGCGGCAGCCTCAACCCTATGGGCGCTGATTTCGCGCGAGGATGTCGCTTTTTCGGGGGTCGCGGTTGATTATGTGCTGATCTTCGTACCTGTAGGTGCATACGCGCTTCAAAGCATCACCAGTGCGACACCTGAACTCCAGATATTTGGCGCGATCAGCGTCATCATGGCTGGCATCGGCGCATGGCTTTTTGCTCAGACCGCCAACGCACCCATCCACGACAAAACCCCAACGCCGACTCTTGTACGGATCGCTTTTGCGGTTTTCGTGATCGCCCTCTTAATCGCGGGCGGCGCGTTGGTGCTCAAAACGCCGAATATTCTTCCTTGGGCAATCACGCCAGCGATTGCCGTTGTCTACGGATGGATGTTTTTAGGGGCGGGCGGCTATTTCGCGTATGGGTTACTGCGTCCGGTTTGGCGCGCAAACGCGGCAGGTCAGCTTTTCGGATTCTTGGCGTATGACATCGCGCTGATCGTACCGTTCCTGACGTACTTATCCACTGTGCCGGATCGCTGGCGGATCAATTTGATCATTTATCTGGTGGTGATCATCGGGAGCGCCGTCTTGTCGATCTACTATCTGTTCGTCAACCCTACCACGCGGGTGATCCGGCGCACCTACAGCCCGCCTGCCCCTACTTCGGCGGCGGCTGCCCCGTAACGGTGACACGCGGCGGCAGGATCGCTGTCGGTGACGGGATCGGCGTCTCGGACGGGATCGGCGTGATCGTCGGCGTTAGCGTAATCGTCGGGGTGATGCTCGGCGTCAGCGTGATCGTCGGCGTCAGCGTAATCGTTGGGGTATCGCTCGGCGTCGGCGTGATCGTCGGCGTATCCGTATTCGTGGGCGTCAGCGTGATCGTCGGCGTGTCGCTCGGCGTTGGGCTGGGTCCGGGCGTATTCGTCGGCGTTAGCGCCGCGACGATGTTTCCAGCGGGATCCGTCGGTGTGGGCAGCGGCGTCGGGCTGAATTCGGCGGTCGGCTCAAAGCCGGGTCCGGTGACGATCTCAATCCCGCCCGTCGTGAACGTCACATCGACCCGCTGACCGCGATCCCCAAATGTCGGCTGTGTCTCGCCGTTGAAGATCACACGGAGCGCCTCGGCATTACTCGCCGTGAGCGTAATCTGCTGCTGTGCTGAATATTCGACAATCGTGCCGGGGCGCACGATACCCACGTAGCGTTCGACCCCATCCGCCGCCAAACGCATCCAACTCCGCTGGCGAAACTCAATCGTCAGCAGCAGCCCTTGACCACTAAAAATCTGCTGTAAGCCTTCCGGCACAGGCGTTGAAACAATCGCCGTGCGCGTCGGGATCGGCGTGATCGTCAGCGTCGGCGGAAGCTGCGCCAGAATATCCCCTTGCCCATTTTCGCCATCGTCTGAAAATGGGTTGATATTCGAGTCTTGGAGGAGCTGCGCGGCGACGAACACGATCACCGCCAGTGAACCCAACCCGATCAACAGGCGCAGCAGAAATCCACCTAATCCCATGCCTTGACGCACCGGAACCGCGTAGCTCGTCGTCGGGACGGGGTTGGGCATCGGCATTTTCGGCTTGGTATCGGTGATCGAACGGGCAGCGGTGAGCGGCTGCGTATCGACTTTGGACTTTTCACGGCGGCGCGATTTTCCCCGCTTGCGACGTTCGGCGCGGCGTTCGCGCTCGGTCGCGGCGTAGCGTCCGCTTTCGTAATATTGAACGATTACAGCTTCGTCTAAGCCGAGCCAGCGGGCATAGTTACGGATGAATCCGGTGATCTGGACGGTTGACGAATCGGGGATTACAAAATCGCCTAATTCAAACTGTTCGAGGATGCGGCGGCGGATACGCAGAGCGAGTTCTGCATCCTCCAGCGTGAGTTCTTTCGACTCACGCGTCTGCCGCAAGTAGCGACCGAGCGCCTGTAAATCCATGCGACGGTTTACCCTCGAAAGCACAAAGGCGGGTTGGGAAGGCTGGAGAAACGGGCAGGGGTAATCCCTGCCCGGACGCAGTAGTGGTTACTCAGCGGGAGCGGCGTCCGCTTCCGGCGCTGCTTCGACAGCTTCAGCAGGTGCAGCTTCGCCAGCTTCGGCGGCCACCGCCAAGCGCGCAGCACGATCCGCCATAAAGCGCGCGAATTCTTCCTCACGGATAATCGTCACCTTCAGGAGCGGCGAGGTTTCGCTGCCCAAGCGCACCGGAACATCATGCGTGCCGACTTCGCGCAGCGGAATCTGGCTGATGCGACGGCGGTTGATGTCAATACCGGTCGCCTTGTTGAGCGCGTCCGCAATTTCGGTGGTCGTCACCGAACCGAACAACTTACCAGTCGGGCTGGCGCGGCGACCGAAGAACAATTCGACGCCGTTGATCTGGTGGGCAAGTTCGTTCAAGCGACCTTCGAGCGCCGCTTTGCGCGCTTCGCTCTGGGAACGCAGTTCCGCCAGTTTTTCGAGTTCACTCTTCGATGCTTTAACGGCGAGACTCTTCGGGATCAACCAGTTACGAGCGAATCCGTCCGCCACTTCGACAATCTCACCCGCGACACCATGCTTATACACATCCGAAAGCAGAATAACCTTCATCGCTCAAATCCCCTTCATCCGCAGTACTGCCCCATTCAAGAGCAGGCAAATGTTCACTCGGTTTTACAAAGTAGGCGGATTATAAGGGGTGAGCGCCAATTTTTCCAGCGCGAGGTGAAAAACAGGCGGCACGTCGGCTCTCAAACCTTATTCTACCTTGTGGGCAGCCCGCTGTATGAATAATGTTACAGAATCGTTTAATATCACGCAAACCGACGAGATTAACGGTCTGTAACACGAAAAAGAGTTATGCTTGGAAAAGATCAAGCATCAAAAATGTATATTTTTCGCTGAACATTGACAACATGACGACACATCACATCACACTCTTCGTACCCGCCGAGCGAATCGCCCCGGAACAGATCGCAGTCGAAGCACCCGCTGTCCAAGCAGCGCTCGAACTTCGACCCCTACTCGATGCTGTTCCCAATATCGTGCTTGTGTTAAACCGCCACCGTCAGGTGATTTATTCCAATCAAGCGCTGCTAGACACCTTACAGATCGACACCCCCTCGCAGATTTACGGCTTACGCCCCGGTGAAATGCTCCAATGCAGCCATGCGTTTGAAACTCACGATGGATGCGGCGGTTCTGAGGCGTGCAGCACATGCGGCGCGGCGCAAGCAATCCTGATGACCATGAGCGGAAAAGCGGCGGTACGCGAATGCCGGATCGTCACACGAGCAGGGACAGCACTCGATTTGCGTGTGTGGGCGAAGCCAATCATCGTTCATGGTGAACCCTGTACGATCTTCGCACTCACAGACATCAGCGATGAGAAGCGCCGCGATGTGCTGGAGCGCGTCTTTTTGCATGATATTCACAATACCGCGTCGCTCGTCGTGTCCTACACTGACCTGATTCAGAACGTGGAATCGCTTTCCGTTGAAGAACGCGCCCAATTGATGGAACAAATTCAAGTGGTGGCGTTCCACATGCTCCGCGATATTGATACCCATCGTATTTTGATCGCCGCCGAAGCGAACCGGCTCACGTTATCTCCGTCAATCATGGAGGCGGCGCACGTGTTGACGGATATCAAAGCGGAATACAGCCAGTATGCGCTCGACGCCAACATTACGATCACCATCGAAGCACCCGCCGCCCCGATCAACTTCACAACTGACCCGTCGCTGCTGGCGCGGGTGATCGGCAATATGCTCAAGAATGCATTGGAAGCCTCAACCGCTGGCGACACGGTGACGATGCGCGTCAGCGCCGACGCGGAAACCGTGACGTTTGAAGTTCACAACGCGCTGTTTATGCCGCGCAAAGTTCAGCTTCAGGTATTTCAGCGGTCGTACTCCACAAAAGGCACAGGGCGCGGACTGGGGACGTACAGCATCAAGCTGTTGAGTGAGAATTATCTGCAAGGCAAAGTTTGGTTTGAAAGCACTGAAGAAGCCGGAACCCGCTTCTTCGCCCGCTATCCACTTCAATTCACGAGCTAAAAAGATCATGACACACTTGAAGATCCTCTTCGCCGACGATAACCCGAACAATCTCATGTTGGTGCGCCTAGCGCTCCGCGATCAAGATCACACTATCCTTGAAGCCTCGAATGGTCAAATGGCGGTCGAAACAGCCCAACGTGAGCATCCTGACCTGATCTTCATGGATATCAGCATGCCAGAGATGAACGGACTCGAAGCGACGCGCTTTTTGAAGAAGCTGCCCGAATTCGGGGACACGCCGATCATCGCGCTGACTTCGAATACGATGCCGGGAGACCGGGAAGCATGTTTGGCTGCCGGATGCGCCGCTTACTTGATGAAGCCCGTGATGCGACATGAGCTTCTCAAGGCGATTTCGACCTACGGCAAACTCGATGAGAAGCGCGACACAAGCGAAGTCAGCGCCGCACCACCAGAGGTCGTGATCGCCACCAGCGAGATGCCAAAGGTGGAAATCGCACAAGCAGAAGCGCCGTCAGTCAACGCCGAAAAAAGCGGCTAGATCACTCTACTGGTGGATGTCATCAGCCGCCGGGCTTGGCTATAATCGGCGGCTATGACGACTCAATCTCAATCCCCTACCCCGTTTCGTTTCGGCAAGATCATCGTGATCGGGCTGGCGCTGTTCAGCTTCTTCATGAGCGCCTTGATCAGCCGTGCAGTGTTTGAGCGTTTGCCCCATCTTGAGGACGAGGTCGCGTATTTGTACGGGGCGCGCATGTTCGCGCGCGGCGATCTCGTCATCGCTACGCCTGAACCGCGCCGCGCTTTCTGGCAGCCGTTCGTCGTGGACAGCGAAGGACACCGCTTTAGCAAATACACCCCCGGATGGTCGATGCAGCTTGCCGTCGGTGAGTTGATGGGCGAATCGTGGGTGATCAATGCGTTTTACGCCATGCTCACGGTTGCGCTGGTGTACCGCTTGGGGCGCGAGGTCTTTAACGAAGATACCGGGGTGATCGCCGCCGCGCTGACGGCATTTTCGCCCGCTGCGCTCCTGCTAAACGGGACATTGATGGGACATACATCGGCGCTGTTCGCTACAGCGCTGTTTATTTACGCCTATTGGCGCATCGAACAGGAGAAACGGCGGATCACATGGGGCGCGGTAGCAGGAATCGCGCTCGGTTTGCTGGTGATCAACCGTCCACTGACGGCGGCGGCGGTCGCGCTCCCGTTCGTGGTGTGGAGCGGCGCACGCATGATACGGAGTCTTGTGCCTCACTCCACTGCCAACGGGAAAAACTCCTCACCCCCCGCCCCCCTCTCCATCGCAAGCGATAGAGAGGGGGATCAGAACCCCGCTTTTCTCCCCTCTCTAACCGAAGGTTGGAGAGGGTCAGGGGGTGAGGAGCACTTTGGCGGGATGAGTGGTTCACGCTTTATTTACACCCTCGCCCCGCTAATCCTGCTCACGGTGATCGCGGGCGTCATCGCGCTTCTGATCCCGATCTACAACACCGCCGCGACAGGCGATCCCACCGACAATCTGTATACCTATGTCTGGTCATACGATACGGTTGGATTCGGCTCATGCTGTGGGCGCACCGGGCACACGCTCGAAAAAGGAATTCGCCATCTCCGCTTCGATCTATCGCTCACGGCGGCGGATTTATTCGGCTTCGCGGCGGGGTCGATCACGCCGGAGGTTGAGCAGCATTGGCTGACCGAAAGCGATTATTTCCCGATGCTCGGCTTGAGCTTCGTCTTTTTCCCGCTGGCGCTGATCGCCGCGTTTCGTTGGAAAAGTTTGCTCGTGTTCGCGTGGGCGGCGGTGCTGGTCGGGTGGTTCGCGCTGCCGTATCAAACCTACAGACCCTACTACTACGGCGATTTGATCCGCGATCCGGGTTTCGCGTGGGGATGGCTGGCGGCGGGGCTGGCGTGGGTGAATCTGCCGCTTTTGTTCTGGCGCAAACACGCGAATTCGTGGACATGGCTCTTAATCGCCGTGATGCTGACCGTCGTCGGGATGCAGATCGCGTACTGGATCGGCTCACAGCGCTACAGCACGCGCTATTACTACGAAGGCTTGATTTCGGCAGCGATTCTATCCGCGATCCCGCTGGCATGGCTGGCGCGGCGGATCAACCGCGTGCTGGTCTACGGCGGATTAGCGCTGGCGCTGGCGTGGGGCTTTTTCGCGTACAGTACGCCGCGCATCAGTGCGCTGTATCACTTCAACAATGTTCAACGCCTTCACATTGAAGCCGTCGAAGCACGGCGCGAAGGGAATCGCCCGGTGCTGGTGATCATCAACGGCGATAACGTCCGCTGGCGTGCATTCGGGTCGCTGATGGCGGTCACAAGTCCATATCTGGACAGCGAGATCGTGGTCGCACACAACTACGTAGGCGACAGCTCCGACTCGGTGCGTGAGCGCATCCTCGCCATGTTCCCGGATCGTCAGGTGATCGAGATGGATGCGGAAGAAAATCAGGCGTGGTTCAGCGACGAACCGCCGCCGTAACCCCCTACCCCGCAACAAAATCTCTCATCACACGTATAACCGAATACACGCGGAGTCACCGCCGCGCTTGTGTATAATGGGTTAGTCAGACCAAGGAACTCACCATGCGCGTCATCGTTCATACGGGCAAAGGCGGCGTCGGTAAGACGAGTATTTCGTCTGCCACCGCGCTCCGCTGCGCCGAAATGGGACTCAAAACGATCGTGATCAGCACGGATACGGCGCATAGTCTCGCCGATTCGTTGGAAACCAAGATCGGTCCCGAACCTGTCGAAATTCACCCGAATTTGTGGGCGCAAGAAGTCGATGCCCGTTATTCGATGGATAAATATTGGGGGCGCATCCAGCGCTACCTAACCGCACTCTTTAGCAAGCAGGGCGTCGATGAAATCGTCGCGGAAGAAGTCACGATCCTGCCGGGGTTGGAAGAAGGTGCGCATCTCCTCTGGATCAACCAGTACGTCGAGCAAAAACAGTTTGACGTGTTGATCGTCGATGCCGCCCCAACCGCCGAAACCCTCCGTCTGCTGTCGCTGCCGGATGTCACCCGCTGGTGGTTCGAACGCGTCCTTACGCTCACACGCGGCGCGGCGAAGATTCTTCGCCCGATTGGAAAACTCGTCGGGCGCGGCGACTCGATCCCTGAGCCGGATGCGTGGGATGAAGTCAACGTGCTGTTTAACACGCTCGACAAAGTGCGCGATCTGCTTGCCGATCCGTCGATCAGCAGTGTGCGCTTGGTCGTCAACCCGGAAAAAATGGTAATCAAAGAGACGCAGCGCACGTACACCTATCTCAACCTGTACGGCTACGCGACCGACGCGATCATCTGCAACCGGATCATCCCCGACGAAGTGACTGATCCCTACTTCGCCATGTGGAAAGAAAATCAGAAGGACAATATCGCCTACATCGACGAAGCCTTCGGGGATATGCCGCTTCTGAAAGCACCGCTGTTCGGCGGCGAAATCAGCGGGCTGGATCGACTGCGGATGTTAGGAAATGCGCTCTACGGCGATACCAGTCCCGCGCAGCAGATGTACAGCGGGCATCCCCATCGTATCGAGCCATTGGGAAAAGAGCATTACAAACTGCGCGTACCGCTCCCGTTCGCGGATAAGCGCGATCTCGACATGTACCGCTCCCGCGATGAACTCACACTCCGTGTCGGTCCATACCGTCGCAATATCGTGCTTCCTCATACGCTCTGGGACTTGGAGATCAAGGAAGCGAAATTTGAGGGGTCAACCCTGAATATCGAATTTGCGCGGGTGTAACACCCCCGCTGACGTATTGGATTGAGAGTATGGCAGTCGAAACGCCGACGAATGACTCATTGCCGTCGAAAATCACCCCATCATCGCAGCCTGAATTTCAGACGGCGGGATTTAGCTCTGTCAACGGAAGCGCCGCCCCAGTGCCGCCGATTGGCAGATTGGCGGAAGCGGATCGCGCCGCCGAACTGCGCAAACTCAATGAAGTGATGCACCACCCGCGCTCGCTGCGCATGCAAATTCGTTTTGGGCGGCTGGTGATCTACGCGGGGCTGTTGTTCTTCCGCATCATCTTCTGGCATATCTTGGTCGCGCGCTACCGCCCGGAGTATGTCGAACGAACGAGCCTGCCGCGCTGGAAGAAATATGCGCGGGGCTTTCGTGCGCTGGCGATCCAGTACGGCGGCGTGATGATCAAACTCGGTCAGTTCATCTCGACGCGGAGTGACATCCTGCCGCAGGAGATCATCGACGAACTTGCCAGCTTGCGCGACGAAGTGCCAAGCGTGCCAACCGAGAAGATTCGCAAGATCATCGAAGAAGAAATCGGCGCGATCCCGGAGCACTTCTCGCGCTTTGATGAAGTCCCGGTCGCGGCGGCATCGCTTGGGCAAGTTCACCGGGCGCGGCTTCACAACGGGGATCGCGTCGTGGTCAAGGTGCAGCGCCCCGGCATTGATCAAGTCTGCTATACCGACTTGGCGGCGCTCGATGTGGTCGCGCATGTCGCCATGCGCTTTCGCTTCATTCGTAAGCGTATGGATGCCGTCGCACTGATCCGCGAATTCGGGCGCGTGCTGTTGGAAGAACTCAGCTATACGCACGAGGCAGCAAACGCGGCGCGGTTCGCGGCGATCTTCAAGGATAATCACGGGGTGTATATCCCGACGGTTTACCCGGAACTGACGACCGAGCGCGTGATCGTGATCGAGGATGTGACCTCGCTCAAGCTGGATGATTACGCGGGGATCGAAGCCGCCGGGATCAACCGTCGTGCCGTCGCACAGCGGCTCATGGCGACGTACATGGAGCAAATCTTTGAACACCGCTTCTTCCATGCTGACCCCCACCCCGGCAACATCTTCGTGTACCCACTGCCGGAAGACGCCGAAAACGCGCATCTGCAAGACGCGGGCGGTGGGCGACCGTTCTATTTGATCTTCATCGACTTCGGCATGACCGGAACACTGACACAGCAGATCGTCAACGGCTTGATCGGCACGCTGCAAGCGGTGATCACCCGCGACGCGAAGCGCTTGATCGACAGCTACGCGCAGTTAGGCTTTTTGCTGCCGGGGACGGATACCGAGCGACTCGAAGAAGCTACCCGCGCCGTATTTGATCAGGTGTGGGGCTTGTCGATGCAGGAGATGAGCAGCATCAGCTTCGATAAGATGGCGGATTTGGGCAGCGAATTCAGTGACCTGCTGTTCGATATGCCATTCCAAGTGCCGCAGGATTTCATCTATCTGGGGCGCACGGTCGGCATTTTGAGCGGGTTGGCGACGGGCTACGATCCGAACTTCAACCCTTGGAGCGAAATGCAACCGTACACGCAGCGGTTGATCGCGCAGACAGCCGCCAGTACGCCGACGTTATTCGGCAGTCCGGTTTTAGGCAATCTGTTGAGCGGAAACGCGCCCGCCGCGCTGCTCAGTCTCGGTCAATCGGTGATCGAGCGGGCGATCAACCCGAACGGGAAAGCCAACAGCATCCTTGAGCGGTTAGAAAACGGCACGCTCAAGATGCGCGTCGAACCGACAGGCGCATACCAGCGCCAGCTTCAGCGCATCGAAGCCCAGCAGAAGAAAACCGGAAAAGCGGTCGTGTTCGGCAGCATCTTGATCACATCAGCGGTCTTTTTCACCGGCGGCGAACAAGTTATCGGTGTGGTGGGGTTTGTGCTGGCGGGTTATGCCTATCTGCGTCTGGTGTTTTCGAGCGAAACACAGGCGTGAGCCACATAACGCAAAGACGCGAAGCCGCAAAGATGCTTCTTTGCGCCCTAGCGCCTTTGCGTTAACTCTTTTCTTTCCTCTGGGGTTTACCCCGTCACCGCGTTGAAAATCTGCGAGAAAGCATACTCCTCTTGCAAGATGCCGCTGCAATTCCACATCACCGCGCGCTGACCGCTCACGCATTCCCGATCCCGCTCCATTGACCACATCGCCAGCCGACCGATCCCGCGCTCAATCGCAAACTCCGTGACCATCGCCGCATCTTCGAGCGTGAATTCTTCAGGATCAACATCGTTTAAGCCGATCATCGGCGTAATGCCAATCATCGCCCACAACTCAGCATCGGATTTGTCCGGGTAGAGCGCCGCAAGCTGCTCATGGGCGGCTTCGGCGGCGCTGATGGCATGTTCGCCCATTTGATCGGGCGCAGTGCCGCCGCCGTAATCCATCGTCATCAGGTTAATCAAATCGAAGCGCACGCCGTAATTGACAATTCCGTTTTCAATGAATCGCTGAGTAAGGTGGGGCAAACCGTCCGGCATGACCCCCAGCGTAAACGACATGTGCACATCGGGGTTTGCGGCTTGCAAGTTGGCAATCGCCTCAAACCGCCGCGCGATAGAAATGCCGTCGTCCATCTCATCGCCTTCGATGTCAAAATCAAGGTGCGTCACGTCCAGCAAATCGATCACCTGCTGGTAGGCGGCGGTCAGGCTTTCCACATCGTCGCACACCTGCGCGAGTTCATCTCCGCCCGCACCCCCAAACGAGATGATCACATCGCCGCCTTGCGTCCGCAGATTGCGAATATCCTGCACCAAGAAATACTGATCAAGCTGCGCGCTCCCCTGCCACAAGCCCACGCATTCACCGCCGCTGAGTACGAATGCCAGCGTGAAATAGCGCACGCCAATCGTGCGGTTCAAAAGCGCGAGGTTATACGACGGGTAGATATACGGCGCGAAATGCGGCTCTCCCCACGCGGGAGCGGGAGTTTCGGTTTCAGTTTGCGACGGCGGCAGGATGGGAAGCATCAACAGGAGAAAAAACAGGCTGACAACACGCATGAGAGTCCTCTTGAAAACAAAACGGGCGTCCCGTTTTGACTGTCAACGGAACGCCCGAACTTTAACGCTAAATCGTGGGATCGACTAATCGACCTGCACCTTCACCTTGTTCGCGCCGGTCGTAGCTGGACGATCCGCGCTTGCGGGCGGAGCAGACTGCGGCTGACGGGCGCGGAACTGCTTATCGAGTTCGCGGCTCGCCTTTTCAAGTTCAGCCTGTGCCGCATCAACCAGCACCTTAAAGCCCTTCGTGAATTCCTTGCTGGCGTTCTTCCCGTGCTCCTTGAAGCCTTCCGGCAGGAGCGCTTCAATCGCCTTGCCCGTCTCTTCGAGCGCACGCTTCTGATGATCGACGAATTCCTCAAGCAGTGATTTCACTTTGGGCGCAACCTCTTCGAACTTCTCTTCGAAGTCTTCTTTGACTTCCGCCACCTTGCTGGTAACTTCTTCGACGACGTCGTTCTCGACAACCTGCTTCTTGGTCATGACCTTCCTCTTTCTGTCAGCTTGACTGTATATCTTCTAATACGAGCAGCGGACGAAAATGTTGCAAACCGAGTCAGGTTAGAGGTTCATCCAACAGGTATTCTTCCAAGTAGTCTGCGATCATCTTCATCCAGCGGATCGTACTTTCACGCCGTGTTGTGCCATGCCCTTCATGTTCATCGACATAATACCGCACATCACCACCTTGCGCTCGAATCTTCTCCACCATCTGATCGCTTTCCGCTTGAACAACACGCGGATCATTCGCGCCTTGAATGACGAGGAGCGGCACTTTCACCTGATGCACATACGTGATCGGTGAACGCTCGATCAGCATCTCGCGGTCTTTTTCGCCGTCGCCGATCCACACTTCGAGCATCGAGCGCCAATGCGGCGGGACGCTGTTCACAAACGTGATCAGGTTCGCTGGTCCGACGATATCCACGCCGACCGCCCAATAATCCGGCAGCCGTGTGACAGCGCTCAAGGTGGCAAAGCCGCCAAAACTGCCGCCAAATACTGCGATTCGGTTCGCATCGACCCAATCCAGCGACCGCAAATACAGCGCGGCGTGTTCGATATCGCGCAGTTCCGCGCCGCCCCAATCGCGGTAGATCAGGTGTTGATACGACTTGCCGTAACCCGTTGATCCGCGAATATTCGGCGCGAGAATGCCGAATCCCCGACTGAGGAGGTATTGGTACAGCCCGTTATAAGCGTAACCGGGGCGCTCTTGCGCGTCAGGTCCGCCGTGAATCGACAGCACAACCGGGAATTTACCCGTTCCTTTCGGGCGATACAGCCACGCGGGAATCTGCCGCCCATCATGCGTAGGATAGGCGATCAACTCTGGCTCGATCATGGTCGCCGGATCAATACCGCCGAGCATACTTTGTCCGAGCGGGATCAGCTCACCCGTCTCAAGGTAGAACTCGTAGAGGTTAGAAGCTTCAGTCGGGCGTGCCAGCGCAAGCGCCAGCCGTTGACCATCGGGCGAAAGCGCCATGCCGTTGACCACGCCAAGCGGCAGATCAGGCAGTGTGAGCGCCGAACCGCTGACCAGATCGCGCCCATATAGGCGGGATCGTCCGCCTTCGTTGACGCCCCAGATCAAGCGCGCACCATCTTCCGACAGCGCATAATTTTCGATGTCATGGTTCGGGCTTTCGACATATTCCCAAGTGCCGGACGCGATGGTATAGAATGCCAACCCCATGAATTCGCGCTGGTAGTCCGTCACCATATAAAAGCCGCTGTCATCTGGTGCAAACCCAACCGGGTAGAAGTTGCTCATACCTTCATGCGGTGTGACCAGCTTCACCTCATCCGTCTGACGGTCATACAAGAGTGCATCGCTGTTCATATTGTTGGTCGCACGGATGACGGTCATGTAACGACCATGATTTGACCAGATCGGGAGTTCATACAGCCCGTCCCCGCTTGGGAATGGGCGTGAGAGTTCGCCCGTTTGCAGGTCGCGGATCACTGCATCTTGATTTTCGGGGATCACATCGTTGGCGACATACGCTAGATAACGCCCGTCTTTGCTGAATGCATGACTGCCTAGATGATGCTGCGCCTTCGGGTTCGTCGTGAGCTTTTCGCCCCACCCTCCGAGCGTCGGAAGCCGATACAACTGGTGAAATTCGTCACCGTTTTCGTCCGCTTGATAGACGAGATACTCACCGTCAGGCGACCATGCGAATTGACGCACCGTGCTGTCCATCAAGGCGGTCAATTGGCGCGGGATGCCGCCACCTGAAGGAATCGTCCACAGGTTAAACTGTCCGGTCGTATTGGTGACATGCCCGATCAGTCTGCCGTCGGGTGAATACGCGATCGCGCCCGTATATAGGCGAGTCGCGGCGTACTGAATATACGGGTGACGTGGCATATGGCTTCCTTTCAGCTTTCAAAAAGATTTGAATGGTCAATGATTAATACGCACCACATCACCGAAAGGTTGCGTCTAATATCCCCGGCTGCGCTCAAAGCGGTTGAGAAGCGGCTCTTTGGCGAGGTATCGCGTCAGGTTATCGATGAATACTTGAGCCGCCTTTTCGTGATACTGCACGCTGTGACCGGCAACATGCGGGCTGATGATCACATTATCGAGATTCCAAAGCGGGCTGGTCGAAGGCAGCGGTTCTTCTTCAAACACATCCAGCCCCGCTCCGCCGAGCCGCTCCGCCGCCAGCGCTGAGATCAACGCCGCTTCGTCGATCACGCTCCCACGCGCCACATTGATCAGCACCGCCGTTTTCTTCATCCCTTTGAGAACCGCCTCATCGATCAAGTGGCGGCTGTTTTCGGTGATCGGCGCGGCGATCACCAAAAAATCGCACAATGCCGCCATCGAAGCAACCGCTTCCGGCGGGTAAAGGCGCATCGGAATTTCCCCTTCGGGATCACCCGTTCCGGCTTCGCGCCAGCGGTCGATCTCCGCCGGGTGCTTGACATCCCGCTTGATCGCCAAGACTTTCATACCCATCGCGTCAGCGATGCGCGCCAATTCGCGCCCAATCGCCCCATACCCGACGATCCCGACGGTTTGCCCGCGCAGTTCACGCGGCGCGAATACTTTGTGACGCTCCGGCGTCCACTCGGCGCGGCGCTGAAAATCCTGCATCGTGAGCAGTTGATAATTGAAGGCGGTCATCATCATCAGGCAGTATTCCGCCATCACGACGGCATGAATACCGCTCGTCGTTGTGACTTCGACATCTTCCGCCGCGATGATCGGCTCTTTGACGGCGTGATCCACCCCTGCCGTGTGCAGTTGAATCCAGCGCAAACGCGGCGACTGGGTAGGCGATGGAAAATGCCGCAGACTGTACATAATTTCAGCCTCCGCATAAGCGCGGTCGGGCACATTCGGATAATGGCGCTCGACTTTTAAACGCGGCGATACATCACGGATGCGCTCCATAATGGCATCGCTGAAATCCATCGCGACGAGGACATGAATTGGTTCGGCTGCTTCAGACATGCAGACTCATCTCTATTTGAATTTCCGCTCGATTTCGTTCGATGTTACGCGATCCGCTGTGAGGATGCAACGCGCATCGCGTAGCGGCGGCGCGGGTCGCGTGTTATATAGTGCGAGAAACCTACCGCACGTGAGGACAAACACGATGGGAATGATGGATGGCAAGGTGGCGCTCATCTTCGGAGTCGCCAACAAGAACTCGATTGCATGGGGGATCACCCAGAAGCTGCACGGGCAAGGCGCAACCATCGCCTTGAGCTACGCAGGCGAAATCCTAGAAAAGCGTGTTTTTCCGCTCGCGCAAGAAATCGGGTGCGATTTCGTTGAAGAATGCGATGTCACCAAAGATGAAGATTTAGATGCAATTTTTGAGAAAGTCAAAGCACGCTATGGGCGTGTCGATGTGGTGGTGCATTCCATCGCCTTCGCGCCGCGCGAAGACCTTAACGGGCGTTTCGTCGATATTTCACGCGAAGGCTTCAAAATTGCGCTCGATATCAGCGCCTACAGCTTGATCGCAATCGCAAAACGCGCCGAACCGCTGATGACCGAGGGCGGCACGATCTTGTGCATGACTTATTACGCCGCCGAAAAAGTCGTGCCGGGGTATCACGTCATGGCGATTGCAAAATCCGCGCTGGAGTCGATCACCCGCTACTTGGCGAACGATTTAGGACCCAAAGGCATTCGCGTGAACGCGATCAGCGCCGGTCCGATCAAAACGCTGGCGGGTGCAGGGGTAGCAGGGCTGCGCACGCTGCTGAAATACAACGAAGCGGTATCGCCGCTGCGCAAAAACGTCACCACCGAAGACGTGGGCAACGCGGCGCTGTTCCTCGCCTCTGATATGGGAGCATCGATCACAGGCGAAGTCTTATACGTCGATTCCGGCTTCAACATCCTCGGCATGACGATCACGGAAGAAGAAGCGCGCGGGGTCACGGGCGGCTGATCACATGAGGGCAGGTGATCCGCCTGCCCTTCCTTCCGTTGGGCTTTTCCACCACATCACCCTTGTAGGTAGGGTGCATCTCGGATAACAATCACGCTAATCTGGAGATTGTTTGCCAACAGAAAGGCTGAACCCGTGATACAACATTTGCTGCGTTGGATGCCGCCGCTGCAAACGCCATCGCCAATGGATCAACCGGTAACGGTCACGATTGTCCCCAGTACCATCCTCACCATGCTGATCGTCGGATTGATCGCCGGATTCTTTGCCAGTTTGGTCATTCGTGGGCGCGGTGGCTTACTCCCCAGCCTTGCGGTCGGGGTCGTCGGCGCGGTGGTGGGGTATTTCTTGTTCTCGCTCCTCGGCATTCAGGCGACCGGGACGCTGGCGGAAGGGATCACGCTGCGCTATTACGATTTACTGGCGTCGTTTATCGGCGCGATTCTTCTGCTTCTGCTGTTGATCGCGCTGTTCGGGCGGCGATTCCGCTAGCCCCATGTTGATTTCGGGCGGCTGACAAGCCGCCCGAAACATCTTACTCCTCGCGCCGACCTGAGCGGAATCCGATGCTAACGTAGCCAATTTCGCCCGCGCTTGTGCGCTGGAAATAGGCGCGCGATCCTGTGTCCATCGTGCCGACAAACACGTTAAATGCATCCTCTGCAAACGGGCGCAGCTCAAGCGGCGGCTGACCTGCGACATGCGCGATCAACTGTCCGTCCTCGACTGCCACCTCCAATGTAGCAGAGCTTGCGCCGTAAACGTCGGTGACAACAAACGTTCCGGTATAAGCCTCCAACGCCTCCGCGCTGAGTTCAGGAGCGGGCGTGGGTTCATCAGCGGGCAAATCAAGCAGCAGATCGACCGCTGCATCGAAGATCGGCGTGGGGTCGAACCAATCGCCGTTCGCCAGCACGATCACGCCAAGCCCGTATTCTGGCAGCGTGTTGAAATACGACGCATAACCATTGATCGCGCCGCCATGACCGACAGCAATCGTTCCCCGGTATTCATCGACAAACAGCCCCAAGCCGTAACCCAGCGTCCCCACATGCAAGATCGGCGTCGCCATCTCGCGGGCATAGGCTTCGGGCAGCACGGCTTCACCATCCACCACACCGCTATTTATGACAAACTGCGCAAGTTGAATCAGATCATTCGGTGACGAATAGACGAAACCCGCCGGATATTCTGCGACATTATCGGGCATCGGGCGCACCGGATTGATCGCCATGACCTGCCGCGAATAACCAACCGCCAGCGGATACGTCATAGCGACGTTAGCGAGAAGCGTGCTGCGCTCCATGCCGAGCGCGGGGAATACGACCTCAGCCATATACTCCGCATAATGTTGATCGCTCACGACTTCGATCAACCGCCCTAACGTGTCAAAACAGGGGTTGCAGTAGCTGAGGACTTCGCCGGGAGGTGCAAACACCGCCCGCCGGTCCAAACTGGCAACATAATCTGCGAGGGCATCCGGGTCAAGCCGCCCGAACGGCACAGCGTTATCGCTCATGCCCGCCGTATGCGAAAGCAGATGACGCACGGTGATCGCATCGCTCACGGTGAATTCGGGGACATACTCCGAAACAGGTGCATCCAGATCAACTAAACCCTGCTCGACCAGCATCATCAAACCAATCGTAGTGAGCGGCTTGGTGGTCGAACCGATGCGGAACAGCGTATCCGCCGTGACCGGGTCATGGGTTTCGAGCGAACGCACGCCGAATCCCTGACTCAAGATAACTTCGCCGTTGAGGATGATTGCGACGCCTAAACCGGGTACCCGGCTCTCGGCGATCTGCGCTTCGATGACCTCCGTCAGCGGCGAACTATCTTGCGCAAAAACCGGAACTGCAAACACGAATAAAGCGACGATTGCAAAAAATCGCATCACGAGAACTGCCTTTCGCTGCATCACATACACGATTTATACGCAGCGATAGGCGGGCGTGTTGCAGTGGGAAACGCATGAAATCCAAAAAAACATAACGCAATGACGCGAAGCCGCAAAGACAGCCGCTTGTGGAGGTATCTTTGCGCCTTCGCGCCTTTGCGTTGACGCTTTCTTCCCCTTGTTACAGTTTTCTCCCCCAGCCTCCCTCTCATCGAGAGTTGAGTGGACGACACGTCTAGTTTGCTGTAGTGCTCCTCACCCCCAACCCCTCTCTATCGCTTGCGATGGAGAGGCAGGGACTCAAAACCTGTTAACCGGGGAGCGGGCAGCCGGGGGTACTCCCATCCGTCGATACGACAACGCCGGGGGCGGTGCCGGGGCAAACGTCGATGCTGTCCGGCACGCCGTCACCATCCGAGTCAGCGGGCGGCGGTGGAAGCGGCGGCGGCTGAGTTGGATTTTCCGGCGCGGTGATCGGCATCGGGGTTGCGGTCGGTTCGGGTGGCATCCCCGGTTCAATGTAATATACGCTTGCGTCCGCTTCCGCGACCCATCCGGTTAGGGTGGAGTTTGCCAGCGAACGAACGAGCCACCAGCGGAAGCCGTCTTTACAAATCGCGCCGTCGAGGATCATCATCGCTTCGCTGCCGTTCATCGTGCCGATCACATCACCGTTGGGCGTGGAACGCACATTCAGCGTTTCCGCGATTGGGTTGGCGAGATCGCCTTCTCCCACCCGCGCCGGAAGAATCGACTGGGCATCGCACGCTGCACCGCGAAGATCATCGACGAATTCGACTTCACGTTCGACGGAGTAATTCGCGCCGAAGTCACCAATCGACGTATCGACCAAGAAGCTTTGTTCACCCGGGCGTTGAACCGGCTGCATGAAGTAGTAGTAAATGGCAAGCTGCGGATTGTCATCAGCGAACACGGCGTAGCTTTCGGGAACCCACACGCCGTAGAGTTCCACGCCCTTGTAGATCACCTGCACTTGCCACCATGTCACCACATGGGTTACATAGCCGCCCGCAAGCTCGTCGAAGCACGCGTCAATGTCATCCGCGAACACACATCCGATCGCTTCAAAGCCTACCGAATTGACAGCGGTCTGGAAGGTCGTGCATTCCGGTCCGCCGACGATCGGGTTGAACAGGATCAGCGGCGGCAGTCCATAACCGTCATAAAGTTCGACAGCGGGTTCGGTATACAAGGCAATCTGCGAAGCATATGACGACAGCGCCGTTTCAAAATCTTCTGGCTGAGGGGATGTCGCATCCATCGATGCGGCGTACTGCGTTGACAAAGCATAGGACGGATCAAAGACCGCGCTTTCATTCATCACCACACGACTTGGCGCGCCATCCGGGCAGACAATATTCGGGTCTGCGGTGATGTCCAACTCCATCGACCCTAACAAGTCGGGGTTGATGTTGCTCGGCTCAAGGAAATATACCGAGAGTGAATCGAGCGTAAAATCCGGGAACTGCGCGATCTGGTCGATTCCGCCGCCGCTGGTCAGCGCGCTGAACGGCACATCATCCCAATGAAGGCTTTCGCGGATGTACCCGGTCGCGTCAACCTCATTCAGCCGATGCACAAACCAATAAACCGCCATCGCATCGGCATGTCGCGGATCAGGCACACAAATCGGCTCCCCATCGACCCAGAAATATTCGCTGATCCCCACCGCCGTGCCATCCAGCATCGGATCGGCGGCGGTCGTCAACTGGCGGGCGGTCGGCAGAATCGACGCGATGTACTGGTTCATCATCAGCGCGAATTGGTTATTGCTCGGCGCTGCCCCTGCTGTCACCGCACCGTTGACGTATTTGCTGGTCGAACGCACCACTGTGCCGTGCGTCAAGTACGTCGGCGCGGCGAAATCACACGGAACCACCGCATTCAGGTCAAAGGAATCGGCGGGCAGCGGAATATCGGCATTCAAGAAAGGCGGAAAAGGCGGCGGAACCGGGGTGGGATTCTCCTGAGCGTACACCCCTCCGGCAAGCAGAAGCAGCATGAAAATGAAAGGCAGCACCTGACGTAAACGCATCGTATAGATCCCCCAATGTATTCACCGTTAGACACAGTGTAATGTTGTTTTGCTGTTCCCGCGAGATTTTTTATGATGCGTTTATAGACTCAGTAGGAGAATTTTACTGAACTTGACTTCGCGCGGCATCAAGAATCAAAAAAGGGCGGCATACGCCACCCTTTCGTTACAGCCGTGTGATCAGCGCCCGCCCGCTTTCAGCCAGACCCGCCGCGATCAACGCCTTGAGCAAATCCAGCCCAAACAGCGGAAGAATCACGTTCTCAAGGATGATCTGAGGTGTGCGCCCGATCACGAGCAGCCACGCGCTCCCGAACACGTACAGGACGATCAGCGCCGCGACCCCGGCGAACCAGCGCACCCACAGCTTATCCGCGCCGCGCTGCGCCAAGAATCCCGCCGTCCACGCCGCCGCGACGAAGCCGATCAAAAATCCGGCAGTTGGGCTGGCGAATGCCGCCGCACCCAAGCCGCGCGCATCGACTGGAAGATTGATGGCGATCAACGAGAGATACGCGATCTGACTTAACGCACCGTCGCGTGCGCCGAGTACCAGTCCGGCGAACAGCACAACGAGCGGCTGGAGCGTAAACGGCACGGGCAGCATCTCGAATTGCACACGGGCGGAGAGCACCGTGAGCAGGGTGAAGATGGCAACCGCCGCCAACCGCGTCGGAAACGTGTACCGCTGTGTAACAGGAAGCGTGCGAAGCATGCGCTTACTCCAACGACTCGACGATCACTTGTGCGAGATGGTATTCCGGTTTGAAGGTTCTGCCGTTCTTGTTCGGCGTCTCGTCCATGTGTTCGATCAACGTAACGGTGATGCCCTGAGACGGCAAATCGTAACGGGTGTGCAGTGTCGTCGGTGATTGGGCATTCCGAAAGAACGCCATACGATTCTTGTTATCCATCCGGCGCAGCCGACCGCTGGCACGGTTAAAAGTCATGTTCGCAAGTTCCTGCGCGAACTTCTGCTGTTCGTCTTTACTCATGGTTGCCCCAATTTCGCTTGGTGAAGGCTCATTCTTGAGCGCTTAATTGTATAATCTCATCACGCTATCGCAAAGGAATCACTGTGTTCGATACCGCATTCTCGATTACGGACATCACACTTTACATCCGTGATCTTTTCCAGACCGATCCGCAGCTTGCCGATGTGTGGGTGACGGGCGAAGTCTCGAACTTCAAACGGGCGGCGAGCGGACACATCTATTTTACGCTCAAGGACAGCGCGGCGGAGCTTTCGTGCGCGCTTTTCCGCAATGATGCCCAGCGCCAGCAGTTTATCCCCCAGAGCGGCGACAAAATCATGGCACATGGGGCGATCAAAGTATACGCCGAACGCGGCGTGTACCAGCTTTACTGTGATCGGGTGCGTCCGGTTGGCGTCGGTGATTTGTATGCGCAGTTTGAGCGCCTGAAAACCGAACTCGCCGCCGAAGGTTTGTTCGATGAAGCGCGTAAGCGCCCGCTCCCGACATTCCCGCGCGTGATCGGCGTGGTCACGTCGGCGGATGCTGCCGCTTTTCAAGATGTGCTCAACGTGCTGCGGCGGCGTTATCCGCTGGCGCTGGTGATGCTGTCACCCACGCTGGTACAGGGACTCGAAGCGCCCGCGCGCATCGTGAGCGCACTCGCGGCGCTAAATGCGCGTACCGATGTTGATGTGATCCTCGTGTGTCGCGGCGGCGGCAGCATTGAAGACTTATGGGCGTTCAACGACGAACGGGTGGCGCGGGCAATCGCCGCCAGTCGTGCCCCCGTCGTGAGCGGTGTCGGGCACGAAACCGACTTCACCATCGCGGACTTCGCGGCGGATTTACGCGCCCCCACGCCAAGCGCCGCCGCCGAGATCATCACGCCGGACATCGAAGATTTAAGAATCGAAGTCAGCCGCGCCCGCCGTGCCTTGATCGGCGCGATGGAGACGGTGATCGATGACCATGCCCGTCTGTTAAGTGAACGCACGCGCACGCTGCGCAATGTCTCCCCTACCCGTCAAATTCGGGAATGGCGGCAGCGGCTCGACAGCATGACGGCGCGCATGAGCCGCGCCCAAACCGGACGGATCGCGGTGCGGCGCGCGGAACTGCGCGGAAAAGCCGCCGCGCTCAAAGCCGCCAGCCCACAGGCGATCCTAGAACGCGGCTACACGATTATCCGCCGCGCTCACGACGGCACGCGAATCGGGTCAGCACGCGCAGCGGCATCCGGTGAACCTGTCGTTATTCAATTTCATGATGGCGAAAAGAAAGCGAGAATCGAATGAGCGACCTGAACCAACTCAGTTTTGAAGCGGCATACGCCGAATTAGACGCGATTATTCAACAGCTTGAATCGGGCGAACTGCCGCTCGATGAGTCGGTGACGCTGTTCGAGCGCGGGCGCACCTTGGCGGATCACTGCCAAACGCTGCTCGATAACGCTGAACTGCGCGTCAAGGCGATTGACGGCGACGTTTGAGTTAGAGAGTCCGCTGTCAATCCTTCAGCACCGCGATTGCTTCAATTTCGAGCAGGTATTCCGGACGCACAAGCTGACGCACTTCGACGGCAGAACTTGCAGGCGGCTGCGCCATGTTAACATACTGATCACGGACATTCCGCACGGCTTGAATCTGTGCAATGTCCGTCATAAAAAATGTCAGCTTGACGACATCGGCGAAACTTGCGCCGTCTGCGTCCAACGCAGTACGCAGATTCTTGAATACCTGCTCGGCTTGAGCGCGCATATCGTTCGCACCGACGAGATTCCCCTGTGAGTCGATGCTCACCTGACCGGAGATGAACAGCATACGGCTGCCGCGCGCTTCAACGACGTGGGTATAGCCGTTCGGCGCGGGCAGTCCATCTGGATTGATGAAACGATGTGACGTTGTAGCCATGTTTGACCTCTCTTTACAACATGGTGCAGTCAGCGGCGTTTGATTAAGGATTATCCCATATCCCAACCCCTTTATCCCGCAAAATCCAGCACCACGCGGAGAGTTTGGGATATAGTTGGGATAACGCTCATCGCCGGAAACGTCGGAGCATCACTTGAGGGATCGTGCGCGCCTCTTTTATCCCAAATAGAAACGCCAGCGCGAAGAACGCGATCCCACCCACGCCCGCGCTGATCCCGGTGATCACCAGTGCGCCGCTGTCACGCAGCAGCATTGACACGAAATAGATCACCGCGCCCATGCCGAGCGCCGCCGCCAGCGAACGCGCCGCGCCGCTCAGGATCACGCCGTCACGGATGCCGCCCACGCGCCGCGAAAGGATGATCCACAGCACGCCCGCTTCGATCAGCGTAGCGACCGAATTGGCGAGTGCGATCCCGCCGAATGCGCCGTTTTGCAGGCTGTCCGGGTCACCGATCACGCGGATCAAAAGCAGGCTGAGGATAACATTTCCAACAATCGATCCGATCCCGATCACGACGGGCGTCCATGTGTCGGCAAGCGCATAGAACGCGCGCGACAGCACTTCAAGCAGGCTGTGACCCGCGATCCCAACGGCATACAGCGCCAGTGCCCACGCGGTCGCGGACGTGCTCGATTCGTCCCAACGCCCGTATTCAAGCAGGATGCGAATCGCCGGAGCGCCGAGCAAGATCAAGCCGACCGCCGCCGGAAATGCGAGGAATAACACGCCGCGCATGGCTTCGCTCAAGCGCTGCTTGTAGCCGTCCATGTCTTTGTTCGCCGCCAGCGCGGAAAGCGTAGGAAACAGCGCCGTGCCGATGCTCTGCGCGATCACGCCGAGCACGAAGAACATCAGCGTCCATGCCATCGTGAGCGCGGTTCGACTGCCCGCGATCATGCCGCTCGTCAGCGCCACATTGACGAGAAAATTAATCTGTACCACGCCTAAGCCAAGCACGCGCGGTCCCATCAGCAGCAGCACATCGCGCACGCCTTCAACGCGGATGTTGGGCAAGAATTTGAGCCGCCCGACTGCCCCGGCTTTGCGCAGCCCCGGCAGTTGAATCACAAGATGCAGCGCCGCGCCGAGGATCGCGCCGTATGCCAACCCGTAGATCGCGTTCGCCGGATTTGCAGCGGCGATCAGCGGAACGAAGATGACCGCGCCGACGATTTGACCGACGTTATACAGCGCCGCCGCCAGCGAGGACAGCGTAAACATCCCTTGAGCGTTTAAGATGCCCATCATCAAGCCGCTCACGCTGAAGATCACGACCGTGATCAGCATGATCTGGGTCAGCGAGACGGTGAGCGTCTGCATCTCTGGCGGATCATTCGGCACGAGCAGCGATGGGACGATCTGCGGCGCGAACAGGGCAATCACAACCGCGAGGGCTGCGCTGAGGATCAGCACAATCGAAAGCACGGCGCTGGCAAGCCGCCACGCCTTGTCACCATCGGCGGACATCAAGCGCGAAAAAATCGGGATGAACGATGAGCCGAGCGCTCCACCCGCTACGAGCGTGAACAGCAGTTCGGGGATACGCTGTGCGGCGAGGAATGCGTCAAGTTCAGGGCTTGTGCCAAACGCGGCAGCATACGCGGCGGTGCGCACCAAGCCAAGCACGCCGCTGGCGAGAAATCCGAACAAGACGACGACCGCCGCCCGTGCAATCTGCGATCCGGTGAGGGTTTTTGCCATAAAGAGGATGACTTCCTGAGATAACCAAAAAAACATAACGCAAAGTCGCTAAGGCGCAAAGGCGCAAGGATAGTCGAGTTTCCTTTGCGTCTTCGCGTCTTCGCGTCTTTGCGTTAATGTCGTTTATGCGTACTGCTGGCTGATCTTACGCGTTCGGGATCAGCAGGGTTGTACCCCAATAAATCACGTTGATGTTATAGATGCCGTTCAGCGCCGCGAGCGTGTACACGTTCACGCCGTAGTGCTGCGCGATTCCCATCAGCGTATCACCGGGTTGAATGACATAGGTCTGGTAGCCCGTGCCGGGGACGTTCGACGGCGGGGGCGGTGCCCACACACTGCCGTCAGTCGTGCCGAGCGCGCGCACCGGAACGTTACCCGTAACCGCGCCAGCCGGAACCCAACCCTGAGTCCCATCCGCGAGGCGGATCAGTACCCACGATGAGTCAAAGTTGCGCCCGATGAGCGATACATTTGTCCCCGCCGGAACGCTGGTAATGACCGGGTTAGCTTCGTTCGGTCCGGTCAAGAGCTGCGCCACGACATAACCTGTGATCGTCGCCGCCGGGTTGATCGGCGTTCCGGCGATCGGTTCGCCCGCCGCGCTTTCTGCAAGCGGCAGACTGCTGATGCGGGTGGTGGTGTAGATGTAGTTAACATTCACCCAACCCTGAACGCCGTCGGTGGTGCCAATCAGCACCCAGTTGTATTCGGCATTACGCCCCAGAAGGAGGACACCGAAACCGCGCGGCAGTGTAGCAATTGAGCCGTAGCCCAAACCGGGACCGGAACGCACATTCAGATACGCCGTGTTGACGGACGCTACTGGTGTATCTTGCGCCAGCGCGGGAGCGGCGATCACAATAAGGGTGATGCACAGAACAATGAGCAACACTAGGTTTCTACGCAAGGCGAACCCCTCCTTCAGAAGCGAGCATATGCCTCTATTCTGACAGAGATGATCCGTTTACGCAAAAGCATAGTTAATCGGTACTACGAAAAGCATCAACGCAAGGACGCAAAGACGCAAAGACGCGAAGAAGATCTTTGCGTTCATGTCCTTTGATGTTAATCGAGGGCGGCGGCGAACACCTGAGCCGCTTCTGGTGTGCGTTCGGTTTCCGCTTTGAACTGGCGCACGTTCACATGATGCAGCGCGTACAAGCTGACGCTCAAGCCAATCACGCCGACCACGAACACCGTCCCATAGGCAATCTGCGGATTCCCGCTGATCGCAAGCGCCACATCGCGGAGGATGCCGCCGCCGCTCACGCCGATGCCGCGCGCGAACGTGACGACCAGAGTCCAAAATCCGAGAAATGTTCCCGCCCGCCCGAACGGACTCATATCCATCATCATGCCGAGCGTGCCGACGTTCCACACGCCTAAGCCTAAGCCAAGCACGATCAAGCCGAGCGTGACGAATCCGCGAATTTCAAGCAGGGCTGACGCGGAAAAAATCCCGAATCCACCGATCAATAGGATCACGCCGATCCAATTCATGCGCGTATTCGTCAATATCTTGAATCGCCGCCCCAAAATCAGGAACAGAATCGTCGCAAGGATCGCCATGCTGCCCCAGTACCCGCTGAAACGGCTCGTCGTCGCGGCGGGCATCCCAAAAACATCCCCGGCGAACGGCTCAAGGATCGAGTCTTGAGAGAAGGCGAACGCCATCGACAGCGCGAGATACCAGAAGAAAAAGCGCGTTTGACGATTCTTCCAAGCGAGTTTGAGGTCGCCCATCAGCGAGGTGTTGTGTTCGCTGCCATCCGCCGCTGTGACCGCGCCCGAACTGCGGCGTTCTTCACCGACGAGCGAGAAGAACCACAACCCGCCGAGCGCTCCCCCGGCGATCAGAAACAGGTTAAGCAGCACTTCAGGCGTATACTGCATCAGCCCATGCCCAAAATGCTGGTTAATCAACGCCGGATTAAAGCTGTCAAGCGTCATCGGCGTATGGTTTGATGGAAGCAGTATGCCGAAGAAAATCCCGCCAATCGTGTAGCCGATCAGCAAGAAAGTCCACACGATCCCAACCGACCGCCCACGCTGATCCTCACGCGCACGGTCGTAAATCAGCGCCAAGAACGTACTGCCGCTGAGGGCGCTCCCCAAGCTGAACAGCAGCATCGAGCCGATCAGCCCAATCCACTGGATCAGGGTCGCATCGCCGCGCGCCCCGCTCATGGCGATATTGGTAGTAGCGATACCCAAGCCAAATACGCTGGCGACCATCATCAAGCGCCCAAGCCAAATCCAGAACAAGCGGCGGTAGCCCCACACCGCGCGGCGGTCACTTTGACGCCCCGCCCAAATCCCAATCGGCGCGAGGAAGTAACGCAGCCCTAACAGGAGTGCAATCGGCGTGGAGGCGAAACCAAGATCGCTGATCATGATACGATTCCACACGCCGCCGGGCAGAATATCCGCCATGCCGCTGCCAAGGTGAAACAAACCGATTTTCAGGTTTCGGGACGTAGACAATCCCTGCGAGGTGTCCGGTAAACTGCTCATCGCGCTCAATTCTGCTTCAATTATCGGCTGACACTGAGATTTTTGTAGATTTAGGCAGAATTATAGAGGATTCACGGGCGCAGAGTCAACGCGAAAAAGTGCGAGGTGATTTTGAATCGCGTGAGAATACATCCTCTCCCCCACTCGCTTAGTTCGTCTCCATTCCCCAGATTCG
>JAPKMU010000149.1 GCA_026645745.1 Anaerolineae bacterium | reverse complement strand
TGGTATCCCCAAATTCGTGCCGATGCACCCGCCGGAATGGACGATCGATCCCGACGAACTCCGCGCCGCGTTCACAGACAAGACCAAAGCGCTGCTCCTGAATACGCCGCATAACCCGACCGGACGTGTGCTCTCGCGCGCTGAGCTTCAGTTGATCGCCAATTTGTGTATCGAACATGATGTGATCGTGATCAGCGACGAGGTATATGAACATCTCACGTTCGGCAGTCAGCCGCATATCCCGATTGCAACGCTCCCCGGCATGTTTGAGCGCACGGTCACGGTCAGCAGCTTGGGAAAGACCTACAGCGTGACCGGATGGAAAATCGGCTGGGTGTACGGGCATCCCACCCTTGTCAACGGGGTCAGCCGCGCGCACCAATTTGTCACATTCGCCTCAAATCATCCGGCACAGGTCGCAGCAGCGGCGGCGCTCAGTCTTGACGGCACGTATTTTGAAGAATTTCAGTCGATGTATGCCGTCAAGCGCGATCTGATGGTTAACGGACTCACTGCCGCCGGAATGAAAGTGAAAGCACCAGAAGGCACTTACTTTGCGATAGCGGATTTTAGTGATGTGTTTGATGGCGACGATTTTGAGTTCGCGCGCCATCTCACCAGCGAAATCGGCGTCGCTTGCATCCCACCGACTGCATTTTACAGCCCGCAGCATGCGCATATGGCAAGCACTCAAGCGCGCTTCGCCTTCTGCAAAAGCGATGATATGCTTCGCCAAGCTGCCGAACGCCTAGCGAAGCTCAACGGGTGAGAGGCGTTGACTACAAAGACCACCGAGAACACAAAGCAAACAACCACCAACTTCAGACTTTTTTCTGTGTTCTCTACGGCGCAGAAGTCGTTTCCTTACTTGCCCTTCCAGACGGGAGCGCGCTTTTGGACAAATGCCATGAAGCCTTCTGCGCCGTCCTCGCTGAACAGGATTTCGCGTTGATACTGTGCCTCACGCGCAAGCGCTTCATCGTAGCTGCTGTTGAGCGACTGCTGCACTGCCTGTTTTCCGAATCTCAGCGCCGCCGGAGACTGCTTGCTGATGTGCGCGGCATACTTCAGCACCTCGTCCATGAATCCTTCCGTTGGCATGACGCGGTTTGCCAATCCGATCTGCACCGCCGTCTGCGCATCGACATCCATACCGGTGAACATCATTTCGAGCGCGCGACCCGTTCCCACCAAACGCGGAAGCAGATAAGTACCGCCACCATCCGGGATCAAACCTACCCGGATGAACAGCTCGGAGAATTTGCCGCGTTCGCTCACCAGCCGAATATCGCACGCCAGCGCCATATCACAGCCAATTCCGGCGGCGAATCCGTCAACCGCCGCGATCACGGGATACGGGTAACTGCGAATCGCCTTCAACGTCGGTCCGTAAACCTCAGTCAGCAGTTGATAGGTGTTATCGCCGGTAAAACCGCGCTCGATCCCCTTCTTGATGTCCGCGCCGGATGAGAACGATCCTCCCGCGCCCGTCAGAACCACACAGCGCGTTCCGTCGTCTTCAGCCACCTTCAGCGCCTCACGGATTGCGGGCATCACTTCATCATCGACCGCATTTTTAACCTGTGGGCGATTGATCGTAAGAACAGTGACCGCGTCGTGGCGTTCGATCAGAAGCGTATCTGTCGTAAGCTGCATGGAAGAATCCTTTTTATCTAATCGGCGTTCGATTGCTACTATAACAAAAAACGGGTGGAATTTTTCATCCAACCCGTTTTTGAGTTACGGCTGACGGCTGACAGGCACGGCAGCCGGTTTTGATACGCTCGCACCGGACTTGGGCGCTTTCGACGTGGCAGGCTTTGAAGCCGTTGGTTTGACTGTCGTAGACGTTTTTGCTGCGGTGGGCTTTGCCGGAACGCGCACTGCCGCCGCCGGAGCACTTGCCCGTTTTGTCGTGACCTTCGGCGGCGTCTCTTTGGCGCGCAGCATCTTCATGAGTTCATCAAGCAAATATTCGCTGTTCTTGTCATCGCCGCGCATGATCACAAACAAAATCACTGCAATCGGAACAACTGCCATCGCCAGCAGACTGTTGCCGCTGTTCAGAAGTATCAGCGCCACCAAACCCATCCCGCCGAGCATCGCCCCTATCCCCGCCGGAGTCGCGCCGCTGGGTACATCACCACGCACCAACGTATACCCATTTTCGCGTTCCAGCTTTCCACGCAGGTTCGTGCGACGGGGGATGTTACCGATTACAGGGGCGCTGACGCTGATCGAAAACATACCGCTCTTATCGATCCAGCCATCTAAACCGGGACGAGAAGCGGTTCCTTTGGTTTGCAGACGCTCAGTGATCGAGCGCAGCGATTCGGATACGGTTTTTTCGGTATATAGGATGAAATGCACGATCAACTCCAGCGAACAAGTGTGCTAAATCTTAGCGCATTTCACGCACTTTTTCAACAGCAAAAACGTCACAACATCGGTACGGATAAACCGCCATCAATCACAAATGTCTGTCCGGTTGTGTAGGCAGATGCAGGCGATCCAAGATAAAGGGCAATGCCCGCAATGTCATCCGGTTCACCAATTCGCCCTGCCGGAGTGCGCCCCGTGATCGACTTGTACAACATTTCATTTTCCCAAATCGCACGCGCAAACTTGGTCTTGATCAAACCCGGCGCGATAGCGTTGACCTGAATGTTGTCGCCTGCAAGTTCCATCGCCAGTGTTTGCGTCAAACTAATCACCCCGGCTTTGGTCATGCTGTAGATGCCCTGCATGTTCCCCGGTCGAATTCCGTTCACAGAGGCGACGTTGATAATCTTGCCGCCGCCGTTGGCGCGCATCACCGGCACTGCTGCTTGACACAGCCAAATGTTTCCCATGATGTTGACTTCGATAGTCTTTTGCCACATGCTGTCTTCGGCATCGAGGAGCGTGCCAAAGTGCGGATTGGTTGCCGCATTGTTGACGAGAATATCCAACCGCCCATAAGTATCCACTGCTGCTTTGACGAGTGCTTGCAGCGCGGCTTTGTCACCGTTATGTGCCACAATCGGCGTGATCTCACCGCCATCGGTGCGGATCGCCTGTGCAACTTCGTCTAAGCCTTCTTGCTTTCGGCTGCTGATCACGACTTTTGCGCCAGCCTTCGCGTAAGCGGCTGCAATCGCCTCACCAATCCCGCGAGACGCACCCGTAACGACAGCGACTTTGCCAGACAGATCAAAAAACGGGGTCATCGTATTCAATTCTCCACAAGCACTATTGAAAGAAGCGCGGAGTATAACGCATTGTAGGCACAGGGAAATACGATACACTCGTAGAGAAAGGAGTACTGCATGATTTACGATATTACCCGCACCGTCCGCCCGTCAATCGCTGTGTGGCCCGGTGATACACCTTTTACCATCGTGCCTACCCTCAGCATCGCGGAAGGTTGGGCGGTCAACTTGACAGCCCTCACCCTCAGCCCGCACACAGGCACGCACGCGGACGCCTATTTTCATTACGAGCAAGAGGGTGCATATGCCGCCGCCATGCCGCTTGAGCCGTACGTAGGACGTGCGCGAGTCGTTACCGTGAGCAAACATGACGGCGCACTGACCAAGGATGACTTTGCCGGATATGATTTCACGGGGGCGGAACGCATCCTGATTCACAGTCCCGTGAGTGATGCGCTGGATGACTCCATTTTCCCTGATCAGTTTCCGTATATGAGCGTAGAATTGATTGCGGAGTGGGCGGCACAAGGAATCGTCTTGATCGGGCTGGATTCGCCGTCATTTGACGAGTTTTCAAGTAAAGACCTACCATGCCATCATGCACTCAGAAAATACGGTATGGTGAATCTAGAAAATCTCGCCCTTCGCGGTGTGCCGGATGGCGATTATGAGTTAATCGCGCTGCCGCTTAAACTTGATCTTGTGTGCGGTTCGCCGGTACGCGCTGTTCTGCGAACACTGTGAGGATACGCCAATGCCCAATACCTCAGCCTTGATCTTCTTCGGAATTTTCGCCATCACCTTGTTTGTGATGTACGTCTTGGTTCGCCGCCGGATCGGTTCAACAACGTTGATCGCCGCTGCCGGAGTCGTGATCAGCATCATCAGCTTCATGCTGTTCACGCTGGCGCAGGGAAATACGCTCTTATGGGCGGTCGTGATCGGGCTTGTGATCGGCGGCTTGTTCAGCGCAACCGCTTTGGCAGCAGCCTATTACTTTTCCAGTAATGAGAACCGCCGCGCCAAACTTGACCCGACCTACAATCCCGATCAGGAACAGCCTTAGCGCACATCCACCTGAAGCGTATACCCGCCGACGCCTTCAAAGCGTCCAGCTTCGATCACGTAGACACCGTCGGCGGGTATCACAATCTCCACGATCTGAGCGTTCAAACCCAGCGTCGTATCAACCGCATCATCATTGAGTGCCAGCGAGCGTCCATCCGGTGTGAGCAGTTCAAGCATAGGATCAAGCGTTACTGACGGATCAGCGTTCATTGTGATTGTCACTTGATCACCTTCGCTCAACTGAAACAGCCACCGCTGAAACGTGAAAACATTGCTGATTGATCCCAAAGCGCTGATCGACTCGCCTTCCGGCGGCAGGGTCATTTCACCGCTCACACCCAGCGTGTACCAACCCGATCCCTGTACCCACTCGACTTGAATCGTGTATACACCATCAACCGGGAGCGTTACATCCGCAAGGAGCGCGTCATACGCACCAAATAAGTCCGTGCCCACTTGATCGTCGTTGTATCCGAATTCCGTCCCATCCGGGTTCAATACGCGGATCGCCATATCTAGCCGCAGATCAAAGACGTAAGTACGTCCAAGATCAACGGCAGCAAAGCTGACTCGCTCCCCAGCGCGTCCAGTGTACGTCCACGAATCAACGATATTCTCTGTATCCAAATAACCTTGAACGGGGGTATTGAGTACGAGTTCCGGCGCACCCATGCGAACCGGCGGAAATTCCATCGGCAGGTGTGGCGTTCCATACAAACCAAACGCCAGCCCATAAGCCGCCGCATCAGCGTGTCGCGCCAGCAGGCGTTCATCTGGCGCGGTCGCAATCGTGATCAAAATCCCCTCGTCAGGCAGCCAACCGATCCGACCGCGTGCCAGCGCTCCAGAAGCATTCACGCCATCGATCCGCCAACCTTCGCGACCGTATAACACAAGCTGTTCATACGTCGTCAATGTCAAGCCGAGATCAACTTGCAGCATTTCAGCTTCAAGCGCGTAGTAGAGCGCGGTGTTCGCTGTGGCAGTGGAAGGCGGAAAGTACACATAGCGGATCAATCCGTCTTCGGCGGTCGCAGTCACACGCAGCACCTGACCTGACGCCTCATCAGTCCATTCGGAAGTTATTTCCGCGCCAATCGGGACGAACACCGCGAGATTCTCCATCGCGTATGCGACAAGATCGCCTTCGGGAGTGGGGATACCTTCGGGTTCATCCGTTTTGAGCGGATTGGGAGTTGCTTCCTGCGCGAAAGCGACAGGCACGGCGATCAAAATAAGAGCGGCGAATAACAGCGCGATGCGACGGGTCATCATCTGCCCTCAGCGGCGTGGGATAGTGGTTAAAACCGGAATGCCTAACGTTTCGACATCTTCACGACGGCGCACTGCCGGATCGACATAGTGCGCTAACACTGCCAACCCGATCCCCGCAGCCAACCCGATGCCGATCCGCAACAACGGACCGAATCGATCCGTCAGCGGTGGTGGTGCAGAAGTCACAGGTGTTTGATCCAAAACGGTGACGCTGGCGGGTTCTCCACCCAACTGCGCGAAATAAACCTGACTGCGCGTTTGAAGGACCGTGATCGTTTCGGCAGCAATTTCTGCGAGCGCTTCCCCATCGGGATAGCTCAGGAAGACTCGTCCGACGCTGCGTTCGTTATCTGTTGTGATCCCCAACTGTGCGGGATCAATGCTCACGCCGCGCGCCGCCAACCCTGCCGCAACTTCCTCTTTGAACGGTCTGCCCGCTACCCAGTCGGTAAAGGCATTCACCGTATATTCAGAGGACAGCCACAGGTCTTGATAATCGCCCTCCGCACGCGGAATCGCGCTAAATGACTGCGCCGCGCTGTAGGTGATCACCGCGCTGAAGCTGTTTGACGTAGGCGCGCGATCAAGCAGTGAAGGAAGTGCCAGTGCTGCCGCGATCACTGTCGGAATGATGATTAACCACCAGCGGCGCAGCAGGATACGCGCAACTTGTACTAGTTCCACATTCAGCCTCTCTTAACCAAAACGTGCGTACTATACTGTGAGACACCGCTCACGACAACCGGGTTTGGACGAAAGTAAGGGGATATGATCCGCAAAACAACGGACAGCACACACCCGCATGCGCGCCGGGGATTGATTCAGCGCGTTTTTGCGCTGGCGTACAAAAATGTTGATACCTATCCCGACTTCTACGAAAACGTGGTCGGAGATTACAAGCGTTGGCTCTTTGGTGGGCTTTCCGGCACGGTGATCGAGATTGGTGCAGGAACGGGAGCGAATTTTTCGTATTATCCGGCAGGTATTCACTGGATCGGCATCGAACCGAACGAGTTTATGCACGATGCCCTCCTGAAATCAGCGGAGAAGCACAAGATCGCGGGTGAACTGCGCACTGGAGTTGCAGAACACATGGAAGTCCCGGATGAAAGCGCAGATGTCGTGATCAGCACATTGGTGATGTGTTCGGTTGGCGATCAAAATGCGACGATGCAGGAAATTCGTCGCGTGCTTAAACCGGGCGGCAAATTCCTATTTGTTGAACACGTCGCCGCGCCGGAAAAATCGGCACTACGTACCGTTCAAAAGATCATTAAACCGTTTTGGAAAGTCGCCGGGGATGGCTGTCACACCGACCGCGAAACCGCCGACGCAGTAAATCGCGCGGGCTTTTCGAGTGTCGAAATCAAAATGTTCCGCGCACCTATTCCGATCGTCAGCCCGCATATCGCCGGAAAAGCGGTTAAGTAACTTTATCGATAAAGGCGTTCAATTCGGTCACGAACACCTGCCGATCAAACATCTCTGCGTGTGCGCGCATCTTTGAGACGCTGTAGCGTGCCGGGTCGAAATCGCGCATCACGTTTACGAGCGATTCGACCGTCATTTCGGTGAAGTGTTCGCCTGTTTCGCCGGGGATTACGGTGTCGAGCGCACCCCCGCCGCCATACGCGATCACGGGTCGCCCTGCGGCTTGAGACTGCACCGGGGTGATCCCGAAGTCTTCCAAGCCGGGGAACAGAAAAGCTTTCGCCCGCGCCATCAGGTCTGGTAGCTGATCATCAGGCACATAGCCGAGAAATTCGACGGTCGGACCTGCCATCGCCTTAAGCCGCTCTATGTCGCGCCCACGCCCGCCTACCAACAACCGCACGCCTAACTGAGTCGCCGCCTGCACTGCGAGATCGATCCGCTTATATGGGATCAGCCGTGAGACGACGAGGAAATAATCATCAACCCGGCTGGAAGGCTGAAACCGCCCGGTATCAACTGGCGGATAAATGATCTCCGAATCGCGCTGATAATACGTCTTCACGCGCTGTTGAATATCCCGTGAAATCGAAATGAAGTGATCCACCCGCTGCGCGGCGGCATAATCCCACCGCTTGAGCATAGCGATCAACGGACGCAGCGCCAATTCAATCGGCTTGCTCAACCCCTCGCGCTGAATATAGCTGTCCAGTCCCCACACGTAGCGCGTCGGCGCGAGGCAGTAGCAGATATGCGTCGTACCTGGCGCTGTGTGAAACCCATGACAGAATCCGCTTTTGTTGCTCAATATCACATCACCGCCGAGTTCCAGCCCACCCCACGCCGCCGGATACAGCGGCAGGTACGGCTGAT
Organism: Anaerolineae bacterium; assembly: GCA_026645745.1. Taxonomy (GTDB): domain Bacteria; phylum Chloroflexota; class Anaerolineae; order Aggregatilineales; family Phototrophicaceae; genus Flexifilum. Next base: position 4,225 of record JAPKMU010000149.1, on the reverse strand, counting down.
GATGCTTGTGAATTCCCGGTAGTTTGTCGATCCACAGCGTGCGTATATCCCACGTTCGATAAGCCTCTGGCATCACATCGGGGGCATAAATGCTGGTGTAGACTGGGCTTTCGGGAAATTGAACGACCAGCGTTTCGAGCACGTCTTCCGCCCCGCCCCGCTGATTCAGCCAATCATGTACCAGAGTAAGCGTCATCGAGTCATCCCGCGCAGCGGCGCAAATGTCATCCGGTGAATCGCGCATGCGCCGTGTGCTTGAAGCGCGGCGCGGTGACTGGCTGTGCCGTAGCCTTTATGCTGGCTAAAGCCGTAATTCGGGTAAACGAGGTGCATCTCGCGCATATGCTCATCACGGCTGACCTTTGCCAGCACGCTCGCCGCCGCAATGCTTAACGAAAAGCGGTCACCGCCCACAATCGATTCATAAGGCAGCCCCCACACACTCATATCAGCGCACTTGATTGAATCGACCATCAGGTAATCAGGAGTTTCGGAGAGAGAGGCTTGTTCAAGCGCGCGATGCATCGCAAGACAGGTTGCGGGGACGATTCCAAGCGTATCGATCTCAGTGCACGTCGCAAACCCGACTCCCCATGCGACAGCGTGCAACTTAATCGTGCTGATCAACCGTCCGCGCGAACCGGAAGTCATCTGCTTACTATCCCGCACCCCCGCGAGAAGCAGGGTCAGTTCTGGATTATCAAGCGGAAGAATCACAGCACCTGCGTAGACTGCTCCCGCCCATGCACCGCGCCCCGCTTCGTCGATTCCGACAATGTGCCGCCTACCCTGTGCGATCAGTTCAAGTTCACGCTTCAGCCCGGCGGTGCGTGTTTTGCGCGGCATACAATCCCTTCCGCCAATTCATCTGGATTTGCCAGATTTCCGTCAGCAGCTTGAGCGAGTCTTGCACCAGCCGCATGCGGCTGTCGGGATCAAAATACCATGTGATCGGCACTTCGCGGACGCGGTAGCCGCGCTTTTTGGCAACAAACAGGTTTTCAATGTCAAAGCCGATTCCCGTCATCTGCTGTACACCGAACAAGTCTTCGGCACTGCGGGCATTAAACATCTTGAAGCCGCACTGGGTATCCTCAAAGCCGCGTACTGCCGTCAGCTTGATGATGAAGTTGTTCGCGCGCCCCATAATATGCCGGTATTCCGGTTCACCGATGCGGCGTGCCCCCTTCCCCTCGCGCGTACCAATGCTGATGTCAAAGCCGTCGCTGTACGGTGGTAAAAACTTGACGATTTCCTCAATCGGCATCGAAAGGTCGGTGTCGCAGATAAAGCGATAGTCACCATGCGCCGCCAGCATCCCGGCTTTGACCGCCAACCCTTTGCCGCGTGTAGTCACATTCATCACGCGTACATAAGGATGATCCGCTGCGAAGGCTTGCGCGACTTCAGTAGTCTTGTCATGGCTGCCATTTTCGACGATCACGACTTCCGCTTCAAAGGGCTGCGTCTTTAGGAAAGCATCAATTTTCGCAAGACTAGGCGGCAAGCGGTGTTCTTCGTTATGCGCCGGAATGATTATCGACAGCAAAGGGCGCTTTTGCATAATAAAAAAGAGGTCTCCACATTGGTTGAGCGTCGGCGATTACCGCCGCTGCTCACTTGGCTCATTCGTGCTCGGCGTGAGCATCCGGTCAATGTCTACATCGGGGGCGCGCCGTGCTGCTTGAATAGCCGCTCGTTTGCGCCATGCGCGCGGTGCGGTGATTACGCCTTGGAGCATCCCTCGCAGTCGTGCACGGGCAGCTTTTCCGCGCCATGCGCGTGCCGCTTCAAGCGCAAGCTGAAGCTGAGTCTTTGCGATCTGCTGACCGTATTTCTGCGCTAGATGCGCCGGAAAATTCTTGATCAGGATGTACAGCAGGTTTCGACCATCATGGAAACTCGCTGTCACGCCTCCGCCCGTCGCTGAAAGATGATGGTACACTACCGCGCGCGGGGTGTAAAGACACCGCCATCCCGCCAGATTAGCACGCCAACCAAGATCGACATCTTCCCCGCTGAAGAAGAAATCATCATCGAGGACACCAATCTGATCGAGCATCTCACGACGATACACGCTCGATCCGCCGCACGCGCTAAACACATAGCCTTCTTCGTCGTACTGCCCACTGTCCTGTTCCCACACGCCGCGATTCCCGGCGCGTCCATTCGTGGTGAAAAAGTCCCCGGTCGTGTGAATATGATCGCGCTTTTCGAACAAAAGCATTTTGCTTGCCACCGCGCCGACTTCCGGGTGACGTTCAAATGCATCGACCACCGCCGCCGCCCATTCGGGATCGACTTCGGTATCGTTGTTCAACAGCGCGACATACTCCCCGCGCGCGAACCATAATCCGGCGTTACATGCTCCCGTGAAACCACGATTGATGGGCAGTTGTACTAATTGGACACGCGGATAGCGCGTTTGGATCAATGTTTGCGACCCATCATGCGAGTCATTGTCTGCGATGATGATTTCGATGTTCGGGTATGTCTGCCGTTCGAGCGCATCCAAACAGGTCGGGAGAAACTGCGCACCGTTCCAGTTGGGGATGATGACGGACAACAGTTTTGCAGTTTGAGGTGATAAGGATTGTGTCATGTGTGATCTTTTAAGTGCGGCGGTCGGCGAACATCAAACGCGCTTTGTCCAATACAGAAGCCGGGTGATAGGTGAGCGACGGTAAAACACTCAAGTCGAACCACTGTGCCCGCTTGACACCAAACGGAGTGATTTCTTCAGCGATCTCGCCCCCTGTGATTTCACCCCGAAATGTGATCGCTACGCTGTGATACGGCTTTTCGTGCCGGATTACCTCGCTAACATCAAAAAGATCTTGCACTGCTGCTGTCAATCCGGTTTCCTCGAAGAATTCACGGGCGGCAGCATCGCGGATAGTTTCCCCAAATTCAACCGCTCCGCCGGGAATCATCCATTGAACATCCCCCATGTCTGTTCCAAAGTGAGGATACAACAATACTTGCTGTCCCTGTGTGACCAATAGACAAGCGCGCAAGCGAATCACAGTACTCACCTAGCCATTAGCCCTTCTTTGGAAAGGAAACGATCAACCGCATATTGCCAGCGGGGCAGACGCACATCGAGCATCGCGGCGGCGTTGTTGTTCATCGGCGCGAACTCCGGCGGAACGCTTGGGCGCTGCCATTCTGACGCGCTGATCTGCGCAATCGGCGTATCCACAAATCCGGCACGGTCAAGCACATAGCGCGCGAACGCAAACCGCGAACAAAACCCCTCGTTGATCAGATGATACGTGCCGCTCCGCCCAATCGTGACCAAACGTATTATGGCTTCGGCAAGGTCATCGTTATACGTCGGGTTCGCAACTTCGTTCGTGACCACCCGGAGCGGTTTTCCGGCTTGTGCAGCGTTCAAGATCGACTGAATAAAGTTCTTGCCGCCGTGCGCGAACAACCACGCCGTGCGAATGATCATGTGACGTGGATTCGTGTAAATGAGCGACTGTTCACCCACCCATTTGCTGTAACCATACGGGTTGATCGGGTTCGCTGCATCGAATTCGTTGTAAGGCTTTTGGGCGCGACCGTCAAAAACCTCATTGCTGCTCACATACGCGACCCCCGCGCCAACTTCCGCCGCCGCTGCCGCGATATTCCCGGTAGCATGTCCGTTGATCAACGCTGCTTTTTCCGGTTCCAGTGCGCATCCATCGACGTCCGTCCACGCGGCAGGATGCAGAATCCACTCCGGCTTGTGATCATGAATAAAGGCACGCACTGCCCAGAAATTAATCAGATCAAGTTCCGGCAAGTCGGTTGCCGTCACTGTATGTCCCGCAGCGGTGAGCCGCTCCACTAGTTTCGATCCAAGCCTGCCTTTTGCTCCGGTGATGATCACATTCACGACGGTTTTCCTAGAACTCTTCGATTAGTATGCTGCCATGACGATAGCCGTTTGCTGCTCATCGTCACTGCTGGAAAAACTTGCCCACACAGGGCTGAAATAACGGTTGTGAAGGTCAATCACATCGGTCACGTCGGTCACAAGGTCGATCACTTCGCGCCCTTGCGCCGCTTTCCGCCAGCCGAAATCCGTTAAGTTTGCCGACCCTTTGAACGCCATCAAGCCATCAATAACGATGATTTTTTGATGGGGGAAATACTGCCCCTCCTGCTGAAACACACGGGTGATTAGGCGCGGGGCTTCATCGTGATATTCTGTAAGTTCCTTGTATACACCCTC
>JAPKMU010000148.1 GCA_026645745.1 Anaerolineae bacterium | reverse complement strand
CCATCGCTTCCCAATCTTCGATCTTCAACCCGGCAACACGCCCGAACTCACGCGCGTTGTGGTTGATTAGGGAATCTAGCGAATGCAGGTGTTGGTATCCAGCAGATATTTCATTTCAGCGGCTCACCTTCCTCAAGTGATGAATTCATGCCCCGAGAGCCGCTTTTGATCCTCTCCTTTCAATCCCTGTCTCATGCGCGCACTCAGATGCTCAATCAGGCGCTGTTTCATACCTACGGTATCACCGTGTTGATGACGGATCCGCATGAAAATGCCCTGATGGAAAGTGCGATTGGCACCCAGAAAACCGAATGCGCTGACCATGTCTTTGTGTCTTGCGGCACGCACCGCCATCTTTCGTTATCTCGACGACGGGTACAACCGCAAGCGGTTGCACTCGGCACTCAGCTATCTCAGTCATGACCGGTTTGAACAGCACTTCTTTTTGGACAAACTTTTCCTCTATTTACCCGGGTGAAGATCACTTTCCTTTCATGGAATCAAAAACACCTATCTACGACTCGCCCTTTGTCGTAGATAGGTGAATGTTTCTCTTATGGATTGTCTGATGCAGATTACTGCATACTAGCGGCAATCGCGATCATATCCTGTGCGGTGACAGCGCTACTGCCAAACATGACCATCTCGTAAACCCACTGATCATCCTGCCAGCGCAGGCGTTTTTGCGTGGTCTCCATCGTCCATGTCGCTGTGTCGCTGCCTTCAACCTGCTGCCACGCGCCGGCAACATATTCCCCGTGAACGGTGACACCTGCGATGTTCACGAATTCGACGGCTTCAACCGCAGCTTCAGGTCCAACGACCCCCTCGTCGAGCCAGCCCAATCCCACCGCCCGCTGATACACGCTCAGGTAGCGCTCAGGCGCATTGTAAATCAGCCATACCGTCTGCGATTCGTGATTGACGGTGATGCCCGACAGCTCGAATGGCGCAATACCGGTCTGCGGGGTGGAAATGTCCATCCCAATCGCAGCTTCAGCTTCATCCAGTGCGTAGAAAGTCTGCGCCACCGACGGGAGGATTTCCACCACTGGCGGCGGATCTTGGATTGGTTCCACCACAATCGTTGTACTTTCTGCGCGGTTGAACAGGTTGTCCAACAGTTCCTGAGCGAATGAACGCAGCGTCGGCATCGCCCAGACAATGGCTCCGGCGATGATGGCGACCAGAAGGCTAATCGATGTGAGGCGCGCAGCGCGCGGCACTGATTTCATAATCACAGTGAATTTCCTTTCCTGTTTTACGTACCATGGCGCCTTTGCCATATGTTGATATGCGTCTTGACTCGGGCGAGGTGTAAACCGCTGAAGTTGTTCAGCAATTACGACCTCTTTGGGGGTGTGTTCTTCCATGGGCTCACTCCTCCGATTGGGAAAGTTTTTCTAAAGCGCGACGCAGCGTAACGGACACAGTGTTTTCGGGGATATCGAGATGTCTGGCGATATCTTTCACCCGCCAGCCAACGATATGACGCAGGACAACCATCTCACGCTGCTGATCAGGCAGCGTATCCAACATCGCGATGATGGCTTGATGCTGCTCATTCATCATCACATACTGTTCTGGCGTATCATTTGCTGGCATAGGCAGATTCTCCATATCCTGCAAATATCTTGGCGATCGTCGCTGCTGCTGGCGGTGTCGGTCAATGACCAGATTACGCGCGATCTGAAGCAACCAGCCGAGCGCCGCATCTTCGTTTCCTGTAAAGCGGTGGCGTGCGTGCCACGCCTTTAGAAACGTCTCCATCCATAGGTCTTCGGCATCTTCTTTCGGCTCGCCATGTAGCGCGTATATGTAACGAAAGACGATGAGATGTGTCTGTTCGTACAGCGCGGCGAATGCCTCAGTCGTTTCGTAACTTTCCCGCGATCGGAAATAGTGGGGCAGGATCAGTCCATATCTGCTCAACCTCACGACTCCTTTTTCCAGTTCGAGCGCATCGATGTCTCAATGAAGGAAACGATGAGTGATGCAAAATATGACGTTGCCGTATGAAAACTGCATTTGCCACGCGTACCATGAGCCTCCTCCTGAAATGAAAAAAAGCCCAAGTTGAACGGGGGTGATTCATGTTCGATAGAGTCGGATATCGGAAAGTGCCAGCTTACGGCAGCAGCTCGAAGAGCTTTCCGCGCTACATGAAGCGTGCAGCGCGCATGTTGGCAGCGGCGTATGGGTACGTCAACCGTAAGGAAAAGACGTCGCAGTTCGAGGTGCTGAATTACGGCAAGTACCGCCGCTGGATCGAGCGCGACCCGGAGCAGTCACTGGTGTGGCGCGAGGCGTGGGACATGCTCCTCGAAGATATCTATCCTTTGAAAGGATTTGTGAGACGCTCCACGCCAAAGGCTATCGCTTCCGCACCGGACGACCGCTCGTCAAGATTTCGTCGAAGGGCGGACGAACGGCAGCGATTAACGGACTGTCGCGCACCAATAAATCCATTGTCGGCAGGTCATCGACATCGAAGTACGGATAGCCGCTGCACGCCCACACGGACGAGAATTGACCCGCACCGATAAGAATAGCACGAGCACAAGTATGAAGGCTGTTCTAACCATCATTGTCCCTTTTGCTTGAATGCCTATTCGCCATACTCACCTTTTGCGCCTCTTGTCGAGCATTTCCCGATGTGGACAACTCATCCGCTGGCGAGGTTCTGAGATCAGGTGTCCTGATCTCGGTGTATGTGCAACAGGGATCAAGAACATTGGCGAGGAAAGAGAATCGAGGGTTTTACTTCAGTTCGTGCCAAACGTTGACACTCAAAGTGATGACAACGATGGGTACCAGCAAGCGCGTCAAACCACACGTTGATGTTAATCAGGCACAAAAGAAATGCACAAATTCTACCTCGGTCTTAGGTATAAAAGCCGAGCAACTCATTCAGGCTTTTATATGGAATCGTTCTCAATCGCTATTAGAAGAGCCGGTCGAACTGCATTGTATTTCTAGACCGCCACTGCTTGAACCCCATGTTGGGGTTCAAGCAGTGGAAATACGCAAGCGGAAGCCGATCACAAAGGTAATCGTATGATCCGAACTCCATAAGGTTCTAGCGAGAACTGGTCGGCTATGGTTGCTTCACAGATGAGATCGATCCCTTTCTGACCATGCAGAGTGACGGACTGACTTGTTCCCGTGTGATTGATCACGAACAAATACTGGTTCGCTCCACCGCTTCGCATCGATACTTCAACGCCAACCCCTGCATCGATCAACGAGTGAATCGATTGTTCTGTACAGATGCGGCAGAAAAAATCGTGCAGATAAGCCGCTCCGGGACGTGTCCCGACATAATAGGCTTGCCCGCTGCCAAAACGATTCCGCGTGATAGCTGCGCGCTGATCGAAAAAGCCACCGTTGTAGTGCGCAAGGACTTCAACCGTCACCGGATGCAGCAGATCAACCCAATGCTGACCTTGTGTTCTCTGCCCGGTCTGATCGATGATCTCAACAACTTCATCCGGCAGCAGCGGTTGCCACTCCTCGACTTTTATTCCCAATACATCGTGCAGTAAAGCGGGATATCCGCCAGTCCAAATATGATCACGCGCATCTGTAATGCCGCTGAAATAGGTGACAATCAGCGTGCCCCCCTCGCGCACGAATTGGCGCAGCTTCTCCGCGTGTGACTCGGTCATCTGATAGAGAAGCGGCGCAACGAGGACACGATACCCTGCGAAGTCAGAGTTAGGATGCACAATGTCAACTGGGATGTTTTGCTGCGCCAGCGCCGCATGCCACGGAAGAATCGCGCTCATCGCGTCGATTTGTGCGGGCTTCGAGTCGATCTCCAACGCCCACACATTCTCGTAGCTGAACAGCAGCCCGACCTGAGTCTGAACACGGCTGCCCACAACATCCGTCAGCCGTTTGAGTTCAGCGCCAAGCTGCGATACTTCTGCAAAAATACGACTATCCGCAGCACCGCCCAGCGGTATCATTCCAGAATGGAACTTTTCTGCACCCGCTTTTGATTGCCGCCATTGGAAGAACATCACGCTGTCCGCGCCGTGCGCAATAGCTTGATAGCTGAGCGCTCGCATCATGCCCGGCGGTTTCAATTGATTAATCGCGCGCCAGTTGACCTGTGTGGTCGCCTGTTCCAAGAGCAGAAACGGCTTATTTCCCTTCGCGGAGCGGATTGCATCATAAGCGAACGCGATGCTGCTCCACGCTTGATCCCCTAGCGATGGATCGGGATACATATCGATGGCGGTGTAATCCGCATAACACGCCCATTCATATTGATCGAGCCATTTCAAGCCGAAGACCATATTGGTGAACATTGGCTGCTGCGCGCCCGCCGCACGGATCGCCTCGATTTCGCCGCGAAACAAGCTGAGGATCGAAGCGTTCATAAAGCGCCGGTAATCGAGCATTTGCCCCGGATTCACAAATGTTGTCGTGCGGTGCGGAAGTTGAATTTCCTCCCATTGATCGTACTGCTGACTCCAAAAAGCAGTTCCCCATGACTCGTTCAAGGCATCGATCGTCGCATAACGTTCTTGCAGCCATGCGCGAAAGTGGTCACGGCATGTATCGCAATAGCATTCATAAATGTGGCACGCATACTCGTTGTTGACGTGCCACATTAATATCGCCGGATGCGCGCCGTAGCGCAGCGCTATCTTCGTGACCAGCGCGGAAGCTGCATGACGATAAGCGGCGTTGTTTGGGCAGTAGTGCTGGCGTGAACCGGGCTTGTAACGCAGTCCGTGCTTATCAACGGGGAGGCTTTCAGGATGCAGATGCGAAAACCAAGGCGGTGGTGATGCGGTCGCAGTTGCCAACAGGATGCGAATCCCGTGTGTGTGCAGCAAATCGATCACGCGGTCAAGCCACGCAAAATTGTACTGCCCTTGCTGCGGCTCGATCTTCGCCCAGCTAAAAATCCCCAGTGAGACACAGTTGACGCCCGCAGCCTGCATCAACCGGACATCTTCCTGCCAAACATCTTCCGTCCACTGCTCAGGGTTGTAGTCGCCGCCATAAAGAACACCGGGAAGCTGGAACGCCGCCTGATTCGTGATTTCTGCCATTACTCAACACCCTTACTTGATGGAGGCACTGCCCCCAGAGATATTCGCTTCGAACACATACTTTTGACCAAAAAAGAACACCAGCAGCATCGGGAGGGTCAGCAGCATCGATGAGACCATCACTAAATTCCACATTGGGGTTGCGCCAGCGCTCGTGGTCGCGCTGAGGGTACGAACTGCCACCGCGAGCGGCATCAAGTTGGCATCTTGCAGGTAAAGAAGCGGTTCAAGGAACCACGACCAGTTGAACTGAAATGTGAGAATCGCCACCGCGACAGCGATAGGGCGAATCAACGGGAAAATGATGTACCAGAAGATTCCCAATGGACCGACGCCGTCGATTCTAGCGGCTTCGTCCAGTTCAGCAGGCAAGCGCACGATGAACTGACGAATCAAGAAGATATTGAACGCACCGCCGAAGAAGTTTGGGACTATGAGGGGCGCAAATGTCCCTAACCATCCTAACGCCCGGTAGAGTGCGAACTGCGGAATGAGTGTGACCGCTCCGGGGATCATCATTGTGCCAAGCAGGATTAAGAACAGCGCATTCTTACCCGGTGCGTTGAAGCGCGCGAAACCATACGCGACAAACGAACTGACCACAACCTGCCCGATGATCGATCCCGCCACGATGATCAGGCTGTTGAGGATATGCCGTCCTATATCGATGTTGGGCGTGGTAAAAACGCGAACATAATTGTCAAAATTGAACTCCTGCGGGATGAGATGAAAATCCATCTGCACGGTAGCCGTATCACCCGCCAGCGAAATCGACACCATCAGCAAGAAAGGTGCGATCATGGCGACTGAAATAGCGGCAAGGACCAGATAGGTCGAAAGTGCTTCGGCGCTTCCAATTCGTCGATTCATCGTTTCATCTCATTCTCGTAGAACACCCACGCGGAAGATGACCGAATGACCAGCAGCGTGAACACGAAAATAATCACAAACAGCACCCACGCAATCGCCGACGCATAGCCCATCCTGTTGAAGCGGAACGCATTGTCGAACAGATAGGGGATGATCATGACGATGGCGTTGTTGGGCGTATTCGGATCGGCGCTGAGGATGTAGACCTGTGTGAAGGTCTGCAAGCTGGCGATGATGCTCATAATCATGTTGAAGAAGATCACCGGACTGAGCATCGGCAGCGTGATTCGGAAGAAGTGATGCCGCTCGGATGCGCCGTCGATGGCTGCCGCTTCGTAGAGTTCTGAGGGAATGCCCTGCATGCCCGCTAACAAAAACACGACGCTGCTGCCAACGCCCCATAAGGACATAATCACCAACGCGAACTTGACCCAACTGGGATTAAGCAACCACGCCGGACCATCAATGCCAAAAGCACCGAGAAAACCGTTTAGCAGTCCGTTATCTGGCGCAAAAACCCAGCGAAAAACCATCGTCGTCGCCACTACTGGCACGACATAGGGTAGATAAATCACCGTGCGGAAGAAGCGCATCCCCGGAAGATGTTTGTTCAGCAGATAAGCGATGGCAAGCGAAAAAATAATGTTCAATGGAACATATAAGAAGGTGTAGATAAAGGTGTTGCCGATGGCGCTTCCAAAGGTGCGGTCACGCGTGAATAGACGAATATAGTTATCTAGCCCTACCCATTCCGGCGCGCTGAACAAATCCCAGTTGGTGAAACTTAAATACATCGAATACACCATCGGTCCCGCCAGTAGCAAGAGCAGCCCGATCAACCACGGTGAAATGATCAGGTAGAACCACAGGCTCTCGCGCTGGCGAGCCTTAAGGGGTTTTCGCGCGCGGCGGATAACGCTTGTGTCGCTCAGACTGGTCTGAGATGCTGCCATCAGGTTATCCTCCTTGAAGCACTTGGAACACAAACGTCGTCACACTGCTAGGCGCTAATCCATAGTCAGCTTGGGGCGTGCCGCTGTAAATTCGAGTCAGGTCATTCGCTTCGGAGGTTTCGTATATGTCGAGCGTTCGTACACCGCTATCCAGACCCGCTAACATGATCGACTGTCGATCGGCGCTATTGTTGATCACGACGAACGTCACCGAACCACTGCCGGGATCATGATAGGCGCTTGTTCGCACAAGTTCGTTATCGCTAGTGACATCAAGACGTACCGAACCCGGTTGAATATAACGGCTGTAATTCCCCAATACCCACAGACGCTTGGTTAGCTCGATTTGTTCGCCATATTCGCGGGTGTAAATCAATCCGTCGCGGAAGTTGTATTTGGAGACAGCGATCCAGTACTGCCATGACGTCACCCCGCCGATGGTCAGATCATCATGGATGACGTTTGCCATAAAAAGCGCCGAGTCCATGCCGTAATCGCGCCCCTGCTGCATTTCTGTCCATTCCGACATCCATAGCGACACACCGGGATAATGGCGCGCCATGAAATCGGCAAACTGCGCTTTATCATCCGGTGAAGACCAATACGAATGCACGGCGAAGTGATCGAGCGCAGCGGCTAATACTGGTTCATCATAGATGCGGCGAGCATATATCGCGGCGCTGCCCCATTCGCCCGCATCAATCGCAGAGATTTCGACATCCAAGCCGGATTGATCAATGGTATTTTGTAGGGCGAGCAGCACACTGACGATCTCATCAGTGGTATAGTGCGTGCCTTCTTGACCTTTCGAGGGCTGCCAATCCCACTGCGGCTCATTGATCGGACTGATCCAGCGAACAGGAATGCCCTCGCCTTCGATCAGGTGGCGAGTAATGTCTACGAGATACTGTGCGAAGTCGTTGTGCATATCGGGTAGTAAATTGGATGTGCCTCCCGGATTTCCGGCGGCGCGTCCGCTAATCGTCATGCGACCGGGTGCACTGTTGGCGAAAACAACCACATCACTCACCCCGGCGTCGTGCGCGGCGTGCAGCACCCACATGGCATTCGCATCGCGTGTCCAGTCATAAACCCCAACATCGGTTTCAAAGGTTTCGGTCATGCGCCAAGGATCAACCAATTCGTGTTCCCCGCCGCCGATATTATAGCGATAGATGGTGAGTCCTATGCCGGTGGTTGGGTTGAACAGCAGACCGATAATCCGCTGGCGATTCTCGTCACTCCAGCCGCCGATCACCTGCGCCCACCATGCGCCAGATGCTCCGAATCCTTCAATGGTCTGGCGCGTTTCCGCTGAATGCAGAGTGATGGTTATCACGTTTTGTGCCTGTCCATGACTTGGGGGAACAATAAGAGGAATCAGTAAGAACCAGATCAATAGTTTCATCGTTTTAGACTTTCATATCGGGATAGGGTATGCGCCCTATCCCGACCGAACAACGTCCAACTACTGGAGGAGGTCTTCTAGGTCTGCTTGAATTTGATCGATGGCGGTTTGCGTATCAATCGCATTGAGGAAGTACTCGTCGAGGGTAGCGCTCATCACTGATTGCATTTCGTTCCATTGCGGGATCAACGGGAGCGCAATGATCGCGTCAGCCGATTCGGCAAATGTTTCCATGTAAATATCGCGGTTGGCGAAGGTTTCGCCGCTGAGGAACAGTTCACCGCTCAACACCGCGACGTTGGCGGGCGCATCCTGACCGCGTTCAACGATCACGGTCTGCGCGGCTTCGTCCGTCAGGAAGTTGATGATCTGGAAGGCTTCTTCGGGGTGGGCACTGCTGCTGGTGATCGCCAGTCCACTGCCAAAGGCAACGGTTCCGCGTTCGACATTACCCCACACAGGGGCAATATCCCAGTTCAAATCCGGCACATCGCGCAGCGACGCGATATTCCAGAAACCAGTCATAATGATCGCCACTTTGCCCTGTGCAAACAGCGGATCAGGGCTGTTTGTGCCAAGATTAGCATAATCTTCCGGTGACGGCGCAACGCCGTAGGTGTAAACCAGATCATTATAAAGCTGAAGTGCTTCGGCAACTTCGGGGGTGTTAAATGCGGGTGCGCCGGTTTCATCCAGCACCGCGCCGCCGTTCTGATAGATGAAACTCATCCACCATGGCCACCAACCACCCGCCGCGAACCCATACTGCGTGACCGCATCACCATCGCGGAGCGTGAGTGCCTGTGCTGCCGCGAGGAAATCTTCCCATGTCCATTCAGCGGTTGGGTAATCCACACCCGCAGCATCAAACATATCGGTATTGTAGTAGACGATCATCGCGCCGCCGCGATCCGGCAGGGCATATTGACTGCCCTCATATTGATATTGCAGGTGATTCGTGCCGAAACGCGCCTCCATGTCGAGACTTGCGCCGCTGATGAGGTCATCAAGCGCGAGAAGCTGACCACGGCTGGAGAAGCCATGAATCGCTTCCGCCATCTGCACGATATCGGGCGCGTCGCCGCCCGCCATCATGGTTTGAATGCGCTGATCGTAATCATCAGGCGTATATAACAGTTCGACGGTGATGTTGGGGAACTGCTGTGCTGCCAGATCGAGACGCGCTTGATAGGCTTCCTGATCACTCAGGCTGCCCCACACACTCATGCGCAGCGTTACCGGTTCCTGTGCAGCAACTCCAATGACAGAAAAAAGAAACAGGCTGATTACAAATAGGGAGATCATTCGTAAACGCATTGTAAAGTCCTCTCAATTAGAAAAACATCATTCATGAAAGCGGTTGCGAAACCGATTTCATGAGAGTATCATGAAGCTGAATCTGTGTCAATAAGCGCTGATCAATACGGAGATTGAGCTTGACTACGTGCTGATTGTGGCTAGCGAACAGTGGGGGACTGGCAAGAGTCGCGGATTACAAGCTGCATGTCAATCATGATCGACGTAGGAACATCTTTCCCTTTGATGCGATTAACGATGGTTTCGACAATCGTGTGTCCAAAGCTTTCATAGTTGTGGCTGACACTCGTCAGTTCCGGGGTGGAGACTGCCGCAAGATACACGTCATCAAACCCGACGACAGACAGTTGATTCGGAATATCGATATGATGTCGTCGCGCTGACTTCAGAATCCCAAGTGCGACCAGATCATTGATCGCAATGACGGCGGTTGGCTGTTCTGGAAGTTGGAGCAGCGCCTCCAGCACCTTTTCACCGCTCTCAATCGAGAAACCATCGGTGATCAACCATGACTCGTTGACCCCAAGATCAAGCCGCGCCATTTCTTCTCGAAATGCGTGCTGGCGGTTTCGCGTCACGGTGATATGATCGCTTCCACCCAGCAAACCGATCCGCGTATGACCTAATGCTGTCAGGTAATCGACAACTTGCGCGATCCCGGATTGTTCATCCGTACACACCGTTACGGCATCGACATCAGGCATCGTGCCGTTGACGATAATCGTGGGTACTTTCGCAGATACCTCAGCGATTTCCTGCTGATACGCCGCTGGCGGTGTGATTTCGTTGACGCGCCCTCCCAAGAAAATTAGCCCATCGACTTGATGCCGTGAAAGATATGCTAGTCCTTCTGATTCAAGCTCTAGGCTGTTCATGGCATTGAAGAGCAGCAGCGAATAGTCTTTCGCAATCGCATAGTGCTGCATTTCAGCGAACAACGTCGAGAAGAACGGATTCGTAATGTCGGGCAGGATGACGCCGATCATCGTTGAGCGCTGATTAGACAGGTTCCGCGCGGCACGATTGGGTCGGAAGTCGTATTTTTTCAGTACCGCTTCAACCTTTTGTTTGGTTTCAGGGTTCACTGGTGCGTTGCCCGTCAATATCCGTGAAACCGTTGAAACGGATACTTCGGCTTCTCGGGCAATATCGTATATCGTGACTTTCTCGCTCATAAAGACTCCTATAAAACCACCAGCGAACTGACAATCTGAAAGCGGTTTCGAAGGCTTATTCTACTACAAAGTGGACGCAATCCACCGATTTCAACACATTCTCTACCACAGCCCAAATCCGCTTTGATTTCCCTACTGGCAGGGAAGGGCACAGGCTGTGCGGGAACCGTTGATAATTTGTGACAAACTGTCGCGCTCGAATTGGAGTCGAAACAGGCATCAGGCGGACAAAACGCGGTCAATGGGGTGAAGAAAAGACTCGGCACTCGGCTCACGACAAGCTGTTTTTGTGGGGTCAGGATGGCAAGCGACTTGAGGTACGAGATAGTGCAACGTTGGAGGCGCACCAACAGGACAAGATTGAGCAGCAGTGAAATATCAACCACGAAGCAGGTACGATCCTAGAGTTTAGCGATAGAAGACCTCATCTTATCGATCTGAATACGCACATCAACCGGGAATTCTCAACGGTTTAGTATGGCAGCACCTCTAAAGGCTGGAAAGTGTCAACCGTCTTACGGACGGCACAAGAGCCAAGGCTATTGACGCGCTGATCATGAGGACGCCTGCGATGACAAACAGCCCGCTGAGACTCACATTTATCAGCGCACCGGCAAGCACCGAGGAAAGCGGCGATCCAACCATGTTTGCAAATATGAGCAAGCCCATGACGCGACCAAGCAATTTCTCTGGCACCTGTTTTTGCAGGTGAGTCACTGTGGCAATCGTCATATAACCATAAGCCAATCCCATGAGTGCAGCGGCTAAGCTCACCACGAATGTTGAGTTGGTAACAGGCATCAAGGTCAATCCGATTCCCATCACAATCACTGAACCAAACATCACCCTCCAGTATAAAGCGGGGCGTGGCGGAAACAGCACTCCCGCCAAAACCATACCCGTCAGCGAGCCTGCGCCAAACGCAGAAACGACATAAGCGGCTGCCAGTTCAATCAAATTCGTATTGGCAAGTACTGGCACACCGACCCAAAACGGACCGGAAAAAAGCAGATTCACAATCATTGCGAGGACAAACAAGAGACGTGTTGTTGACCGAGACCAGACGTACACGATACCTGTTTTGATCGACTCAAGCATACTAGGCTGAGTCTCCGCGTCTTCTGCGGGTTGTGTATGTATAAAATACAAGGCGATCAGGGATACCAAAAAGGAAAGCGCATCAATACCAAAGGCGACGCCGAGACCGGTCATACTGGGGGATGCCGCTGCATCGGGGCTTCCACCTACCAAAGCGATTACACCGCCCGCGATCACTGGACCAACAAACAGGCTGAATTCTGCCAATCCTTGGACGAGAGTATTC
>JAPKMU010000147.1 GCA_026645745.1 Anaerolineae bacterium | reverse complement strand
GTATGGTCGGGTAAGGCAACGCTCGACAAACTGCCGCGCCGCTCATGGCTGACGCTGGCGCATGTGCCAACGCTTGATCGTTCGCTGCTGCACCGGATGCGATGGCAAGCCATCGAACTCACTGGACTTGCTGAAAAGCAGTGTGATTTATTGTTCAGTCCCGGTGCGGCTTACGCGGGACGATTCAAGCCTGTGGTCGCCATGTCACAAAATATGCTCCCGTTTTCACCCGATGAACGTGGGCGTTACAAGCTGCTGCACAAGCTCCGCTTCATCACATTGGAGCGAACCCAGACGCGAGTATTCCGCCGCGCTTCCGGCATGATCTTCTTGACGGCAAAATCGCGCGAGATGATTTTGAAGCGGATCGGAGCGCTCAATGTCGAATCGGTGGTGATTCCGCACGGCGTTTCGCCCGTGTTTAACTGCTCCCCGCGTGAACAGCGCACCATCAGCGATTATTCAAGCGATGCGCCGTTTCGACTGCTCTATGTCTCGATTGTGGACATGTACAAACATCAATGGCAGGTGGTGGAGGCGGTCGCGCACCTGCGTGCGAAAGGCTACCCGGTCACGCTGGACTTGATCGGCGGCGCGTACCCACCTGCGCTCGAAATCCTGCAAGCAACGGTTCAGCACTTTGACCCACAGCAAACGTTTATCCACTATCGGGGAGCAGTGCCTTACACGGAACTGCAAGTGTATTATCACGATTCGGACATGTTCATTTTCGCTTCAAGCTGCGAAAATCTGCCGAATATCTTGATCGAAGCCATGTCCTCTGGACTGCCGATTGCCTGCTCAAATCGGGAACCAATGCCGCATGTTTTGGGGAACGCCGGAGTCTATTTTGACCCGGAGAATCCGCAGCAGATCGCGCAAGCGGTTGAGAAAATGCTGCTTGACCCTGAACTACGCCAGCGGTGCGCAACTATGGGCTATCAAGCGTCACAGCAGTACACTTGGAAGCGGTGCGCCGATGAGACATTTCGTTATCTTGCTCGCTTAATCGCGGCGGCACGCCCCTAGCGCTCAAAGGTGTTCGAAACGTGTTCAAAAATGCCACTCTGCTGATTACAGGCGGGACAGGTTCATTCGGCGGCGCAGTCTTAAAGCGCTTTCTTGACAGCGACCTTGCCGAAATTCGTATTTTCTCGCGCGATGAGAAGAAGCAGCACGACATGCGCGAGTCGCTGAAAAATCGGCGTGTCAAGTTTTACATCGGGGATGTGCGCGACCCTGACAGCATCCAAGAAGCGATGACGGGCGTGGATTATGTCTTTCATGCTGCCGCGCTCAAGCAAGTGCCCTCGTGCGAGTTTTACCCGATGGAAGCAGTCAAAACCAACGTCACCGGGACGAGCAACGTCCTTGATGCGGCGGTCAAAGCAGGCGTGAAGAAAGTGATCTGCCTTTCGACCGATAAGGCAGTTTATCCCGTCAACGCGATGGGCATCAGCAAGGCGATGATGGAAAAAGTCATGATCGCCAAAGCGCGCAATGTTGACCCATCACGCACACTGATTTGTGCGACCCGCTACGGCAATGTGATGGCGTCGCGCGGCTCGGTGATTCCGTTGTTCGTCGATCAAATCAAGGCGGGCAAGCCGCTCACGATCACAAACCCGCAGATGACGCGCTTTATCATGAGCCTCGACGAAGCGGTTGAACTCGTCTTGTTCGCGTTTGAACATGCGCGCGGCGGTGATATCTTCGTGCAGAAATCGCCCGCGTGTACGATTCAAACGCTGGCAGATGCGATCATGCGCGTGTTTGGCGTGCAGCATCCCGTACAGGTGATCGGCACGCGGCACGGCGAAAAACAGTATGAGTCACTGCTCGGTCAAGAAGAATATGCCAGCGCCGAGGACTTAGGCGAGTATTACCGCGTCTCCGCCGATAACCGCGATTTGAACTACGACAAGTATTTCAACGAGGGCGACCGTCAATTGAGCCGGAGCGATGATTACAACTCGTCGAATACGGCACAGCTTACGGTCGATGAAGTGGTCGCAAAACTGCTTGAGCTTGATTACATCCAAGATGAGCTTCGCGCTTGGAAAGATATACACACATGAAAACTGTCCTAATCACGGGTGCGAATGGCTTTGTCGGGCGGAATTTGGCGGCGCATCTGCGCGCCAAGCCGAACGAATTTCACGTATTGGCGTTTGACCTCGAAAACAGCGATCAGGAATTGATCGCGTTTTTGAATCAAGCGGACATCGTGTTTCATCTGGCGGGCGTGAACCGTCCGCAAAATGTCGAAGAATTTCAAACAGGGAACGCTGACCTTACCAGCCATATCGTGAACACGCTCGAAGCGGCGGAGCGGGCTGTGCCCGTCGTGATTACGTCGTCGATTCAAGCAGCGCTTGATAACCCTTACGGCAAGAGCAAAAAAGCCGCCGAAGATGCGGTTTTCGCATATGGTCAGCGGACAGGCGCACCCGTTTACGTCTACCGCCTAGCGAACCTGTTCGGCAAGTGGAGCCGCCCGAATTACAACTCGGTCGTCTCGACCTTCTGCTATAACATCGCCCACGATCTGCCAATTCAGATCAACAATCCTGATGCGGTGCTGTCACTCGTGTACATTGACGACGTGATCGCGGAGTTCATGAACATCCTTGAGGGGCGCGTCACGGCGGGCGAAGATGGCTTCTGCGTCGTGCCGCGCGTGATGACGATCACGCTGCAAGGCTTGGCGGATACGATCCGCTCGTTCCGCGCCAGCCGCCAAACATCAGTGCTACCGGATATGTCCGACCCGCTGACGAAATTCCTGTACACGACGTATCTTTCTTACCTTGAGACGGACGATTTCGCGTATGCACCGGATTTGAAAACGGATCAGCGCGGCTGGTTATTTGAACTCATCAAATCGCCGGGAATGGGTCAAGTGTTCGTCTCGCAAACCAAGCCGGGGATCACACGCGGCGGGCATTATCATCACACCAAGGTTGAAAAGTTTATCGTCGTGCAGGGTGACGCGGTGATCCGTTTCCGCAAGATAGACGGGACGGACATCATCGAGTATCCGGTGAGCGGCGCAGATGTGCGCATCGTCGATATTCCGCCGGGGTACACCCACGATATTACCAACGTCGGCACAACCGATGTGATTACGCTGTTCTGGGCGAGCGAAATCTTTGATCCGCAGCACCCGGATACCACCTACATGGGAGTCAATCCGTGAGCATCCCCCGCTTGAAAGTCTTAACCGTCGTCGGCACGCGACCTGAAATTATCCGCTTATCGGAAGTCATCAAAGCGTGTGACCGCTATTTTGATCATGTGCTGGTGCATACCGGACAAAATTGGGATCGGACGCTCAATGACATCTTCTTTGAAGAATTGGGCGTGCGCAAACCGGATCACTTCTTAAACGCGGTCGGCGCGCACTTGGGCGAAACTGTTGGGAATATCATTGCGCGCTCGTATGAAGTGCTCTTGAGCGAACGCCCCGACGCGCTGCTGATTCTGGGCGATACCAACAGCGCGTTGGCAGCGTACAGCGCGAAACGCTTGAAAATCCCGATCTTTCACATGGAGGCGGGCAACCGCTGTTTTGATCAGAATGTGCCGGAAGAAATTAACCGCCGCATCGTTGACCATATCTCCGATATCAACCTCGCCTACACCGAACACAGCCGCCGCTATTTGTTGAGCGAAGGTATCCGCAAGGAACATGTGTATGTGACCGGATCGCCAATGGCGGAGGTATTGGCGAAACATATGGCGTCGATCCGCGCCAGCCGCGTGTTAGAGACGCTCGGCTTAGAACCGGATCACTACATGCTGGTATCCGCGCACCGCGAAGAAAATGTCGATGATGAGCGGGCGTTCACGTCGCTGATGAATGCGATCAACTACGCCGCCGAGACGTATGATATGCCCGTTGTCTACTCGACTCATCCCCGCAGTTGGAAGCGCATCGAAGAACGCGGGTTTAAGTTTCATCCGCATGTACGTCAATTAAAGCCGTTCGGCTTTTTCGATTATAATCATCTACAAATGCACAGTTTTTGTGTATTGAGCGACAGCGGCACACTTTCCGAAGAATCCGCGATGCTTGGCTTCACGGGCATCTTGATCCGCACCTCGACGGAGCGCCCGGAAGTACTCGACAAAGGTACGGTGATCGTCGGCGGAATCACGCGGCGAGATATTACCCAGTCGATTGAGCTTGCGCGGGCGATGAAAGCGAACGCCGAACCGGTGGTGCGCGCACCTGATTACATGGATGAGAATGTGTCGGTCAAGGTCGTCAAGATTATTCAGAGCTTCGTGCCGATCATCAACCGGGTAACATGGAATAAGCCTGTGGGCGAAAACTAAATCAGATTTCTCCCCAATTCCGGTTGCTTATGCTCGCCACTGGCAGGAGACGTGATTCGCGCAGCATCTGGGTAGGGTAACAAACGTGGGCTTCACTTGGACAGGTCATGACCTGTCTTTACCAAAGGATACATTCGTGCGTATTGTGCTGCTCTCCCAATGGTGCCCACCTGAGCCAGAATTCCGCGTACTCAATCTTGGGGCGAGTCTAGTGGAGCGCGGACATCAGGTCACGCTCATCACAGCATTTCCTAATTACCCCATCGGGCGGATTTACGACGGCTACAAACAACGTTTATGGCAGCGTGAAGAAAAATACGGGGTGCAGATCGTCCGTTTGCCCGTATATCCCGATCACAGCCGCTCCAGTTTACGCCGCATGTTAACGTATTTCAGCTATGCCTTTTCTGCAACCCTTCTCGCGCCATTCTTCGTCGGAAGTCCTGAGATTCTTTGGGTGTATCATCCTCCTTTGACGATCAGTATTCCGGCGATGTGGATCAGCTTGCTGCGGCGCATCCCGTTTGTCTATGAGATTCAGGATATGTGGCCCGAAACCGTCGCGGCAAGTGGGATGATGGACAAAAGCCTCGTTATTCGTATGCTGGGCGCGCTGGCGAAATTCGCCTATAAGCGCGCGGCTGCGATCACGGTGATTTCCAAAGGGTTCAAGACGAATCTCATCGGTAAAGGCGTGCCCGAAGCTAAAATCACCGTTATTCCGAATTGGGGTGACGATCATATTTACAACCCGGTTGAGCGTGACCCTGCATTTGGGGAGCAGTACGGCTTAAGCGGACGATTCAATGTTATGTTCGCCGGAACGATGGGACCCGCCCAGAATTTACACACGGTCATTGATGCGGCAGAGAAGCTGAAAGACCTTCATGATGTCCAATTTGTGTTCATCGGGGATGGGATTGATCTGCCCGATCTGAAAGCCGCCGCCGCTGAAAAACAACTCACGAATGTGCTGTTTATCGACCGTCAGCCCGCCGCGTGTATGCCGCAGTTTTTCGCGTGGGGGGATGTAATGCTTGTGCAGCTTCGCAACGATCCGCTGTTTCATATGACGATCCCCTCAAAAACACTGGCATATCTCGCGTGTGGATGCTTTATCGTGTGCGCTGTGCCCGGTGATGGGTCTGAAGTCGTCGAACAGGCTGGCGCGGGTTTCACATGTCCCCCAGATAATGCGCAAGCACTAGCGGAGACGATCCGGCGCGCCTATGCCCTTCCAGCGGCAGAACGTCAGGCGATGGGACAAGCGGGGCGGGCAGCATTCCTAGAACGGTTCAACCGCGCTTACTTGGTTGATGATTACGAATCGTTGTTTGAGCGCCTGATTCAAAATTGAGGGATTCCCGCCGTGTCACAAAAAGCCTATATGGGTAAACGCGCACTCGACTTCATAGCAGCGCTGATCGGCTTGATTGTGTTGTCGCCGGTGCTCATTATCTTGACGCTGTTGGTGTGGCGGCAGATGGGAAAGCCGGTACTGTTCACCCACCAGCGCCCCGGTCTGCATGCAAAACCCTTCACGATGATTAAGTTCCGCACCATGACCGACAAGCGCGACGCTGAAGGGAATCTGCTGCCAGATGCGGAGCGGCTGACAAGTCTCGGAAAGTTCTTACGCGCTACCAGCTTGGATGAACTGCCGGAACTGTTTAACGTCTTGAAAGGCGATATGAGTCTTGTCGGTCCGCGTCCGCTGCTGCTCCGTTATCTCGACCGCTACACACCGGAGCAGGCACGCCGCCATGAAGTCAAACCCGGAATCACCGGCTGGGCGCAGATCAACGGACGCAACGCACTTTCATGGGAAGAAAAATTTAACCTCGATGTGTGGTATGTCGATCACTGCTCACTGCTGCTTGATGTGAGAATTCTCTTGGTGACGGTGTGGAAAGTCATACGGCGCGAAGGAATCTCGCAAGAGGGTGAAGCCACCATGTCAGAATATATGGGGAATACAACGCCATTATGAGTAAGGGGTGTCTCATTATTGGCGCGGGAGGGCATGCAAAAGTAATCGCCGATATTCTACACTGCCAAGGAGTGAAGGTACTCGGTTTTGTCGATGATAACCCTAATCTTGTGGGACAAACAATACTGGGGCTTCCCGTCGTCGGTCTGATCGGACATTGGGCAAATTTTGAGCCATCAAGCGTGATTTTGGGTATTGGCAGTAACGCCGCTCGCCGCGCAGTTGCTGAGCGGCTAGAAACCTCCGCAGAGTTACCTTGGATTACCGCGATTCATCCCAGCGCCATTATCGCCAAATCGGTTCGTATTGGAAACGGGACAGTGATTATGGCAGGCGCAGTTATAAACCCCGACACCGTGCTAGGTCAGCACGTGATTATCAATACCGCCAGCAGTGTTGATCATGATTGTACAATTGGGAGCTACGTTCACATTGCTCCGGGAACACATGTTGCTGGTGGAGTGAGTATTGGCAGTGAAGCATTTTTAGGGATAGGCACTAGCGTGATTCCTAACCGGAAAATCGGAGAAAATGCCATTATCGGCGCTGGCGCAGTCGTTATTTCTGATATACCTCCCAACGTGACAGCAGTTGGCGTTCCGGCAAAGGTGCTCAACCCATGAATAGTCAACCTAAACGGCGTGCGATTTCCCGTAGAGGGTGTTTTATCCCCCTGCTGCTCATGATGGCGCTCTCGGTGGGAGCATGTTCGCTGGTTGCGCTCAACATCGAGGATGTGCTTCGATTTGCATATCGTTCGCTCGATGTCAGCCAACCGCCGCAGCCCGCCGATGTGCTCGTCGCGTTGGGGGGGAGCGGCGGCACACGCGAAGCACGCGCCGTTGAGCTTTATCACGAAGGCTATGCCCCGCTGGTGCTGGTCAGCGGCACAGCGGGACATCTGAATATGGAACGGGGTTTAGCTGTAATCGAAGCAAGCGACATCCCCGATGAAGCCGTGATTATCAATGGACGAGCGACGAATACGTATGATGAGGCGCAGCAAGTTATTGAGATTCTGATTTCGCTGGATGCTGAATCAGCGTTGATCATCACTGATGCGCATCACACACGGCGCGCAATGGCAACCTATCTTCATTTGCTCGACGGGCGACCTATTGAACTGACGTTTGTAGCGGCAATCCCGGACATCTTGAACCCGGATCGCTGGTGGGAATACGAATTTTGGCAAGAAATCGCCAAAGAGTTCCTCAAGCTGCCCTATTATTGGTTCGTTTATGGGGTTTAGGCGAGGTGTAGAAAATCCCAACCGTTCTTTAATTCGATGAAGTTTGCTAAACTGAATGTAGACATATGTCCATATGAGCAGCATTCGGTGAATGCCCGCTTTTATTCCGGAGCAGTTTTGTGGAATTTCAAATCTATCTACGCATTCTCAGACGTTGGCTATGGCTCGTCATCGTCGCAGCGATAATCACGGCGGGTATTACATTTATCATCAATTCTAACCGCACAACGATTTATCAAGCTCGCGTTACGCTCATGATCGGGCAATACCTTGATTCCCCAAATCCGGATTACAGCGATATCCGCATGGGTATTGACTTAGCGACAACATATGTGCAGCTTGTTGAAACACGCCCGGTTTTGCAAGGCGCGGCTGATGCGCTCGGTTTAGAGCTGTCGCCCGGCATATTAGGGAGTATGGTCTCAGCAAGTGCTGTTGAAGAAACTTCGCTGATTGTGATCACGGTTGTCTTTACCGACCCTGTACTCGCTGCGGACATTGCCAACGCGGTTGCTGAAGAACTCGTGCGCCAAAGCCCGACCAATTTGACCGCTGAACAACAGCAGCAGGTCGCATTCCTAAACAGTCAAATTGCGATTGTGAGCGATTTGATTGTTGACTTGCAAACACGCCTCGTCGAGCTTTCGGCATCAATCGAAACTTCGTCCGATCCCGCTGAAATTGCGGACTTATCGGAACAGCGCGATGTTGCGCTTGAACAGTTTAACTTCGCACAAGCAAACCTGAGCCAATTTTCAAGCACAATCGCAGCCATTCAGCAGCGCAGCAACTCGATTCAGATCGTTGAACCTGCCATTCCCTTTGGCGTTTTTTCCAGCGGAACCAGTATCACGACGATCATTATTGGCGCGCTGGCGGGCGCGGTCGGCGCGTTTGTGCTGGCGGTTTTGATCGAATACATTGACGACACAATCCGTAATACCGAAGATGCGACACGTATTTTGGGTTTACCCATCCTCGGAACAATCGTCAAATATGGCAATCGCAAGCGCGCCTACAAAGATATGTTGATCACGCGCTTCCCGCCAATGTCCGCTGTTCAAGAAAGCTACCGGGCAGCGCGCACGAATATCCTGTACACGATGGAAAAAGATGAAACGGGCGTTTTAGTCGTCACAAGCGCAAACCCGCAAGAAGGCAAGACGATCAACGCTTCAAACCTTGCGATTTCAATGGCGATGTCTGGTATGGGTGTCCTGCTGATTGACGCTGACCTTCGCCGCCCCAAGCTGCACGAAACTTTTATGCTCGAAAACAAGGTCGGTTTAACCACCCTGCTTTTCGCGGACGCGGATTCAGTCGATGACGAAGAAGCGACGGGCGAATTTGCGACACTCCCCAAAGCCTTCCGGGGATGCGTGCAGCATACGGGTATTGGTAAGCTGTACGTGCTGACGAGCGGCTTTATTCCGTCCAATCCGAGTGAAATTCTCGCATCAGCGGCGCTTGCGCGTTGGGTTCAAATCCTGCGGCAGTCGCCGGATATTCAAATGATTATCTTCGACTCGCCGCCAGCACTCGCGGCTGCCGACTCGGCAGTTTTGGCATCCAATCTTGACGCGAAAGTGGTCATGATTATCAATCGCGGTTCAACCCGCTTCGGCGCAGCCAAGCGGTTGAAAGAGCAGTTTGCGCAGCTTGGCGTTCCGCTTCTCGGAATCGTCATGAACCGCTTTAACCCGCGTGATGAAAGTTACTCTTATCACTACGGGTACTACTACACAGCCGAAGCGGATCAGCCGAAAGCAACCGGTTGGAGACGGTTAATCAACCGCCCGAAAAACGGTTAACAACCATCCGGATAATTCACTTTACCCCCTCACCCTGCTTGCCGCACAAGTAGGGTGAGGCGATTCTTCCGCCAGTGACTTAAGGCAAACTGTCATGACGACGGCAACTCAAAATCGTATTTACCTTTCCCCGCCGCATATGTCCGGGCAAGAACTCCCGCTGATTGAACAGGCATTCGCGGATAATTGGATTGCGCCTGTTGGACCTTATCTCAACGCTTTTGAACAGGCGTTTTGCGAATATACGGGCGCGAAATACGGCGTTGCCCTGTCATCCGGCACAGCGGCGATCCATCTGGCGCTGCTCGCTACTGGTGTTCAACCGGGTGATGAAGTGTTTGTTTCGACACTCACGTTCGCGGGGAGCGTCAACCCAATCATTTATGCCAACGCCGTCCCTGTTTTTATCGACAGCGATGAGTCGTCTTGGAACATGAATCCCGCGCTCCTTGAAGAAGCGCTCAAAGCCCGCGCCAAAGCGGGGAAACTTCCTAAAGCGGTGATTCCGGTGCATCTATACGGGCAGTCGTCCGATATGGACGCAATCGCGGCAAGCTGTGAGCGTTACGGCGTGACGCTGATTGAAGATGCCGCCGAAGCGCTCGGCAGCCGCTATCATGATCGTCACCCCGGAACATTCGGAAAGATCAATGCGTTTTCGTTTAACGGCAACAAGATCATCACGACATCAGGCGGCGGGATGCTGGTATCGGATGATAAGCGGTTGATCGATTATGCGCGCAAACTCTCCACCCAATCGCGCGAACCCTTTATCCATTACGAGCACGTCGAGCTTGGATACAACTATCGCATGAGCAACATTCTCGCCGCGATTGGCTTGGGTCAACTCAGCGTGATTGAGGAACGTGTTCAACGCAAACGCGCGATTTACGATTATTACCGGGCAAAGCTCGAAGACATTCCCGGCTTAACCTTTGTGAGTGAAATGCCGTATGGTCGCCATACCCGCTGGCTGACAACCGTTCTCGTAGATGCGGAGGCGTTCGGCGCTAACCGGGAACAAATCCGGCTGAAGCTCGAAGAACACAATATCGAATCCCGTCCGCTGTGGAAACCGATGCACTGCCAACCCGTATTTGAAGGCTATGAAGTGATTGGCGGCGGCGTTTCCGAAGGATTGTTCGAGCGCGGGTTATGCCTCCCCTCAGGTACGGCGCTGACGACTGAACAATTAGATAGGATCATCGGCATCATCCGTGAGATGCACGAAACGGCTTAGTACCCTCCAAGGACGGCTCAAGTACACCGTGTGTTTTGACTTAAATACACGGTGTACACCACAGACAAATCCTTGATCCGCTGGTATCCTCATCTGAGAAAACCCTTGATTGTGTGCCACACAGCGTCAAACGGTATGGAGCGGTTTCCCCAATAATGAATACTCGAACCTCGCGTGCTTTCAACGGCATGATTACCAGCGTGATTCAATACGCTGTGCAGTCTGGGCTTCAAATTGTCATGGCTCCGCTTTTGCTGCGGACTGCCGGACAAGAAACGCTCGGCGCGTATGCGATTCTGGCACAAACACTGGGATATCTTGCGCTGCTCGATCTTGGCTTTTCCGTTGCCTTGAGCTTATTCATGGCAAAGGCATACGGATACGAAGATCAAGGGGCGCGCTTCCGAACGGTCATCACCATTGGGCGAAGTTTTCACGCCATCACCAATACTCTTTACGCCATTGGGGCAATTGTATTAGCGCTTAACATCGGGCAATTTTTCGATCTCTCTTCTGCGGTTGAGGAACAGGCGCGCATTGCGCTTTTCTTGATCGCGGGATGGGTATTTATGCGCACATTGGTCGATGTCTACAAGTCCGCGACCGTCGCTGTGCAAGAAATGGCATTCGCCAACATCAGCTTGACGATAGCGAACATCGCGCGTTTGGTTTCATCGCTGATCCTCGTCGCGCTCGGCTTCGGGCTGATCGGCATGATGGTCGGCAATATCGTCGGCGAAGCCTTCAACGATATTCGCAACTGGCTGCACTTCCGCAAAAAACACCCCGAATGGATGGCGACAAGCTGGGGCATCACGGATATGCGCTTGTTCCGCGAGATGTTCAGCATGGGAACACAAATCTTCGTCATCAACGGCGCAAACCGCTTAATCATGCATTCGGGTAATCTCGTCGCGGGCTTGCTGTTCGGAGCAAGCAGCGCCGCCATCTACTATTCAACTCAAATGCCGGCGACGATTAGCGTGCTGCTCATCATCCAAACGATCAATCAAGCATCGTCGGCAGTGAATGAGCTTTTCGTCAAAAAACAGATCGTGCAGCTTCGCAGTGCATTTTTACGCCTACACCGGTTCAACCTTTTAATCGCTATGCCAATCGCGGTTGGTATCGCCTTCTTGCTTGAGGCGCTGGTCACACTCTGGGTAGGCGCAGAGCAGTTCGGCGGCACGGCGTTGGCGCTGGCGCTGGCGATCTTCACGGTACAGCTTCCGTTTACCAACGTCAGCAATCAGTTTGTCATTGCCAACGGCAAAATTCGCCTGTTGAGCCTGCTCAACTTGATCGAAGGACTCACCAACCTTACGCTTGCGTTTATATTGAGCAGCCGCTTCGGGCTGGCGGGCATCATGTGGGCGACAGTCGCCGCCAACTTAATCACCAACAGCTATGTTCAATGGCGCGCGACACGTATCTTAGGGCTTTCATTCTGGGAGATGCTCCGCAGCGCCGTTTTACCCCCTGCCATC
>JAPKMU010000146.1 GCA_026645745.1 Anaerolineae bacterium | reverse complement strand
CTCTCCCCGCTTGCGCGGGAAAGGGGACGAAGGGCTTATTACCCCTTCACGCCGCGTTTCTCGCGGATCACCTGAAGCATTTCTTCAATGCGGCTGAATTTGATGCGCGGGCGACCCTCCGCTGCGCCGCGTGCGACTTCCGCCGCATCCAGCGTCAGCCAATCTTCATACGTCGTGTACTCAACGCCGCGTGAATCCAGCAGCGCTGGAATCGCGTCTGCACTGACGTTCATCGGTGTGAGCGTCTTGCCGTCGCGCATATCCGCGAGGGCACTTTCAACCGTTTCAACCGAATCGGGGCGGTTCGTGCCGATGATGCCGCTTGGACCACGCTTGATCCATCCCGCTACGTATTCACCCGCGATCACGCACTGCTGCGCATCAACGACGCGCCCTTTTTGGTTCGGGATCACGCCGCCTTTAGCGTCAAACGGCACATCCGGCAGGGCGACACCCTTGTACCCAATCGAACGGAAAATCAAGCCGCACGGCAGCGTTTCAGTTTGATTGGTCGCTTTCGGGCGGAGCGAGCCGTCATCACTTTGAGTCAGGACATTTTTCACCAGCGTGACCGCTTCGACGCGCTCCGTACCGATCAATTCGGTTGGGCTGGCGAGGAAACGGAAGATCACGCGCTTTTTCTTGCCGCTTGGCTGCTGCTGCGCGTACTGCTGAAGCACTTCGACGTTCACGCGTGCCGATTTTTCAGCGCTGGCGAGCGCCGCTTCACTGAGTGCGTCAAGCTGTGCTTCTTCCGGCGGTACGATCACATCGCATTCTTCCATTTCACCTAGTTCTTTGATCTCCGGGTTGGTGAATGCTGCCTGAAGCGGTCCGCGCCGACCGACGACGTAAATCTCACGGATGCGGCTGTTCTTGAGCGCTTCGAGCGCGTAATCCGCGATGTCGGTCTTGACCAATTCATCGTAGCTGCTCGCCAAAATGCGCGCCACGTCCATCGCAACGTTGCCGTTGCCGATCACGACGGCGCGTTCTTGGGTCAGGTCAAACTGGAGATCACGGTAATCAGGATGCGCGTTATACCAGCCGACGAATTCCGTAGCCGCATGGCTGCCGGAGAGATTTTCGTTCGGGATCCCCATCGCGCGGTCGGTTTGCGCGCCCGTTGCGTACACGATTTGATGATAATGCGCGGCGAGATCGGCATGCGTGATCGCTTTGCCCAACTCAACCGTGCCGAAGAAGCGGAATCGCGGATTCGCCGCAATTTTGTCGTACTGCTTGGTTACGGTCTTGATCTTCGCATGGTCAGGGGCAACACCGCCGCGCACCAACCCATAAGGCGTCGGGAGCCGGTCGAACATATCGACGTAGATCACGAATTCCGTCTGTTTGAGATAGAAATCAGCGGCATAGAAGCCCGAAGGTCCTGAGCCAATTACAGCGACACGTAAGGGATTTGCCGCGCTGCCAAGAATCATTGCTGTTCCCCACTCTCTTGAATTGCGAACTGTTTCACAAGTAAGTATAGACGGTGCTATCCGCGCAGTGGTATGACAAGTTCCTTGTGAAAGTCAGTTAAGGAGATCAGTTCCCCAGAATCCGTGACAATCAGCGTATCTTCGATGCGAATTCCGTAGCCTGCATCCGGGTAATACAAACCGGGTTCGATGGTGATCACGTTGCCCGCTTGGAGTTTATCTTTACTCAAGTGACCGATGCCCGGCTTCTCGTGAATTTCTAAGCCCAAGCCATGCCCCAAGCTGTGAACATAACCCACCGTTGTCCCCGGCTTGCTGCGCGTGGTCGGATGCCCGTGCGCTTCAAAATAATCCTGTACCGCTTCTTGCATCGCTTTGGCGGGCATGTTCGGGCGGAAGTTATCGACCGCGACTTCGTAAGCATTCATCACCAAATCATACGCGGCTTGGATTTCCGGCTTGGCGTAGCTGATCGACCATGTGCGCGTGCAGTCATGATGATAACCGCCGCCGATTTCGCGGGGGAACAGGTCAAACACAATCGCTTCGCCCGTGTTTAAGACGGTTTCGTTTTCGCCCCGGCTGTGCGGAAATCCCGCGTCGCGCCCCTGTGCGAAGATCATATCGGTGTCTTCGAGGTCATGATCGAGCAGGGCACGGCGCACAAAGCGCTTGACCGCGCCAATCGTGAGCGGCGTCCCGTCGGTATCCACCACGCGGTCGCCGTCAGCCCGGTGCGAGGCGATATACTCCCAAGTCATGCCTAACACTTGGCTGGTGCGTGCCGCCACCGAACGCAGGCGCAGAATTTCGTCCGCGTCTTTGGTTTGGAAGGCATCATCAAAAATGGTCATGCCGTCTTCCCCGATAAATTGATACTGGGGATTTGCTTCGCTCACGCGCTTGACCAATTCAAGATAGCGGTGGATTGCGCCTTCGCCGTACACGCCAATTTTGCCCGCTGGCACGTCGAAGCGCTCCAGCACGCGCCCGAAAAAGAGCGCTCCTGCTTTGGCGGCGTCCCCGTCCACTTCGGTGATCAATTCGGCATAGCCGAGATCGTACAGCGAAAAGACGGCTAACCCACTCTGCGCGGCTTCTTCCGTTTCCATCGCGTTGACGATCATCACCGGGGCTGCGCCGCGCTTTTTGACCACCATGCCGCCGGTCACGTGCGCGCCGTTGGTCATATAGGAGCGGATCACGTTGACATGCCCCTCGCCAACAACGATCAACGCTTCTAAACCGCGTGCTTCCATCAATCGATCAAGGTCTTGTTTCATTAGAACTTGTGCGGCACTGATCCCCCATAGCTCGACGGATCAACACCTCTCCTTTCACTTCTACTGGTTATGATACGTTTTCGATTTGTGATGTCGTCCGGCGGCGCGGTAGCGCCACTGCACCGCTTGAAAATTCGCATCGCGGAGCAGTTTCCAAATCGGTTCGCTTGCGTCCGGCGCGATGTTCACCGCATCCGGCGTCAGTGAGTAATACTCGGTGAGTCCTTCGAGACGGGCATAAAAGTAGTGCTGCCGCGACGGTGTTTTACGCAGCGCTTTAGGCAAACGAACCAAAATTTGTTCGGATTCATCGATGGTGCGGATCGGTGCGGCATTTGCCGGGAGCGCCGCTTCAATGACGAGCGATCCGTCGTGCGTGGCGCGCAAATGTTTGGAATCGACGCTTGTTTTTCCCGTGTAGTACGGCGTGCGAAAGAAAACACGCTCCACAAAAGCAAAGTAAGGGAGCGCGTTATAGGCGTGCGCGAGGAAGAATTCGCTGTCGTCAAGCTGGATCGAAATGCTGAGTTCTTGAAAGCGCATGCCGTAATAACGCGAATCAACCGCGCTGATCACAACAGCGGTGCGATCTTGCGCATGGCGAATTTCCTGTTCCTCTGCTTTCAGATAGGGAAGCAGTGCGGCGCATTCCGCTGTGCCGATCACTGTGACTTCAAGGACGGGTGCGATGCTGGTGACGAATTGGATCGGCGCTGATGACATAATCATTCCTTGTGTGTACGCCGCGAATATCAAGGGATTCCCCAAGCGTAAATCGCTCCATTAGCGTCGAACAGCAGGATCAAGCGTCCGTCGTCCGTCCATTCGACTTCAAGAATTGTCCGACTTTCAATCGGGATTTCAAACGCGCCGCCGCCTTGCTGAGTCATGGCGGCGACATTCCATAACACAGGCGGCTGATTGACCGAAGTCGTCACGATCATCGTGCCATCGGGTGAAAAGTCGCCGTCCACCCGCGATCCGCTCGTGTTGGGCAGGGCGGCGATCCGCTGCGCTTGCGCGGCTGACCATAAGCTGATGCCCGTATCGGAAACCCCCGCCGCGATCACCGCACCGTCGGCGGAATAGGCGATGAATTGGCTGTAGCCGCCGACCGTCAGGGCGCGGGTGGGAGTGTTCGTCATAGCGACGAGTTCAACCGTTTGATCCATTGCCACTGCGAGTTGTTCAGCATCCGGCGAAAACGCGATCGCATGAGCAAGCAGTCGTGTTGTCCCTAAAACGCTGCTTTGACGCTCCAAAAGCGGCGTGCTTGTCTCCCATGTGTAGACGCGCAGCCAACCCTCTCCGTCTGCAACCGCAAGCCGTGATCCGTCCGCCGAAAATGCCAGCGCGGTGATTCCCGCCCCGCCGCCGAACGTGATGCGCGATTCACGGCGGATCATGTCCCACACTTTGATCGTGCCGTCTGTGCCGCCGAGCGCGATCAGGTCATGATCAGGCGCGGTCGCCCACACATCGGCATACGCCGCGTGACCGAGCGCGCGGTACAGATCGCGTCCGTTCGCGGCGTCGATCACACGCAGATCGCCGCTCGAATCAATGCCGAAAATTTCGGTTTTATCGGATGAAAACATCACCTGAACGGTGTCAAGGCGCGCATTGCTAAATACGCGATCTCCGGTGAGCAAGTCCCACACAATGATCGCATCATTGGTCAGCCCGACGAGGTTTAACCCATCCGGTGAGACGGCATGCGCGAACACGGTTGCTGCCGCGCCGCCTTGATCCAATCGCCCTAAATAGCTGATCGCCGTGACGGTATCAAGCCGAATCGGGGCGCTGGTTTCACGCCATTCAGGAGCGCCGAGCGTCGGTGCGGCAGCACGATTAGGCGTGGGGGTGGGGGCTTGCTCACAGCCGGACGTGATCAGCAGGGCGAATAAAAGGGCGTACACCAGTACGCCCCGCATCGTGTGTTCTTGCCCCATGAACTAGTCCTCTGGTGCGTAGAGGTTAAAATCTGCCGCGCTGATGCCTGTGAAATAAAGCTGGTACAGACCACACTCGCCTTCAAAGTCTTCAATCTCGCCGTTTTGATTTAAGTCAACACCATCCATGATCGCTAATGCGCGCTCGGTTGAGGTTCGCATCTGTTCGGCGACCGCTTCAAGCGAGTCGGCGGCGAGCATCTCGCGTTCTAGTGTGATGATTTCATCCACCCATGCCCGCGCATTCGCCACACACACGCGGATCGACTCCAATTGGCGCTGAACCTCCAACGGCGCAGACGCAGACGCTTCACTGAGTTTCGCGTCGATGCGATTCAAAAATGTGACGACGCCGACGCCGCGACCGGGGTTTTGCCCGTCTCCGCTGCCGTCGAGATCATCTTGTGTGCCGAGCATGATATTGATCGTATGCTCGGCGTGGGTGTGCATGCCGCTGACGTTCGTCGCTCCCGCCGCAAGTCCGGCGTGCCGCTGCGCGAGTGCGGCTTCAACACGCGCCCCTTCGAGCAGGCTTGTCCCTGCGTTGAGCGTGGTTTCATCTTCGTAGTCTTCAGCGCCGGGTTCACTGCTGCTGGCGCTGCTTTCCGCTGGCAGTCCATCCGGTGAACTCATAAAAATCTCGTTCAACGCGGCGACGACATCGACCGGCAGTTCTCCTTCAAACACAATATCACCGACGGGCATGTCCGGCAGCGGATCCCCTTCACGGGTGATAAAGACCCG
The DNA here is from genome assembly GCA_026645745.1 of Anaerolineae bacterium. Lineage (GTDB taxonomy): Bacteria > Chloroflexota > Anaerolineae > Aggregatilineales > Phototrophicaceae > Flexifilum. The sequence goes on along the minus strand of JAPKMU010000146.1, from coordinate 6,719 downwards.
GTTGTAGTGGGTCGCAAGACTGCCTTGCCCGGTCATCGTGACCGAGCCGCGTCCGCCTTCACCGATTTCGAGCGCGCCGAGCGGCAGTACTTCACCATCCATCGCGTCGATCATCCATGCCGCGTACTGCTCACGATTGGGGAGTGCGGGCAGTTGATCTATGGTGACGGTGATCGTATCGCCGGGAAAAGCAGCGGTCGAATACGAGACGCGCCCTACTGCATCACGCACTGGCAGCGCTGTGGTTGGCGTCGGTTCGGCAGTTGCTTCCCCCGTCGGGGGCGGCTCGACGAACGGCGTACTTTGTGCGGCGATTTCCGGCTGACGGCTTGGATCAAAGGTTTCCGGTGTGGCGCGCGGCGGATTGTTGTTTTGACTCAGGAGCACGATCAGCACCACCACCAACAGCGTTGCGATCACCGCGAATCCGCCAATCGTCACGACGGAATTCAGCCCGGATTGTGTGCCCACTTGCGTTGGCATCGGCGCATTGGTTGGGATGTAGTACCCCGGCGGCGGTGTTCCCATCTGATAACCGGGGGGTGGTGTTCCGACTTGATACCCCGGCGGGAAATTGGCTGGAGGATACGACTGGGACTGCGGGGTGGGCGTGGGAGGAGCATATGGGCGTGTTGGGTGCGGCTCGATCAGCGTGGGATGTTCCGGCTGCATCAAGTCTTGACCCTGAATCGCGCGGCGGAAATCTTCTGCGAAGGCTGCCGCCGTCTGATAGCGATCCCCTGCTTCTTTTGACAGCGCCTTTTCGATCACGCGATCCAACCCCGCTGGCAGACCGGGTGTTTTGCTCGAAACCAGCGGCGGCTTTTCGGTCATGTGTTTGATGATCAACTGTACGGGCGTATCGCTCTGGTAGGGCGGCGCACCGGTGAGCATTTCGTAGGTGACGACGCCGAACGAGTAAATATCCACCCGACCATCGACCGCGATATTTTGCGCTTGTTCCGGCGCGATGTACGTCGGCGTACCAACCAATCCGCCCGTCGTGGTCATCCCGCCGGATTCCATCAACTTGGCGATGCCGAAATCACTCAGAAGCGCGAAGCCTTCTTTGTCGATCAAGATGTTATCCGGCTTGATGTCGCGGTGAATCACCCCTTGGCGGTGCGCGTAATCGAGCGCAGACGCGATTTGATTCACCAAGCGCTCGACATCATTGAGCGAGAGCCGCCCACGCCGAAGCCGATCCGACAGCGAACCGCCGTCGATGAACGGCATCACCAGATACAGAATCGAGTCTTGATCGCCGTAGTCATACAACGGGAGAATATGCGGATGCTGGAGCTTGGCAATCGTGCGCGCTTCTTGACGGAAGCGTTCCACGAAACCGGGGGCTTGCCCCGGATGCGGCGGTAATACCTTGATGGCGACATATCGGGCAACGTCCGCCTGATAGCCTTTGTAGACGGTCGCCATGCCGCCGTGTCCGACAAGTTGGGTAATCTGATATTTGCCGAGCTTTTGTCCCACCAACGAAGATGACACCGTATTGTCCCTCCCGCCGCTGAATTTCGTTATAGTGCGTATGCAGCCTCAAGTTCATCACGCAAGCTGAGGTAACTCTCGTAACGCTCACGACGGATCGTGCCCGAGTCGGCGGCTGCGCGCACGGCGCACCCCGGCTCATCATGGTGGGTGCAGTCGCCAAAACGACAGGCGGACACCAACGGCGCGATCTCGCGATAGTACGCATCCAATTCTTCTGGCTCAATGTCCCATAAGGTCAAGTGGCGCAGCCCCGGCGTATCCGCCAGATACCCGCCGCCTTCCAGCTTGATCAACTCGCTGTAGCGGGTGGTGTGCATCCCCAACTGCGAATTATCGCTCACGGATTTGACCGCCCGACCCAATCCCGGCTGAATCTTGTTGAGCAAGCTCGTCTTTCCGACGCCGGATGGACCCGTAAACACACTGATTTTGCCCGCCAATCGCTCACGGAGCGACTCTACGCCGATATTCATCAGCGCACTGGTGTAGATCACTATGTAGCCGATGGCTTCATAAATCGCAAAAAGTTCGCGCACAGAGTCGGAGAGGTCGATTTTGTTAGCGACAATATAAAGCGTTTCAATGTCGGATTTTTCACCGACTACCAGAAAACGATCCAGCGCTTTGATCTGCGGTGCGGGGGACGCCGCCGCGAACACGAAAAATGCCTGTTCTGCGTTAGCGATGATCACCTGCTCACGTTCGGCGCTGCCTTGACCGCGTTTGCCTTCCGTGCGCGCCGCCCGCGACAAAACGCTCGTGCGCTCATCCACGTCGGTGATCATACCGGAAGTCTCATCCGTCGGGGTAAACGTGACCCGATCCCCGATGGCGGCAATATCGGACGACTGGGCATCTTCCATCAAGCGACCGCGCAAACGGCAGCGGTAGACCTTATCTTGCTCGGCTTCTACCCAGAAGAATCCACTTTGCTCTTTAATCACCAAACCGTGCAGCGCAGAGGTCAAATACGCGTCTCCATCCGTTTGAACATGTATTGAGTCTCTCTATTCTACACGAAAACAGAACGCAAACAGCCGTTCGTGGATTATCGGGTTGTCGCCGCGTCTATGGTATGATCTGCCCCACTTTAGAATGGTTCTTGACGAGGATTTGTCGTGGAAAATCAACCTGTTTCTAGCGTTGGCAACGACGGTGAACTGCGCCAGATGGAAAATCAGCCCACTCCCGCAGCCGCGCCCAAACCCACCGCCGACAGCGCGGTCGTGTCTATGCAGCGTTCGACGATCAACATGATTCTGACCGGGCTGATTTTTTTGGTGATCGGCGTGATTGTCGGGATGATTATCTATGATCGGTCGGTCAATAATGAGGCGCAAATCCGCCGGATCGTCACGATTGCCTTGGAAGCAAGCCGCTCGGATACCCAAGCGATGATTCAAAGCGCATTGGCGGACATCGGCGGCGGCGAAACTGTCGCTCGCTTGGGTGATGATCCGTCCGCGCGTTACACCCTGTCACCGGAAGGTCCGGCGCTCGGCGCTGAAAATGCGCCGATCACGATCGTCGCGTTTGAGGATTTCCAATGTGGCTACTGCAAGCGCTTCAATGACGATACCCTCCCGTTGATCCTTGCCGCCTACCCGGATCAAGTGCGGTTTATTCACCGCGACTTCCCGATTTTAGGGCAGGCTTCGCTGGATGCGGCGCACGCGGCGCAGTGCGCGAATGCTCAAGGGCGCTTTTGGGATTTCCACGCCCAGTTCTACGGCAATCAGCAAATGTTGACCGCGGAGAACTTCACCGCGTATGCCACTTCAAACGAAATGGATGTCGCCGCCTTCACCACCTGCTACCAAGCGCAGGAATTCCAAGATGCGATTATTGCTGATCTCGCGGAAGGTCAGACGCTCGGCATCACCGGAACCCCGACGTTCTTTGTCAACGGGCGTGTTGTGGTCGGCGCGCAGCCGTTCGCGGTGTTCGCCAGTGTGATCGAACAGGAACTCGCCGCGCTGGGGAGCTAGAAATAAAACAGCCAGAGGATTTAGCTCCTCTGGCTGTTTTTCTATACAGATCAGAGAGTTCAATCAGATGGCAGAAAAAAAGCACCCTCATCTTTGGCTGCTCAAGGCTGCACCAGAAGTCAGCGCAGCTTTAGCGAAATTACCACGCGGCACGAGGGCAGGGGTCTTTCGTCAGCTTGATCTGCTGCTTTATGCGGACGATCCGTATTTGCAGCCGTTTGTCGAAATGCTGAAAGACCCGCGCTTCCAGCGTGCGCGCAAATTTCGGGTTGGGGATTACCGTGTGCTTTTTGTTGTCCGACGTGAGGCAGTTGAACATCAGAAAACCAGCTATCGCGGAACGCTCTATGTGCTGTTGATCGAAAACCGGAGAGATGTCTACACTAATCCGAGTTGATCACGTCTGTGGCGCTGTCGAGGGCGTCAAAATCAATCGAGCCATCCTCATAGAATGCCGCCGCGAAAGCCTTATGCGCCAGTTGAGCTTCCCACTCAGCTTCTAATTCCTCATCACGGCGTTGGATTTCTTCGGTGAGAAGTCTAAGAAACGTTGCATCCGTCAACAAACCCATCACGCGCGCATGTTCCGCTACTGCTTCGGGGAGTTTCAGTGTAATTTCGATATCTGCCATTCAAGTCCTCCCATCCATCTATGGAACAGCATAACACGAATCCGAAGATGCTCAAATGAAAGTTCACTCAAAATGGGGATGTTGGGATAGTTGTTCAGCGAGGACTAACGATGGGACTGGCAGGACTCGAACCTGCAAAACCGTTCAGTTATGAGCCGACTGCTCTACCATTGAGCTACAGTCCCAGTTATGCAATTCAGTATATTATGAATAGCGGGTAGTCGGATTCGAACCGACGACAAAACCTTGGAAGGGTTTTGTGTTACCACTACACCATACCCGCATGTAGAAATCAGGATAGCATGATTGGACAAGTTTGTAAACGCCCTTGCATGCTCTTTGTGGTACTAGTTCGGGGTAGCCGGATTCGAACCGGCGGCCTCTCGCTCCCAAAGCGAACGCGCTACCAGGCTGCGCTATACCCCGTTCTGCCGATAACTCTACCATGTACTTTTGACAAAGTCCATCCATGCTTGCAAACGCGCACGAAAATAGGTGTCGCTGACTTGCACAGTACAAACGCCATGCACAGACCGAAACTGCCGACCGGATAATTGTCCGCTGTTCGACTTGCGAATGATTTCGAAGCGTTCAGGCGGTAAAGCTAAGAGTTCTCCCCAGAATTGCTGAAGTTTGACAGGCTCATGATCCGCGTGGATTTGTAGACGATAGTAGTAAGTTTTGTCACTGTATTGCCGCATCACATCATGACCCAGTTTGACGACCTTTGGATCAGAATTGCAGATATCAACGCGATTGCGATCCTTTTTTCCACCCTCCCCGATATACATCAACACGAAATCGCGCACCTTGAGATCAGCCGTGAGCAGGGTAGGCGCTTCACTCATGCCGAGGTCATACCATGTTTGGCGCTTGGCGGCGGCGCGTTCCTGATTCGCAAGCGAGGCGATGATTTGTCCTTGCGGATTGCGTGGACGTGTTACGGGTAACGGATAGTCTTTGATCCACCCGTACACCGTCGTCTTGGGAAGCTGCAAGCGCTCGATGATCTCATCCAGCGTCATGTGATCCTTGGTACGCAGTTCAATCGCTTTCGCGCGCAGGTGTGGGGGATAGGTTGTCATCGGCGTTAATCCTGTGATCGATCTGAACACAATCATAACACATTTGTGCTGAAAATCACGTTACAGAACGTAAATTCTTCGCGCTATCACTGGCAGGGGGACTGTCCACGCAAGCACGCTGATCCGCTCGCGTGGTAGGGTGCGGCACGCATGACAAAACGAGCAAAATGCCTTACGTAGAACTGCTCGTCAGATCAACCGTGCGGAGCCAATCCAGTGCTGCGGCGGACTGTGTGAACACCATGATGCGAAGCCCTTGATCGTAATAAGACTGGACGAATTCAGCCAAGTTCAAGCGTGCCATCATATCTTCGGGTACGACTAGCGCCCAGAATTTCCACCCGGCGGCGAGGGCACGGGGAAACCAGTTCGACTGCGCCCATACGGTATCATCATCGGGCAGCGCACTGTTGCCGCGATCATCAGACAGCCATTTTGAAGCCCCATGCTTGGGAAGTGTCTCGATACCGGTATTCAATACTTGGCGGAATGGTTCGCCGCTGATGGGCTTACGGAAGGTGTGATGAACGATTTTGGCATCGTTGTAGTAGATGAGTGACGCGTATTCGTTATCGATAATTGCAGTGTGAGTCATTGATGAAGATTCCTTTTGCGTGAGTGATGAAATGCTGTCTGCTGAAGAGAATATCAATTGCTTCAGAGTTATAGTCAAGACTACACGTAATTAAATGAAAATTTGTTATAGGAATCATGAATAATTCCTGAAACTTTCTCCTCAGTAAGCCGTCAGGGGGATGACGCACCTACTTCTTCTTGTGCGGCTTTTTCCCGAAGATACGCAGCCATTCTTCGACTTCTTGCGGGGTGACGGGCACATCCATATGCGCTTCTTTGTCGAGATGCTTGGGCGGCGGTTTGGGTGGATTCAGTTCGAGGACGAATTCGGCGCTCTTGATCGCGCGCATTTTGCGCTCACGGGCGGCGGCGAGGACTTCGTTATCCCCGCTCACCACGACCCACATCATCGGATCAGGCGCGGTTCGGATGCGGGCTTGCATGATCGCGTCCGCCGTTGTTCCCGGCGATGCGAACAGGACTTCAACCACGCTGTTACCCAGATGCGACTTGCCCGCCGGAACGCCGTTGTCAAAGACCACGATCACGCGCTTACGCGTGCGCGCCGCGAATCCCTTGAGCTTCAGCACCAGCTTGGCTTCGTCGTTTGGGTCAGCCAGCGAAATATCGGGGAGCTGCCCGATTAAGTTGTGTCCGTCGATCAAATACGCCATCATACCGCCCTGCAAACTCGGATACAGCAGTGTATCATGAGGTGGTCATTTATGAGTCCCCTATTCGCTGCGTGTTTATGAATCAAAGACCCTTGTTGACCGTTATGCGCGCTCTTGCGCTGTTGATTGCCGTTCTCGTCCTGTTGATCGGGTATTACTGGGTGCACAAGCCGCTTGATCCTGCGTTCGCAGTGTGGATCGGCGGGGCGGCGCTTGATCTATTCGTTGTCGTCGTGGTGCTGATCGTCGCGGGAACGT
>JAPKMU010000145.1 GCA_026645745.1 Anaerolineae bacterium | reverse complement strand
TGATGATCTGCCCCACTCTTGTCCAATGCAGCCCGACCTCCTCACCGATCTGCCGCAGACTCCACCCTTTCGCACGCAGGTCGGTGATCATTTGTTTCAATGCTTCACGATCCATGTGCTTGTTGAGGGGAAATTCGGGGAGGGGGAACGCGTAGAATTGCCTAGTTTTCGGCACTCCTCCCCTCAGGTCCATGGCTTGAAAACTAGGCATAAGTCAAACGGGAATGCAACTCGTGCATTCCCGTTATTTTTCGGCACCAAACTGATGCAGCGCCCGCCGCGCCACCTGCAAAACCGGTCAATCTACATAGTGTGCTAGCTGTACGGATAATGCTTCCTTTTCAACTTGGGCATCACTTCACATCGAGCCGCCCCCAGTTAGTGAGAAAATCAAAGTAGCTGATCGCTGCGCTGACGTACGATCGACCCGCAGTATAATGGAAAAACGCAAACCAGCATCTTCGATAGCCCACACCGCAGTTTGGAATTCACTTTGCCGGATGTGTACCACAAGTGGCATCGTGAATAGGTTGTCAACGTCCAAGAGCGGGAAGCAAACCCTATGGAATCTCAAAATCGGAACAAACCATCTGGAAAAGGGATTGAGTCGCCGCCGCACAATCTTCCTATTCCATCGACACCACTCATCGGACGGCAGAATGAGGCGGCAGCAGCAGCCGATTTGCTGCTGCGTGAGGACGTGCGACTCTTAACTCTTACGGGACCGCCCGGAATCGGCAAAACGCGCCTTGCAATTGAAATCGCCCATCGACTGCTCACGCATTTCGCGGACGGGGTTTACTTCGTCAATCTGGCACCGATCGGAGATTCACCCTTCGTCCTACAAACGATCGCACATACGTTGAGTCTCAGACAGGGCAAAGGTCGTTCGCTCATGGCGGACTTAAAGGACTTGCTCGTGAATCGGCGTGTGCTGCTTGTGCTAGACAACTTCGAGCAGGTGATTCAGGCTGCACCCGCCATGACAGACCTGCTGCAAGCCACACATCACCTGAAACTGCTCGTGACCAGCCGCGAACTGCTCCGCGTTTCTGGCGAACACATCTTCCCAGTACCGACGCTCCCACTTCCACCTGTGCTGGTCGATCAGAGTGTGCCGCATGTGTGGGCATCACTTCCGCCTGAACGCCTCAGCGACTATGAAGCGGTGAAGCTCTTTGTGCAATCTGCCGCTGCCTTGCAGCCAGATTTTGCCCTTACGACGGACAATTCCTTGATCGTGGCGGGAATTTGCTGCCGTTTGGATGGTGTACCGCTGGCAATTGAACTGGCGGCAGCACGCATTCGGCATCTGCCGCCGCAGGAAATTTATGACCGGTTAGAGCATCGACTGCAATTGCTTACGGGTGGAGCGCGTGACCTACCCCTGCGCCAGCACACGCTGCGCGCGGCAATTGAGTGGAGCTGCAACCTGCTGGAGTCCAGTGAAAAACGCCTTTTTGCGCGGCTCGCCGTCTTTCGGGGCGGGTGCTCACTGGAAGCTGTCGAAGCAATATGCGGTGAGGCGTTGTCGATGGATGTGATCAATGGTTTGGCTTCCTTAGTCGATAAGAGCCTCATCCAGCGTAAAACAACATCAGAGGGGGAAGCGTATTTTGGGATGTTGGAAATGATCCGTGAATATGCTCATGAGCTGTTGCAGGTAAGCGGTGAACTAGACTCGCTTCGTAGGCAGCACGCCCTCTATTTTCAAGGATTGGCTGAGCGCGCCGAAACCGAACTGCGGTTGGCTCACCAGAAATACTGGTTTCGCCTGCTGGAAACTGAAATCGACAATTTGCGCGCGGGGCTGGCATGGTCGCTTGAGAGCGGCGAGGTGACTGCTGGAATCCGCATCATGAGTGGAACCATTCTCTATTGGATTGTTTATGCACGGCAAGACGAGGGAATCTACTGGATTCAGCGGCTGCTGGAGCGGATTGATGAAGCCGAACCGGAATATCAAATTCGGCTGCTGCGCAGTGCAGCCCCTATCATCTCATTTAAAGACCGTGAGGCGGCGAACCGACTCGCCCGCCGAGCAGTAGCCGCAGCACGCACCTTCGGCGACAAAAGACAGCTTGGGTGGAGCATGTGGGCTTTGAGTACGACGCTCTGGAGCGGCGCGGAAGCGGAAGCACTGACTGAGGAAGCGCTTGCTTTGTTTCGAGAAGTGGATGACCTACCCGGACTTGGGCTAGTGTTCAATTCCATAGGTGAACGCGCGCGCCTGAGTGGTGACGATGCGCGCGCCCGAAACGCCTATGAAGAGTCGCTGGCGATAGCGGAACGAACAGGCGATACGCGACGCCAGTATTATGTCCTTTTTAACCTCGGCTTTGTTGCGCAGCATGAAGGAAATCATCAGGAAGCGGTTCGGGTGCTCCGCCGATCCCTCGCATTATGTCAGGAATTCGGCGTGCCAACAGATGTAGCTCAGGAACTCTTGGCGCTCGCGGGATCGCTTGGCGCATTAGGGGAACCTGTGCGAGCGGCGCATTTGTTCGGCGCGGCTTATGCTTTCCTTCAACGCAGCGGCACACTCATAGACCCGAGTGACCAGCCTGAACATAATCGGAATATCGCCTTTGTGCGCGCCGCGCTTGGCGACACAGCTTACGAAATGGCATGGGCGGAAGGTCAAGCGATGACGCTCGACGAGGCTGTCGCCTATGCGCAGAACGTGTCCAACGCCGACGAGAGGCTTACGTCTCGCCCTCAACTCAATAAGGAAACCCAGCCGCCCGGCGGACTGACCCGCCGCGAACTGGAAGTAGCGCTTTTGATCGCGCAAGGCAGATCGAACCGCGAGATCGCTGATGCCTTTGTGATTGCCGAACGCACTGTCGAAGGGCATGTGAGTAATATCCTCTCCAAATTGGGCTTCCGCTCTCGCATTCAGGTTTCTATATGGGTCAATGAAAACCGGTTGGCGGATCGCTAATCTTTCCAGCATTCAACTCACCCACAATCGCGTACTCCAACTCCAGAATCATGTGTTTTCCACCGTGTTTGGTAGATGCCGCTTCGCTACCATGAGATCGTTGGTACTCAAATGAGTGTGTCAGAAAGCAGCAGGGATGACAGTCATGGACATCTTGTACGCCCAACCGTATACCGTGCGCTGGTCCGATTTGGACGCCAACGGTCATATGAAGAATACCGCTTACATCGAGTGTGGATTGCAAGTTCGCTTAGCTTTTTTCGCGGCGAACGGATTTCCGTTTAGTGAGTTTCAGAAGCAGCAGTTTGGTCCGGTGATGTTCCGCGATGAAATCGCCTATTTCAAAGAGATCCGGATGCTGGAAACGATCCGCGTCACGTTTCACTGCACCAGATTGAGCGAAGACGCTGGGCGTTATACGGTCGTCAACACCCTGCTCAAAGAAGGCGATGTGAAAGTGGCTGAAATCACCACCGACGGTGCATGGTTTGACCTCAAAACGCGCAAGCTGATCGCACCGCCGGACAGACTACGCGATCTTATGCGGATGATCTACATCGCGGCGCCTGCGGGTGAATGATGGTGGCATAGTACGTGGCAAAACCACGTACTTCGTCTTTGAAAACGCGTGTTTTCCACCGTGTGCGGCATCTGCTGTCCTGTTACAGTGCGTATGTCGGTTAGCAAACCGGCACTCGTACACCTTCAACTAGGGCAGTGAAAATGTCTGGTGAGGAGAGCACACATGTTAAATCAAACGACACTCGATGAGCAGCAAGTCCAAATGCTGCAAAGCAGGCTTCGCGGACAGCTTATACGCCCCGGTGATACGGCATATCCTGAAGCGTGTCGCATCTATAACGGGATGATCGACCGCCACCCTGCTCTGATCGCACGCTGCGTCAACGTGGCGGATGTTATCGCCAGCGTCAACTTCGCCCGTGAAACTCAACTTCCGCTGGCGATACGCGGCGGCGGGCACAATGGTGCAGGGTTAAGTATGGTGGATGATGGACTGGTGATTGATCTGTCGCTCATGAAGGGCGTCCATGTGGATACGGAAGCAGGGACGGTACGCGTTGAGGGCGGCTGTGTATGGGGGGATGTTGATCATGCCACTCATCCGTTTGGTGTCGCTGTACCCAGCGGTTTCATCTCGACAACGGGGGTTGGCGGGTTGACACTCGGCGGCGGTTTGGGCTACCTCACGCGGAAATTTGGATTGACGATTGATAGCTTGCTGGCGGTTGAAATTGTGCTGGCAGACGGTCGTTGTATCACAGCAAATGCGGATACAAATGCTGATCTGTTCTGGGCGGTGCGCGGCGGCGGCGGCAACTTCGGAGTCGTTACGTCCTTTCTGTTCAGAGCAAATTCAGTCAGCACAGTCTACGGGGGTCCGATGTTTTGGTCGCTCGACCATGCAGCGCACATCATGAAGCGCTGGCGCGATCTCATCCTGAGCGCATCTGAGGACATCAACGGTTGGTTTGGATTTCACCATGTGCCGCCTGTATCCATGTTTCCACAAGAGCATCATTTGAAGAAGGTGTGCGTGGTGACATGGTGCTATACGGGCGAACCCGCGCACGCTGCGGACGTTTTCGCATCGATCCGTCAATGGGCAGCGCCGCTCATGGATTTCGTCGGGGAAATTCCTTGGCCAGCACTTCAAAGTCTGTTCGATGCACTTTATCCCCCGGGTTTGCAGTGGTACTGGCGAGCCGACTTCGTTAAAGACATCAGCGATCAGGCGATTGACCTGCACCTGAAGTATGCTGAACAGCTTCCGACCGGGCATTCGACCATGCATCTATACCCGATCAATGGTGCGGCGCACCGCGTTGGACAGAAAGACACGGCATGGAGCTTCCGAGATGCCAATTTCGCGCAGGTGATCGTTGGCGTTGATCCTGATCCAGTGAATAATGCGCAGATGATCCGGTGGGCACAGGATTACTGGACAGCGCTGCATCCCCACTCAGCAGGCGGTGCCTATGTGAATATGATGATGGAAGAAGGCGAAGAACGGATCAAGGCTGCCTACCGCGACAATTACCCGCACCTCGCAGCGATCAAAGCGAAATACGATCCGAACAATCTATTTCACGTCAACCAGAACATTAGACCGCAGCCGTAGTCGTTTGCGCCATCGGTTTATCTGGAATGGCGCATCCCCGGCGGCGGTGCGACCAATCCGATTACGCAACGCTATTCATACCTGTGAGTCGACCCTACTCAACAACTGCCGCACCCGCGTGAAATGCAGCCCGACCTCCGCGCCAATCTGCCGCAGACTCCACCCTTCCGCGCGCAGGTCGGTGATCATCTGTTTCAATGCTTCACGATCCATGTGCTTGTTGAGGGAAAATTCGGGGATGGGGAACGCGTAGAATTGCCTAGTTTTTGGCATGCTTCCCCTCAGGTCCACTAATGCTAGTAGACCTATAAAGGTTCGAACTCCATTTTTCTCTCAACGATGTCCGCCCAGTCATTGGGCGAATCATTTCTTGTACTTCCCTACGAACCCGAACTATCTGGCTTGGTTCTGGTAGAAATGTATTGTTGCATACAAAATAGCGTGTTGGCTTATTCCCAGATCGAGTGCATTTCCCTTGCATCGAGCGATTGCAGATATGCCTGCTGTCCGATGACTTTCCATTGGGGACAAGCCGTCCGTGAGGGATACACACGTGCCGTCAATCCGCGAAGCGACCAACATAAACCAAGTATCGCCTTCTTTCCACACAAACGGATCGCGAAAGTCGCGGGTTTGTCCGGCTTCGGCGGGAACCTTCCGGAGCACCGGATTGCGGTCAGATTTATTCCACACCATCAAATCGTCGCTGCCGGTTGCCGTCGCCTGAACCTGCATGTCGTAATGTTCACCACTTACGGCTGTGTACAGGATAGTCGGCATGCCATCGTGATCGACCGTACAGCCTGAGAAAACGCCCCGCTCGTCATAGCTACCGTGAGTCCGCGCCAATGCAATCGGCGCATCCGTCCAGTCAATCAAATCTGGGCTAGTAGCCGTATTGCCCCAGATCACCCCAAGGAATTTACTGGTAGAACAGGGGATATACCCCCTTCCACTAGATCACTCCATTCGGATCGTTCATCTAGTTGGAAGGGGGCACAACATGAAAATGGGAGCGATACAAATCGTGAGCCAACTGCTGGCGGAGAGTGGCTATTTGACCGCTCCTTCTGCGATTCCCTTGAGAATGTTCCGCTGCATGAAGAGATAAAACACAATCACCGGCGTGATCGACAGGATCAAGCCCGCCATTGCCACCCCATAGTCGCTGGTGTACTGCCCATAGAATGAATAGGTAGACAACGGCAGCGTGCGGTCATTGATGAACAAGACCAGTGACGGCAGCAGATAATCGTTCCATATCCAAAGCGCATTCAGAATGACGATCGTCGCCGTAGTAGGGCGGAGTATGGGAAAGATGATGCGCCAGAATATCTGGAATTTGGTCGCACCTTCAATCGCCGCTGACTCATCAAGTGCAATCGGGATAGTGCGAATGAACCCATGATACAGAAACGTCGATAAGCTGACCCCGAAGCCCAGATAGAAGAAGATCAGCGACCAGCGGTTATTCAGCAGGTCAAGCCGACCGTAAATGCTGGCAAACGGGATCATGAGCGCCTGAAACGGCACAATCATCGACACGACCAGCAGAATAAAGATCACTTTGGTGGCAAGGTTTTCAAAGCGTGCCAAGTAATAGGCGAGCATCGACGGAAAGATCGTCAGGAGCATGATCGAAAGCACTGTAACAATGAGCGAGTTAAAGAACGTCGTGCCATAATTCATGCGCGTGAACGCATCGGCGTAGTTTGAAAAGTCAAGGTTTGTCGGCAGCGCCAGCGGATCGCGCAGCACTTCGATACGCCCCTTGAATGAGTTCATTAGCACGACCGCAAACGGAAACAGGTAGAAAAGGGCAAGGACTACTGCGGCGATCAAACCGCCCACACGCTTGAGTTTCATAATGCTCTGCCCTCCAAACGTTTGGAAATGATCACCTGTGTGGTGGCCACCACCGCCACGATCACGAACAGGATAATCGCCTGTGCCTGCGCCGTGCCGAAATGCTGGCTGATGAAGGCTTCATTGTAGATGTGCAGCGTCGCCATTTCGGTTGAACGGAACGGTCCGCCCCGGGTCAGTGACAGGTTGACATCGAATACCATAAAGCTGTTGCGCAACGTCAGAAAGATGCTGATCGTGAATGCCTGTATCATCAGCGGGATTTTTATGTGTAGAAGCTGTTGCGAAGTCGTTGCGCCGTCGATGGTTGACGCTTCGATGACTTCTTGTGGAATGCCCACTAACCCGGCGATGTAGATCAGCATCATGTAACCGGAGAGCTGCCACACACCGACGATGACCAGCGCAATAAACGCTTTGTCCGTCTCTACCAGCCATGAATACTGAAACAGTGGAATGCCGGTGAGGTCGCCTAAACGGGTGATGAACGTTGAAAAAATGAACTGCCAGATAAACCCTAAGATCACGCCGCCGATCAAATTGGGGATGAAAAAAGCTGCTCGAAAGAAATTGCGCGCCGGCAGATTCGAGGTGACCAACACCGCGACGAGAAAGGCGATCACATTCGTAATGACGACGACAAGGGTCACATAGGCGAAAGTCAGCACCAGCGTATTGATGTAGGTTGGATCGCTCAGCGCGGCGGTAAAGTTGGACAGCCCAATCACATTGTAGTCAAATGAGTCAATGGCTTGAATGCCGTTCCAGTCGGTAAATGAGAGAAACACGCCGACCAAAAATGGGATGACCAGCACAACGCTGAACGCAAACAGGGGAATTGCGGCAAACGTCAGGAACGAGCGAAACTTCTGTGCGAAGGTTTTCTCGATATACATGGGTTTTGTTCCTCTGAGGGAGAAAACCAGAGTCTTCTCCCTCATAACTGTCATCTACCGAAAAAGTGAGGGTTATTCAACTGTCTGCCAGTAGGCTTCGAGTTCGCCCGCCAGTCCGGCGCGGTCAATCTGACCGGTGACGTACTTCTGCATTGAAGCACCCATTGCCTGCCAACCACCCGCTGGATATAGGTTGTTCATCCACTGGAGGCTCAGACCATCGGCGGCATACTGAAGAATCTGCTGCGAGGCTGCGTCTTGCGGCTGAATTTCGAAGGTGTCATACACGGGCAGGAAGTTGAAGCGGTTGACCCAGTAGTCCTGACCGACCGGATCAGTGACGAACCAGTTGAGGAAGTCAATCGCGCCCGCCTGTTCTTCCGGCGTAGACTGTGCGCAGTCGATCACGAGGTTCGACGGAACACCAATCGAAATCGCCGTGTTGCCATACGTTGCGGGATCATCGCTGATCGGGACGGGCAGAATGCCGTAAGCCACATCCGGGTTCATTTCAAACAGGTTTGGCAGCGCCCAGTTGCCCATGAACCAGAAACCGACCTCGCCCAAGCCAAGCGCCAGCACACCGTCATCATACGTCGGGGCGAGCGGCGAACCGGCATTTTGATTGTATTGAAGCAGCAGATCGAGCGTATCCAGCCAGCCGGCGTAGACTTCGTTTTCCACAAGGGCGGCTTCGCCTGCCTTCAACGCATCAATGAACGCAACACGTTCCGCTGCGTCCGCCGATTGATCGGTGAACATCACATTGGTGAAGTGCGCGCCGAGTGACCAATCCAGACCCGAAACGTGAATCGCTGCTTCGGTGCTTTCAAGTGCATCGACTGCTGCCAGCAGTTCTGCCAGCTCCGAACGGGTGGTGATCGTCGCGGGGTCAAACGTGCCGCCGACCGCTTCATCGAGAACTGCCTGATTGTAGAGCAAACCGAAAGCTTCGATGGTGATGGGCATCCCGTAGACGCGACCATCGATGGTCACATCCGCTTGCGTACCGGGGAAGGCGTGCTGCGAGAAGGTCGTATCCGTCACATCGCACAGGGTATCCCTGAACAGCGAAAACTCCTGCCCCATGTTGGTGATGGTCGGCATGTTGCCCGATGCAGACAGCGAGGTCATCATCTGGACGGGATCGCCGTCACGCGGAATAACGACGACTTCATATTGATCCTGTGCCGCGTTGTAGGTGGCAACCGCTTCGTTAAACGGATCAGCGATTTCCGGTTTGATGGTGCCGAGAATGGTCACTTGTACCCGATCTTGTGCCTGAACGGCGGCGACGCTCAGTGTGAGCACCAGAATGAACAGAACGAAAACTATACGACGAGTATTTTTCGACATCAGCTTGCCTTTCAACCTTCTTTGTTCGATGTAAGACGAAACAACATACTCTCATAGGCGTTGAGAGTCACCTCAGCAACCGCTACAGCTTCCGGACGCTGCATCGTGCTGGAGAGTACACAATGGGCATGATCTGTCAGCACTGACAGATCGAGGACAGGCGAATCGCTGCCAAAGTTGATCACAATCAGCAGACGTTCATCGCCACATTCGCGCAGATAGGCGAGTACATCGCCGCTGTCCTCTAAAAATTGGATGCTGCCTTCACGCAGCGCACGGGAACTGCTCCGAAAATGGAGCAGGGATTTATAAAAACTGAGTGTTGAATCGGGGTCTTGCGCTTGTGTCTCGACATTGATCGTGCTGCGGTTTTCGTTAATGGGCAGCCACGATTCGACCGTTTCCGCCGTAAAACCGGCATTGGTGCTGGCGTTCCACTGCATGGGTGTGCGGTTGGGGTCGCGCCCCGGATAGTTTTCAGGATTGATCATCCCTGCCGTGTCTACGCGCTTTTCCGGCGGGACATACATATCACACATGGCGATTTCGTCGCCGTAATAGAGGATGGGTGATCCTGATAACGTGAGCAGCAGCATGGCGATTGAGCGATGATGCTCAAGCCCATAGCGTGTGATCAGACGTTTGTCGTCGTGGTTGCTGAACACAAAATGAGGTACTGCACGCTCAGGCAGTCCAGCGTAGAACTCCAGCAGGCATTCGCGCATTGCCTGCGCCTGCCATGTCGTATGCAGCGGCAGCACGATCATGGGTAGATGAATTTCGTCAAGTCCTGCCCCATAAAACTGCGACAGTTCAGGCGCTTTGAGTGTCCCCGTCTCGCCAATCAGCACGCGATCACCCGGATACGACTCCAAAATGCGCCGCACGTGTTGCAGCAGCGGATGCAGTTCCGGTTGGTTGTTGACATAAATGTGGTACTGAACGAGATCACCGCCCGTTGCGTTGGTAGCAATGGGCATATCGGGGAATGCCTCATGCTTAATCAAGAAGTTGATCGCATCCAAGCGGAAACCGTCTACACCTTTGTCCAACCAGAAGCGCAGCACCAACTCCATGGCTTGAACGACAGCAGGATTCCGCCAGTTCAAATCCGGTTGACGGTCAAGGAATAGGTGCAGGTAATACTGTCCCGTGTGAGCATCCCACTGCCACGCGCTGCCGCCGAAAAACCCTGTCCAGTTGTTTGGCGGCGATCCGTCCGGTTTCGCGTCGCGCCAGATGTACCAGTCGCGTTTCGGGTTGCCGCGCGAACTGCGCGCCTCCGCAAACCAAGGGTGTACATCCGACGTGTGATTCAGCACTAGGTCGATGACAATCCGAATGCCTAGGTCATGCGCCGCCTGAATCAAGCTGTCGAAATCCGCCATCGTGCCGAACGACGGATCGACGCCCGTGTAATCGCTCACATCGTAGCCAAAATCCGCCATTGGGCTGGGATAGAACGGCGTAATCCAGATCGCATCAACCCCGAGTGACTTCAAGTAGGGGAGGCGCTGCGCTATGCCGCGCAAATCACCGATGCCGTCGTCATTCGAGTCTTGAAAACTGCGAATGTAGACTTCGTAGAAAACAGCCGAACGCCACCACGAAGGGACATTAGCTGCGTTGTTGGAGGTTTGAAATGTCTGTGAACTAAACGTTACACGATGAAGCATAGGTCACTCGTCTCAAAGTCTTGCAATCGATTGCAAGACAGAGCAAAAAAAACAACGTTACGAAACGGCTCCGCAAGAACTGCGAATGATGAGCTTCCCGTCAATCACCTGTGTGGACGCTTTCTTCCCGTCAATGAGCCGCATCAAACTCTCGACCAGCAGTTTCGCGCCAACGGTACGTATTTCCTGACTCACGGTTGTCAACGGCAGCGCACCGGTTTCCCCGATTGAACTGTTGTCGAAACCGACAATCGCTACATCATTCGGCATTGATCGCCCGAGCTGGCGCAGTGTCTCCATAACGACCAGCGCCATCGCATCGCCGCTGCTGACAAAAATCGCATCCACATCAGGTGCTTGTTCAATAAGTTGGTGTGTTGCCCCAATCCCCGCCGATGGATTCCAATCGGTACTGACAATCAGCGATGGATCAATTGGCAAACCCGCATTACGCAGCGCCTCCTGATACCCTTGAAGTCGATAATTCGCTTCGGTCGTCACGTTCATATGGTCGTGGGTGGTGATGAGCCCAATATTCCGCCGCCCCAGTTTCAGCAGGTGTTCAATCGCCGCGCGGGACAATGCCCAGTTATCAATGCCAACCGAACAGTACTTCTGCCCGGCAAAGGGCGGACCCCAGACTGCTAACGGGGTACCTTCAGGAAGCATATTGAGGATTGGGTAGTCACCGTGACCAAGCTGTATGAAACCATCGACTAGCCCAGATTGCAGGTAGCGTTCGTTTATTTTGCGATCTTGAATTAACAACAAGTCGTAGCCATTATTGCGTAGTTCAAAGCCAACCGAACCGATAAACTCCAGAATGAACGGGTTGGTAAGCGTCGCCGCATCGCTGGCTTCAATCGGGATGACAACCGCGACGACGAAACTTTTTTTCAGCCGAAAGTTGCGTGCGCCCAAATGAATCTGGTAGTTGTGATCGCGCGCAATCGATTGAATTCGCTGTTTAGTTTCATCGTTAATGAGCGGGCTGTCATTCAGGGCGCGTGACACCGTTGAGGTGGACATCCCCGTCATTTTCGCAATATCCGCTAAAGTCAGCTTTGGCTTCGTCATCACTCTTGCAATCGATTGCAAACCATTTTGATGAAAATACCATGCTTTTTAGGCTGTGTCAAGGATTTATGGCAGTTCAGTTGAAAGGCTAAAAAGTATCAGCGTGACTTGACCGTCAGTCCGACAAGCGGGGATTCGGCAGCATCAGGCGTTTTCTAAAAAATGCTGGATCAAAGCAGGCAAACAACAGGGCAT
>JAPKMU010000144.1 GCA_026645745.1 Anaerolineae bacterium | reverse complement strand
TTCCATGCCTGCACGCACGGTAATCGGCGTTCCAAGCGTCGAGAACTTACACGCATTATCAATCAGTTCTTCGACAACCTTCTTGAAATAATCCTCGTGGATGGCAAGGCGTTCAGCGTCAGAAATTTCCAACACGAGATCAGATTCGCGTCCGTACTGACGCGCGCGATCTTGCACATAAACCTGCATGCTCGCGCGGGGATGAAACATCAACCCGTTGCGGAGCAGCGCCCGCCGCCGTTCATCAGAAAGCAGCAGTTCGGTATAGCCATACGTGATGTAGTTTTCGACCAAACGATATAAGCGGTTCGCCGCCGAATTGATGTGCCCACACATATTTTCGATATGCCGGGTATCGACAACACCCGCATCCATCATCAGCAGATTGGAGAAACCCATAATCACGTTCAGCGGCGTGCGGAGTTCGTGCGGCATCGCGGTGATGATGTTGCCTCGCAGTACCTCAATCTTCTGCTCGGACGTGCGCACAATCGCCGCGTGTCGTTCCAACCGCGCGTTGACAGTCGCAATCAATTCTTTGGCGGTGAACGGTTTTGTCAGGTAATCGTCTGCCCCGCTTTGCATCCCGATTCGCCAATCAAGGCGGTCGGCGCGTGCCGTCAGGAAGATAAACGGAATTGTCGCGGTTGCCGGGTCACTGCGGAGCGCGTCAAGTACCTGAAACCCGTCCATTACGGGCATCATGATGTCGCAAATGATCAGGTCGGGCAGCGTTTCACGGGCGCGGTCAACGCCGCGCTTACCGTTTTCGGCATCAAAAACTTCATAACCCTCAAAACCGAGCATTTCGACAATGTCTCGGCGAAGCGAATGAGCATCCTCAACAACGAGAATCCGTCTTGGACGTTCATCTGGAGCAGCGTCCCCGGTTTGCATACTGACGTCTTGCATACGACACCCTATCTATCCGTTAAATTGAGGTTGAGTTGCCGGTAAGAATATCGTCGCTGTCGTGCCCTGATACTCCTCCGAATCGAGTTGAATCCATCCACCATGCAGCGTGATCACATGATAAGCAATTGTCAACCCCAACCCTGCCCCCATCGAACGGGCGGAGTAGCGCTCATGGAGATCAGTGCGCACACGATAGAAGGGTTCAAAGATACGTTTCTGTTCCTGCTTTGGAATACCGATCCCTTGATCTTGAACCTGTATCTCAAACACATCATCGTAATAGTTTAGGGTGATATCGATCCGAGTTCCAGCGTCCGAGAAAGTCACTGCATTCGATAACAACTGCCTTAATACCATTCCGATTCTATCACGGTCTGCTTCAATGATTACGTTAAGTCCCAAATTTGCAAAGGTGAATTCGTGTGGGTGCTCCCGGAAGGTCATGATCGACTGCGCAATGACTTCGTGACAAAGTAGTTCGAGATCAAATTCGGTCACTGCCAGTTGACCACGTTCGAGCTTCTGGAAGGTGTTGAGATCGAGCAGTTCATCAAGAATCGTCTTGAGCTGCGAAATCTTATTCTGAATCAGGTTCAAACGCTCGGTACGCTCCTCCGGGGTTTTGCGTTCCCCCGCCATGAGTAGGAGATCAACCGAGGTACTAATCACGGAAAGCGGAGTCCGCAGTTCGTGTGATGCATGCCTAACGAACAGGGTTTTGAGTTCAAGCAGTTCGCGTTGATGCTCGACCGCCGCTTGTAGGTCTTCTTCAAGCTGCTTGTGAACGGTAATATCGCGCACACTGCATACCGCCCCGACGATCTCGCGCCTATCCGGTGCAAACATTGGCGAAAGCATCATATCTGCCGCAAATGTCGTCCCATCTTTTCGCAGCGCGGTAATCGTCACGCGGCTGTTGCTGCTCGTCTCGAAAACGGTTTGCAGCGCATTCATGATCAGAAGGTGATCCGCTTCGTCTACCAGCGCCAACAGCGGTTCACCTTCGACATCTTGCAGGCTGCACGCAAACATCACACTGCACGCCGGGTTGATCTGCTGAATCCCCCGTGTGACATGCACCAACAAAATCGCATCACTGCTGTAGTTGAGGATCGCGTCGGCACGTTCGGCGGTGCGCATTGCCTGTATTAATTGTAGATTTTCCAACACCGCCGCTGCATGATCCGCGAATACGCGCAGCGTCTTAATATCCTGTTCGGAAAATTGGTTTGTTTGCGTCGATTGGAGGTCAAGCACGCCGATCACTTGGCTGCTTGCCACCAAAGGGATTACGAGTTCAGAGCGTGTGCGCAGTTCATTTGCGACGTAACGACTGTCGCGGGTCACATCCGGCGCATAGACAATTTCGGCTGTGCGGATCGCTTCTGCTACCAACCCATTTGAGTCAACAGTCAACTGCGCCGCAGCCTTGACCTCATATTTTCCAGCACGTGCCACACGATGAATGTGTCGTGTTTCCCAATCCGCGAGCATCACACCGCAATCGACTGCATGAAACGCGTTAATCACCGTTTCGGCAATCTTCCCGCAGGCATCATAAATACTATCCGCCGTGAGCATTTGGGTATTGAGCAGAAGCGAGGTTGCCTGTTGAAGCTGGCGCGTGCGCGTCGAGTTGTGTGCAATGGTGTCGTAAAGTGCTGCATTCGTCAGCGCAATCGCCGCTTGATCCGCGAATACGTCCATTCGCTGACCATCTTCTTCATCGAACACGCGTCCGTTAAATTTATCCAGAAAGATAAAACCGATCACCTGTCCATGTGCTTTGATCGGCGTACACAGAACGGAGTGTCCATTGGCACTATCTGGCAATTCATAGAACTTGCGCCACGAAGAATTGC
The DNA here is from genome assembly GCA_026645745.1 of Anaerolineae bacterium. Classification (GTDB taxonomy): domain Bacteria; phylum Chloroflexota; class Anaerolineae; order Aggregatilineales; family Phototrophicaceae; genus Flexifilum. Next base: position 9,452 of record JAPKMU010000144.1, on the reverse strand, counting down.
TGGCGGTATCATTGATGATCTGCGTTTTTCCTGTGAGTACGCCTTGACGTGTCACCGGAGCATCACTGATGGAAAATTCGAGCGTTTGGAGATGCTGCGTTGTTTCGGCAGAATAGCCGTGCACATAGCGGTTGCGCAGCATACCACCTTCGATGAGGCTGATCGATGACGCGTCATGATCAACCACCCGACCAATATTGCTCACAATGCATTCGAGGATGTCATCGAAGCGAAGCGCATTTGCCATCTTCGTAATGATCTCATGGATGGCAGTGTTGAGTTCGCGCTGTTCGGTTTCACGTTGGAGCAGAAGTGCGTGTTCGGTTAATCGACGGACGCGCCGACTAAAAAGAACCGCCTTTGACCGGGATGAGACCGACATCACATCGTCAAACCCCATGCGAAAAGCGGCTTTTACCGTTTCCTCATCGTCAGCATCGGCAACAATGCTAATTAAGTGCAGCCCCGCTGACACCTTTTCACGGATGCGCGCTGCCGCTTCGGCGCAGGTCGGGCATGCTGCACGCATATCCATGATGACACACGCTAAAGCACATTTCTGTGCGCGCCGAAGCGCCTCATCCAAATCCTGACAGACGTAGAGATAGCAGTCTTCGTTTGACAGGGGATCATGAATAGGGCGCAGCTGCTCCAATGTGCAGCCCATGATCAAGATACCGGGGCGCGAGTGTCTAGACATGATCACAAGCTTCTGCTCTGTATGAGCAGGAATAAAATTACTCATGATCCGATTGTAGTAACATTTCCCGGTATCAAGTGTGTATGTTTCATGAAGTTTATGTTTCAAACAGACTTATAACAATCCAGTGACTGCCAGCAGAAGCAGGATTACCCCGGCGATGATGCGATACACGCCGAAAGCGCGAAAATCGTGCTGCTGAAGGTAACGAAGCAGCCATCCAATCGCCGCCCACGCGACCACCGCCGACAAAACCGCCCCGACGACTAGATACACAATTTCATCTGAGCGAATTTCATCAAGGCTGAGAAGTAGATCAACGATGGTTGCGCCGCCGAGCACGGGGATCGCCAAGAAAAAGGAGAATTCCGTCGCCGTTTGCCGCGAAAGTCCGCCAAACATACCGCCAATGATCGACGCCGCAGACCGGGAGACGCCGGGGATTAAGGCGATGACCTGCACAACACCAATCAGAAGCGCCTGCCCGAAGGTTACGCTTTCCAGCGTCGTTTCCCCTGATTCGGCGGCGGGAACATGGCGCTGTTCGACCACAATCAAGACAATACCGCCAATGATCAGGCTGATAGCAACGACGGTTGGGTTGAATAACACGTCTTTGACGGTATCCCGCACCAGAAAGCCGATCACCGCCGCCGGAATGCCCGCCAGCACAATCGCCGCCCAGAAATGTTGAATACCGCGATCCGTCGGCACGCGGCGCACTTGATCGAGGATACGCGCACGGTAGAAAAACACGACCGCAAGCACAGCGCCGAGTTGGATAAAAATCTCAAATGTGCCGCCTGCGTCGTGTTGAAAGTCAAGAATCGCAACGAAGGCGATCAAGTGCCCTGTCGATGAAATCGGCAGAAATTCGGTAATGCCTTCGACAATGCCAAGTAGGATGGACTTGATCAGTTCTGCAAATTCGATCATGGGGGCGGACTTTCCGTGACAGGGACACTACACTGCGATATACACACACACGGGGGCGCATCATAACGTTCAGGGTACGGTCTGTCAATTATAGTTGATTGGCTCTAGGTCAAAACGTGACTTGATATTACGCTTGTAGCCATGAGACCCTACTTGAGACTCCTTCAAAACAATCCCGATTTCACGCGGGTATGGCTGGCACAAGCGATCAGTCTGCTCGGTGACTGGTTTAACGCGATCGTGCTGGCGGCGCTTGTATCACGCTATGCCGCTGAACTCACCGGAGACAGCACCCGATCCGGGCTGGCGGTCAGCGCGATCTTACTGGCACGTTTTCTCCCGCCGCTGCTCGTCAGTCCATTGGCGGGCATCCTGCTCGACCGCTTCGACCGCAAGCGCTTGCTCATCGCAAGCGACGTGATCCGTGTTGTGATCGTGCTTGGCTATTTGCTAGCATCGACACCTGATCGGTTGTGGCTGATCTATGTGCTCACGATTGCGCAGTTCACTGTGGGCGCGCTGTTCGAGCCGGGAAGAAGTGCCCTTTTGCCAAGCATCACCCACCCGCAAGACCTTGTGGCGGCGAACCTGCTCGGCAGCATGACATGGTCGGTGATGCTCGCGATTGGCGGAATGCTCGGCGGAATAGTCGCGGGCGTATTGGGCACAGGCGGTGCGCTGATCTTCGATGCCGCGACCTTTGCGCTTTCAGCCCTTATTTTGCTCCCTATTCGACCACGCGCACCAGACACGCCAAACGTCGAAGAATCCAAAGCATCAGCGCGCGACTTTGTCGAAGGCATCCGTTACGCGCGCCGCAATCCGACCGTAGGCGCAACCTTACTGGTCAAGTTTGGCGGGAGCTTCGGCAGCATCGACACCGTAATGATCATCTTTGCGACAGCGATCTTTGTCTTAGGTGATGACGGCGTGCTGTCACTCGGTATTCTGTGGGGATCGTTCGGGATCGGCGCGGTGTTAGGTCCGCTGCTCCTTAACCGTCTCAACGATGGATCGGTCACTGTGATGCGCCGCCTGATCATCCTCGGATTTGCAGCGATCACGCTTGGGTGGTTCGTGTTGAGTGGATCGCCTACGCTGTTGATAGCGGCAGTCGGGATCATCATCAAAGCGGTAGGAAGCAGTATCTACTGGACATACAGCTCGGTGATCCTGCAAAAGACCACCGATGAGCGCTATTTGGGGCGTATGTTTTCGCTGGATTACGCTGGATTCCAATTGGCGACCGTCATCAGCACGGTGATCACCGGATTAGCGCTTGAAGCGCTCGGCAACGATCAAGTGCGCACCGTCGTTTTTGTCACTGGCTTTGCGAGTTTGATCCCGCTTGTCTTTTGGGCGGTGATCGTCGCTGCGATAGAGCGTGCCGAACAGCGCACAGAAACAGTTTTGATACCATGAGACTCACGGATACTTCAACCCTTTACCCCGCCCGTACAACTGCCGGACTGCCCCTTTCAGTGTGGGTTGCGCTTGCTGCCGGAGTATTGTCCGGCTCAATGGCGGGCATCTTGACTCGCTACGCTCAAGCTGCCGGTGCTGCGTCGCTGCCAATCGCGTTTACGCGTTTGTTTCTCGCCACAATCGTCGTCGGAATTCCAACGCTGATCCGCTACCGTGCCCAACTACGCGCCATCAGCCGCCGTGATCTCTTGACTACGATGTTCGCGGGCATGTGGATGGCGACTCACTTCTTTCTGTGGGTATCCTCGCTGGAACATGTCGGCGTGATGATCGCTACCGTACTGGTCACATCGTCGCCGCTGTGGACAGCTATCCTCGAAGTCACCTTCTTGAAGGCGCGGCTCACCCGTGTCTTGATGCTCGGCTTGGCAGCGGTCATCACTGGCAATATTCTGATCGGGTTGGCAGGCGGTGAAGGCGTCAGTGGTTCAGAACCACTGTTGGGCGCAGTGCTGGCGATCAGCGCGGCGCTGGCGATTGCGACTCAGCGGGTACTATCGCGCGGAGTGAGAACACGGGTGCATCTCCTCCCGTTTCTGTCGATCATGTACGCTTCAGCGGCGGGAACGCTGTTCATCGCGGCATTGATTACCGGAACGCCGCTCACCGGGTATACGCCGGAGGCAGGTTTCTGGATCGTGATGATCACGATCTTTCCGCAGTTGATCGGGCATTCCTCCTTCAACTATGCACTGCGCTATATTCCGGCGACGATGATCAGCCTTGCGATCCAAGTTGAACCCGTGATCGCAACACTGGCAGCGCTGGTGCTGTTTGGTGAAGTTCCGCTGCTGCTTCAGGTGTTCGGCAGCGCGTTCATCGTAGCGGGCATCATCACCGTTACGCGCAAGAACGCGCCCCGACCGCGAGAAGAATCTGTTTTGCCACCGGAATCGTGAGCTTCGATCAACAGGGAAGGGCGCTAATCGCCCCCTTCCCCATCTCCGTTATCCGGTTCGAGCGGCAAAATGAGGCGATCAATATCATAAAAGCCTTCGCCATCGACTTGAAGCAGTCCGCCGCGCGTCTCAAACAACCAATCCCACAGTACATCGAGCCGCTCGGCGTTGTAATGTCCTTCTTCGCTCACCTTCAAGGCAAGCATGCCGGTCGCGGTTTCGAGATGGCGGCGCACTGCTGGCGCGGTGATCTCTTGACTTCCCTCCAGCAGTTCGAGTAGTTCGGCAATATCCTCGCGGAACAAATCCTCGTTTTCGCCGTTGAGTTCAATTTCACCGTAAACCGCATCACCGTAAATCAAATCGGCAGTATTGGTGCGGTCGGCAGCATCGCTGTGCAGCGTGAATCCCGAAAAAGAGTCCGATAATGCTTCTGCAATATCCTGTACCGTGAGCAAATCGCCCATCGCGTAGATAAACCGCATAAAGTACGTCATGTGTGCCCCAACCGTTCAAGTCGAATTACCCTCCATGATAAGCGGAATCGCGTCCAAACGCCGCAATGGAGATAACGAAATCCAGATTGCCACCGCCAAAATGCCAAGCGTGGCGATCCACAAGGTTGATCCTGCGCCGATGCTGCCCGCGATCACGCCCGCGCCGAGCGCTCCAACGGGCGCGATCCCCTGCGCCAAAAATCCGAAACCCGCGTTTACCCGCCCCATCAGGCAATCAGGAACGCGAAGCTGTCGCAAACTGGTTTCGTTCACCCAGTAGACCATCATCGCGCCGTCGCCAATGATCTGGGCGGCGCTCATGAGCGGCACAGCGAATCGTACATCCACACTTGCCAGCGGGATCGCCAAATTGATCACACCAGAAACGATCAGCGCAAACGCAATCGCCCGCCCGATGCCAATTCGCTTGGGCAGCCACCCCGCAACCGCAGCGCCGATCAATGCGCCGATGCCGCCGCACGCAACCAGTAAACCCAACGTGAACGGCGACAACCCCAGCACGCGCACGGCATACAGATCATACAGCGTGCCGATAAACGAGCCGAAAAAGGCGCGCAGTCCCATCCCAACCGCCAGCGTCCGTAAAATCGGGTCACGCGCTGTATGGCGGATACCTTCCACCAATTCTTGAATGACGGCACGCATCGCGCTGGCTTCATCGTCGCGCGTAGGCGGCGGCGGTTCGGGGGCGTGAATCGCTCGCACAGTCATGATCGAAACAAGAAAACTCAGCGCGTCGAACAGAATCGCAATCGGCGCGGTCAGTGCGCTCACCAACACCCCTGTGAGTGCAGGTCCGCCGATTTCTGCGAGTGCATCGGTTGTGCCAAGTTTGGCGTTTCCTTCGACAATCTGATCGCGCTCAATGAGTGTCGGCAGATAGGCACGGTAGGCGATCTCAAAGATCAGCGCCAGCGCCGCGACAACCGCTGCAACCGCATATACCAACCCGATCGTGAGTGTTCCCGTCAGCGCGGCGAACGGAATCGTCAGCAGAACGACGAAGCGCAGCGCATCACACGCGATCATGATCGGACGACGGCGAACACGATCAACGAACACGCCTGCGAACAAGCCGAACAGCAGCACGGGCAGCGCAGATATCGCACTGAGAATGCCCATCTGGGCAGGAGAAGCGTTGAGAATGAGAACAGCGAGGAGCGGGAGACCATCGCGCGTGATGCGCGATCCAAATTCGGAGATGGCTTGACCCATCCACAACTTCATAAAGTCCGGGTGATGATACAACCCGGTGAACAGGTTTCGCATGGAGTTTGCCTTTAGCATCAATCGGTAAACGAGAATGTCAAAACAGCGGATCACAGGTCGCTGTATCCGCTGATCATTCAACAGAGCGTTCCGCACCACGCCCCGTGTTCGTTTCGTCTACCGAGTGACGATCATGCGCATGGCAAACCCCACTTTCCGGCACTGTTGTATGCCGACCAAAGCAGTATGAAGAAATCATCGCGCCGTGTCAAGCGGCATCACATTCAGTGCAGAATGTGTCATAACAAACCACCACGTATATAAAGATCGGTCTTAAGACCAACTCGCGCAAGCCGCCTAGAAATCGGGAAAATAGGCGGATCATGTGTCTCTTCCACGCACCACACGCGCATACTGTTTTTCGAAAGGACAGGTTGTGCCTCGTTTTCCGCTTTTGATGCGTATGCTTACGTATCTCCGCCCGTACTGGGGCTGGTCAGCTATCGCGCTGGTCGGCGTATTGTTCAGTACGGTGCTTTCACTCGCAATTCCGACGATTCTCCGTGACGTGATCGATATTGGAGTCGCGCAAGGGGATGGAAACTACATGCTGTTCGCGGGAGCGCTCGTGATCGGCTTGGGCGTGCTGCGCGGCGTCTCCGGCTTTTTCTACCGCTACTTTGCCGAACGAACCTCCCACTTCGCGGCTTATGATCTGCGCAATCAGATGTATCACAAAGTGCAGAATCAATCGTTCACGTACCACGACAATGCGCAAACCGGGACACTGATCACACTGGCGATCAGTGACGTGAGCGAAATGCAGCGTTTCTACGCATACGGACTGATCGACGGCATCAACACCCTGCTGACGATTGTCGGCGTCGCGCTGATCATGCTGGTCAGCAGCCCAGTGCTGGCGATCATCGCCCTGCTGCCGCTGATCCCACTCATGAACGAATCACGCAAGTTTGCCGCCATCGTCGATCCGGCATGGAAGGCAATCATGGATCGGCTGCAAACCTTGGGCAACCGGATTCAAGAGACGGCGCTCGGTGCGGAAGTCGTGCGCGCTTTCGCTCGCGAACCGCACGAAATCGCACGTTTTGGCGTGGAGAATGAACGCTGGTATATCGATCAAGTCGCGCTCGTCAGGCGTTGGGCGGGGTATCTTCCTCTCAGCTCATTCATCATCGCATTTTCTTCCGCGCTTGTGCTTTTCTTCGGCGGTTGGATGGAACAGAGCAATTTTGGCGGCGTGAGCGTCGGCTTGATCGCGGCGTTCAATGTGTATGTTTTGCTCATGGCGATGCCGATCCGCTTCCTCGGCTTCGTGATTATTCTGATCACGCAGGCGATGAGCAGCGCCGAGCGCGTTTTTACCGTCTTAGATTCGCCGGAAAAAGTCACTGAATCGCCAACCGCTGTACGAATGCCAACCATGCGCGGCGTCGTCCGCTTTGAGGACGTGACGTTTCAGTATGACGGCGTTCCCCTCCCCGCTTTGAAAGCGATCAGCTTCGAGGCGAATCCGGGACAGGTGATCGCCTTAATCGGCGCGACAGGTTCGGGCAAAAGCACAATCGTGAATCTGATCCCGCGCTTTTATGACGTCACCCGTGGTCGAATCACAATTGATGGCGTGGACGTGCGCGAAATCGCCTTGGCAGACTTGCGAAGTCAAATCGGGATGGTGCTTCAGCAGTCGCTGTTATTCAGCGCGACCGTGCGCGAAAACATCGCCTACGGCAGCCCTGACGCAACCGAAGACCAGATCATCGCCGCCGCCAAAGCCGCGAATGTGCATCCGTTCGTGAGCGAGTTTCCCGAAGGCTACGATACGATCATCGGGGAGCGCGGCATTACGTTGAGCGGCGGTCAAAAACAGCGCGTTGCGATTGCCCGCGCCTTGTTGATCAACCCACGCATTTTGATCCTCGATGATTCAACGAGCAGCGTCGATACGCGCACCGAACGCGATATCCGCGAAGCAATGGCGGTTTTGATGCGAGGTCGGACGACATTCGTGATTGCGCAGCGGTTGAACAGCGTTCAAAACGCCGACATGATCCTTGTACTGAAACACGGCGAAATTGTTGAACGTGGGCATCATGACGAACTGCTGGCGCTCGGCGGGCAGTACAGCGAAATCTACCAACTCCAACTCGCCGATCAAGAGCGTGTGCGCCGCGAAATCGCTGATTTCAGCCGCTTAAAGCGACCGGAAGCAAAGCGGTCAACCGAAGAACTCCGCGCTCTGCTCGAACAAGAATCATCGGGGGATTAAACCAATGGCATTTCAACCCGACGAACAAGACCGCACACAGTTCGATTGGCAGACGACCAAACGTTTGTGGGGGTACATCGCGCCTTATAAGCGTCAAGTGGGTATCGCGATGATCATGGCGACCATTACAGCGGCATCAACGGTCGCCGCCCCACCGATCATCGCGTGGACGGTCGATCAAGGCGTAGAACAGCACGATCTCGCGTTGATCGGCATTGGCGTGATCGCCTACCTGATCGTTCAGGCGGTGGGGATGCTGGCGTTTCGCCGTCAGATTCACATCATGTCGGAATTCGGTCAGCGCGCGATCCAGCATTTACGCGATGATTTGTTCACGCATGTGCAGCGGCTTTCGCTGGCGTTCTTCTCCAAGTATGAAACGGGGCGCTTGATCTCGCGCATCATCAGCGACGTCAGCACGATCCGCGAGGCGATCACATGGGCGTTGGTGGGAACCTTCCGCGACTTACTCTCGCTGATCGGCATCGTGATCACGATGGTGCTGATCAACCTACCGCTGACGGGTGTCGCGTTTGGCGTGATGATCGTGCTGATCGTAATCGCCAATTTCTGGCGTGTCTATGCGCGTAAGACGTATCTCACCGTCGTCGAGACCAATGCGCGCCTGAATGCCGAACTTGCCGAAGCCTTCAACGGCGTGCGCGTCACGCAGGCGTTCAATCGTCAAGCGTATAACGATCACCGCTTTGCGACGACGTTCAACTTGAACAACCGCAAAGCGAACTTACGCGCCTCGCTGGTGGCGGCGTTGTTCTTCCCCGGCATCGAATTGATCGGCGGCGTAGCGACAGGTTTATTTATCTATGTCGGCGGAACACTGGTGCTGCGGCAGGAACTCAGCCTGTTTACGCTGCTCACGTTCGTGCTGTACATCGATCAATTCTTCCAGCCGATCCGCATGTTGGCGCAGCGCTACAACCTATTCCAGTCGGTGATGGCGGCGGGTCACAAGCTGTTCCACTTACTCGACCGCCCGATTGAAGTTCAAGATGCCCCGAATGCGCACGCCCTGCCTTCGATTGAAGGGCGCGTGGAGTATCAGCACGTCGGCTTCAGCTACGAGGCGGATAAAGACCTTGTGGTGTTGAAAGACATCGACTTAAGCGTACCTGCCGGAAAAACGGTCGCATTGGTCGGTCACACGGGCGCGGGCAAAAGCACGATGGTCAAGCTGTTGATGCGCTTCTACGATATTCAGCAAGGCAGCTTAACGATTGACGGGCATGATATTCGCACCGTTACACAGGCGAGCTTGCGCTCTCAAATGGGCGTGGTCTTGCAAGAAACGTATCTGTTCAGCGGCACCGTCATGGATAACATCCGTTACGGACGGCTGAACGCGACCGACGACGAAGTGATGGCGGCGGCGCAAGCGGTCGGCGCGCATGATTTTATCG
>JAPKMU010000143.1 GCA_026645745.1 Anaerolineae bacterium | reverse complement strand
GGCGCTCAAGATTGATGATCGCTTAAGTGTCGATTTCAACCGTCATGAAGTGATCGTCAGCGGTGAACGGATTAAGCTCCGCCCGACTGAGTATCGACTGCTTTATCACTTGATCGAGAATGCCGGGTGGACAGTGCCGCACGATCAACTGCTGGCGAAAGTCTGGGGATACGAATACCGCGACGAGGCTCACTATGTGCGCTTATACGTCAACTATCTGCGCGAGAAAATCGAGGAAGACCCCTCTAATCCGCGCTATATCTTGACAGAGCGCGGCGTCGGTTATCGCTTTGTCGATTTCCGACGACGCACGGACGATGCTTCAAGCGAACTTGACTAAAACGGGGATCATCTGATCCCCGTTTTTTATGCCGTCTTTTCGAGTTCAGCGCGGAGCTGTTCGTACTGCGCTTTGAAATCCGCCACCATTTCAGCTTTTGCATCATCGGGCAGGCAGCTTTGACGTACTGCGTTGAGCGCCATGTGTTCCAGCTCATCAACGCCGAAGCCTAGCTTCTCAACGACCATCTGATATTCATCATTCAAGGTCGCTCCGAGATAGGTTGGCATATCGCTCCCTAAGAAAACGGGCACGTCAGCATCGTACAGCGCACGCAGCGGATAATCCTCAACACGCTCGATCCACCCGCTCTTGACTGCACGCGTTAAGTTAACGCCAACACCAATTTGCTGATCTGCAATCACCTTGAGTAATTCAGGCGTTTCCGCTGTTCCCCACGCATCGTACAAGCGCGTCGGCAAAAGCGCCTCCAGCGTCCGCTGAACACCCTCCGCCCCTTGCTGATCACCCGCGCGTGCCACACGCGGAATCCCCTTCTTTTCGATAGCGCGGAAGGGACGCTCAAACTGTCCAATCGGCTGGACGCTTTCTCGTCCGCTCAAGCCAAGGGCAACAACACCGCCCTTCCTTGCCGACAGACTGCTCACCCAGCGCGCCATTTCATCGGCGCGTCGCGGTTCGTCACGCGCAATGGTGAACACCCATGCCAGCTTGATACCCCAACCACGTTCAGCGCGTTCGCGCCCATCGTTGATCGCCGCCAAGAAGTCATCTGCGGACAGATTAAGCGCAGACCAGATCAGCGGATTCACGCTGACTTCAGCGTACTTTACATTCTGATGATGTAAAACAACCGCGGCGTCATAGGTAACGCGCGCGAGGTCTTCAGCCTCTAGCACCCATGCGCCTACCGTGCGCACGATATCATGCAAGCGCTTGAAATCAGGCTTATCAATCAATCCCAACCAATCGTTGAAATGCTTGAGATTGTCGGGGATTTCGTTCATTTCGGCGAGAATCTTCATCGTCTTTTTGCGTACCGCTCCTTCGAGCGAAACGTGCAGATCGACTTTGGGCATCGCCTGTATATATTCCGAGAGATTCATGGTTTTTCCTTCAACCGTCGTTCTTACTCTGCCGCCGAGTCGTTCCTCGCAGCATTCGTGACAAGTGTTGCCGCATCGGCGTGATTCGCACTGCTGCGGTATTGCAGCGCCGCCTTGACCAATCCCATGAACAGCGGATGTGGTGAATCCGGTCGGCTGGCAAATTCGGGATGGAACTGACTGCCCACCATGTACGGGTGATCAGCAAGCTCCGCAATTTCGACCAGTGTTCCATCGGGGCTGACACCGCTGAACCTCATCCCCGCCTTTTCAAAATCACCGCGATACCGATTGTTGAACTCGAAGCGGTGGCGATGCCGCTCCTGCACCAAGGATTGTTCGCCATAAGCACCCTGCGCGACGGAGTTCAGTTCCAGCTTGCATGGATAAAGCCCGAGACGCATCGTGCCGCCCATATCCGTCACAGAACGCTGTTCGAGCATCAGATCAATGATGTGATGTTCGCTTGCAGTCTCGAATTCACTGCTGTTCGCATCCTCTAACCCGATGACATGGCGCGCAAACTCGATACACATGGTTTGCATGCCGAGGCACAAACCCAAGTATGGGACGCGGTTTTCGCGCGCATACCGCCCCGCGAGAATTTTTCCCTCAACGCCGCGATACCCAAAACCACCGGGAACGACTATCGCATCGACGGTCTGAAGTTGATCCCACGCCTTGCCTTTTTCTAGATCGGTCGAGCTGATCCACTCAATCTCAGCATGCGCATCTTGCGCGGCAGCAGCATGAAACAACGCCTCTTTCACACTCATGTACGCGTCGTGGAGTTCAACATATTTCCCAACAATCGCGATTCGGACGCGGCTCTGGGTATTGCGCATCCGGGCAACCATCCGACGCCAATCGCTTAAGTTCGGCGGATTTCGCGGCAAATCCAAGCGATCAACCAGCAGTTCACCAAGTCCAGCTTCTTCAAGCAGCAGCGGCACATTGTAAAGCAAATCGGTCGTCATCAGCGGAATTACCGCTTCCGGTTCAACATCGCAGAAAAGCGCGATCTTGTCGGTGACTTCTTTTCCAACCGGATAATCGGTGCGGGCAATGATAACATGCGGGTTAATGCCGATGCTGCGCAGTTCTCGAACACTGTGCTGCGTCGGCTTGGTTTTGAGTTCGCCCGTCGCGCCGATGTAAGGCAAAAATGTTACATGAATGTAGAGCGTATTGGCACGCCCAATGCTTTGACGCATTTGACGGATCGCTTCAAGGAAAGGTAGGCTTTCAATATCACCAACCGTACCGCCGACTTCGACGATCACCACATCGGCATCAATATCCTTGCCGACCAGCATCACCCGCCGTTTGATTTCATTGGTGATATGCGGAATGACTTGAATCGTCCCGCCAAGATAATCACCCCGCCGTTCCTTATCAATCACATCGCTGTAAACTTGCCCGGCGGTAACGTTACATGTGCGGTTCAAACTTTCATTGATGAAACGCTCATAATGCCCAAGGTCAAGGTCAGTTTCCGCCCCATCTGCTGTGACGAAAACTTCACCATGCTGGTATGGACTCATCGTTCCGGGATCGACATTTAGGTACGGGTCGAGTTTCTGAACCGCCACCTTCAAGCCCCGCGCTTTTAGCAAGCGTCCGATTGCGGCGGCAGTAACGCCCTTACCTACCGAGCTAACCACCCCGCCTGTGCAAAATATGTACTTGGGGTTTGACATTTCACACCCTGCTCAACCCTGTCAACACGAAACGCAAAGCGGGGAGTTTAAAATTGGGAATGACTTCCCGACTCCCCGCCGATTGGCGATAGTCAATTGTGGCGAAAAATACGCTGTGCGCTGCCTAAACGAGTTTTTCTAAATCGTCGGCAGTGCGGCGCATATCTAGGAAGATCAAACCTAGTTTCGCGCCGTCGCGTACCAGCGTTGTCAACACGGCACCCTCACCGACGCTCATCAAGATCACGTAACCCGCATCCCCACGAATGTAGACCTGTTCAAGCGCTCCGCGCCCCAGTTCTCCGGAAATACGCTCTCCAAGGGAGAGCATCGCGGCGGACATCGCCGATACGCGGTCTTCTTCGACATTGGCAGGAAGCGAAGATGCCATAGGCAGTCCGTCCACACTGACGACGGCTGACGCTTGGATCTCCGGGGTAGTTGCTTGCAGGTCGCGCAGCCGGTCGACCATCAATTCTGTCCGCGATTTCGCCATATGTCCGCTCCTCTCAAGCTAATCCCTAATTATACGAATCATCGGGGGAACGGCAAGACAGCGTAGGGTACTAAACGCCAATCTCACCTGTTCATCGGCTGAACATCCGCATATACTGAAACACGTTACCCATTTTGTTGGAGTAAAGCAGGTCGTTATGCCTGATCATCCACAGGACACACGCCGATCCCAAAGCACGAACAATGTCAACCGCACGGCTCAGGTTGAGGTTGTGCAGCAAACTGCCGAACGGCTTGCCCACAACGTCGGGCAGGTGATTCTCGGCAAGCGAAACGAAGTTCGGTTGATGGTTCTCGGTTTGCTCAGTCAAGGGCATATCCTCATCGAGGACATTCCCGGGGTTGGCAAGACGATGATCGCCAAAGCGCTGTCACGATCGCTCGGATGTACCTTCAGCCGCATCCAGTTTACACCGGATATGCTGCCATCAGATGTGACCGGAATCACGATCTTTAACGCCGAAACGCGCAAATTTGAATTCCGCCCCGGTCCAATTTTGGCACAAGTCGTCCTCGCGGACGAAATCAACCGCGCTACTCCGAAAACACAATCCGCGCTCTTAGAAGCGATGGAAGAACGCCAAGTCACGGTTGATGGCGTGACCTACAGTATTCAAGAGCCGTTTATCGTGATGGCGACGCAGAATCCCATCGAATATGAAGGCACATTCCCGCTGCCCGAAGCACAGCTTGACCGCTTCATGCTGCGGTTGACGCTCGGCTACCCTGCTCCCAATGAAGAACTTGCGGTGCTGACCTCGCAGCAATATGAACACCCACTGAACAACGTGTTTCAGGTGGTCAACGCACAAGAACTCGTCACCGCGCAGCAAGCCGTCCGTGAAGTCTATGTCGCGGATGAAATCAAACGCTACATCATCGACATTGTAAACGGCACACGGTCGCATCCCAAAGTTGCGCTTGGCAGCAGCCCGCGCGGCTCACTAGCGCTGTTCCGCACGTCTCAAGCACGCGCCGCGATGGCGGGGCGCGAATATGTGATTCCAGATGATGTGAAAGCGTTAGCAGAGGTGACGCTTGCGCATCGAATTATTATGCGTCCCGATCCGGGCTTCCGCGAAGAAGTCTCGTCGCGTGTGGTTGTTCAAGAAGTTTTGGCGCGCACCGCAATTCCCGGCGCGTCGGTGTGGCAGTAGACGACCGCGATGGGCAACCGGCGCAATACGATTTACTTCCTGACGATCGCTTCGCTGCTCGGCGGACTTTTTACGGGGCGCGCGTTCTTTTTCAACGTCGCTTACCTGCTCATAGGCATCATCTTAATCGCGTTGATTTGGGCTTGGCTGTCGGTGCGTGGCATTTCGATCAGCCGCAAGACCCGATCCCGCAGCGCGCAAGTGGGCAGCAAGTTTGAAGAAGCCTTCGCACTGCAAAACAGCGGCTGGCTGCCCAAGTTGTGGGTCGAAGTCCGTGATCACTCCACCCTACCCGATCACCGCGCCAGCCAAGTCGTTCCCACAGTGATGCCGCGCAAAACCTACCGCTGGTATGCCGAAACCATCTGCCGTACACGCGGGGAATTTCAACTTGGACCGATCAGCGTCATCGGCGGCGACCCGTTTGGAATGTTCAACACGACGCGCCGCATTCCGGCAACATCCCGCGTGACGATCTATCCGGCAACTGTGCCGATCAGCCGAATTGAACTGCCCGTCGGGGTACTGTCCGGCGGAGACGCGCAGCGCCGCCGCTCGGCGCAGGTCACGACGAACGCCGCTGGAATCCGCGAATACGTGCCGGGGGACAGTTTCAACCGCATCCACTGGGCGACAACCGCGCGCCGCGACCGGCTGATGGTCAAAGAATTCGAGATCGATCCGCTGGTTGATATTTGGCTGTTCGTCGATTTTTCGTCGGCATCGTTGATCGAAGACCCAACGCTTCGGCGCGTACACGGCACAGGGGCAGTGATCTCCGAAAGCGCAGCGCTTCCGTTATCGACTGAAGAATACGCCGTCGTAATCGCGGCATCGCTGGCACAGTATTTCATCGAAGAAAAGCGCACACTCGGTTATGCCGCGTATATCCCCCACCGCGATATTTTGCAGCCTGACGGCGGGGTACGCCAACTCATGCGTATCATGCAAAGTCTTGCCGTAGCGCGTAGTTTCTCGCCGTACAGCCTGCGCGAAATGCTGATGTTGGAAACGCCGTACTTCACACGCGGAACGACAATCATCATCATCACATCATCGCTCGATGCCTCATGGTTGGCAGAAGCACATGTGCTGTCGCGGCGTGGGCTTCGCCCAATGGCGGTGCTGCTTGATCCAGCATCGTTTGGCGGCTCCGGTTCAGTTGACGAATTCCGCTCGTTGATGAAAAACGCCAGAATTCCGTCAATGGTCGTCCGCGCCGGTGACGATCTTTCTGTTTCGCTCGCTCAACGCTTATTCTGAAACACTCATGCCCCCAACCTCTATGAATTCCAAACGCTACCTGTATCTCGCTGTATTCACCAGCGGCATGACGACACTTGCCGTTGAAATGACGGCTTCCCGGCTGCTTGGCAGCGTTTTCGGGACAAGCAACCTTGTGTGGGCAAACGTGATCGGCTTGATCATGCTTTACCTCGCAGCAGGTTACTTCGTTGGCGGTTGGCTCGCGGATCGTTCGCCGCAGCCTGCCGCGTTCTATCGTATTTTACTGTGGGGCGCATTCTTGAGTGCGCTTGTTCCACTGGCAGCGCGTCCAGTTCTTGCTGGAGCCGCTCAAGCCGTTGCAGGGATCGAAGCCGGGTTATTTCTCGGTTCGTTCATCGCAGTCCTTGGCTTGTTTGCGATTCCGATCACGCTGCTTGGGACAGTGTCGCCGTTTGCGATCCGGCTTGCCGTCGATGATTTGAGCGCGGCGGGAAAAATCAGCGGGCGCATTTATGCGATCAGCACGCTTGGCAGCTTGATCGGCACATTTCTGCCTGTCATTCTGATCATCCCAGAACTCGGCACGTTCGGGACGTTCCTTTTGTTCGCCGGAATACTCTATACCGTTGCCTTGATCGGACTCGTGACTCAGCGCGGCGCACGCGCCCTGATTTACTTGTGGATGCCTGTCGTCGTTGCGGTGCTTTCACTGCTCATTTTGAACACACCCCTTCGCCAGCCCGCCGGAAACGCGCGCATCATTTATGAGGATGAAACCGCCTACAACTACATTCAAGTGCAGGAAGATCAAGCGGGAAACCGCTACTTGTACTTGAACGAGGGGCAAGGAATTCACAGCCAATGGCATCCCACGCAGATTGCGTTTCACCGCACATGGGATTTCTTTCTGAGTGCTCCTTACTTCAATGCGCCCCCGTACACGCCGGATCAAGTGGACAGTATGCTCTTGATCGGGTTGGCTGCTGGGACGATTGCGCGACAGTATTCAGCGGTCTACCCGGATATTCACATTGATGGCGTAGAAATCGACGGGGGAATCGTCGAAGCAGGTGCGCAGTACTTCGACATGAACGCCGAAGCGATGCCAAACCTAACGCTTTATGTCGAAGATGGGCGGTATATCCTCAACCGCTTGGATAGAAATTACAGCATCATCGGCATTGATGCATATCGCCCGCCGTATATCCCTTGGCATTTGACGACGGTCGAGTTCTTCAGTGAAGTTCGCGCCCATTTAACAGAAAATGGTGTCGTCGCAATTAACGTTGGGCGCACACCAAGCGACCGCCGCCTTGTTGATGCACTAACAGCGACAATGCTGCAAGTATTCCCATCGGTTCACGCGATGGATGTACCCGAGTCGTTCAACACGATCTTAGTTGCAACCATTCAGCCAACCGTCACGGAAAACCTGAGTGCTAATCTCGCGCTGCTCGCACCTCAGCCTACGACAATCTTGCAGGATACGCTCGAATTAGCAACGAATGCGCTCGTTCCCGCATTTGCAAGCGATCTTGTGTTTACAGACAACCGCGCCCCAGTCGAAACGCTGGTCGACTCGCTGGTTCTGAATTTCTTGTTTTCCAGCGAAGTTGATACGCTCCGCCCATGACCGATACTCCATCCACACCTAAAATCGTCGTCGTGCTTGGCGCGATTCTGACCTTGATCTACCCGATCCTGACCGTGCTGATCATGGTGCGGCTTGTGATGAGTCCGCTGTTCTTGCAGATTGAGTACAACCGCTCCGGTTTCCCCGATGACTATTATGGCTTCACCCGCGAGGATCGGCTCACATACGCGCCGTATGCCCTCGATTATTTGATCAACGGCGAACCGCTCACTTATTTGAGCGATCTTACCTTTGCGGACGGATCGCCGCTCTATAATGCGCGCGAACTTGAGCACATGGATGATGTGCAGGCAGTCACCCGCGCCGCGTTTCTAGTCGCCATTTTGAGCGGTCTAGCAGCATTGGCGATCACGATCTACCTTGCACGTATGATGCGCAACACACTCATTCGCGCACTGCGGCGGGGTGCAGTCATTCTGCTGGTGATCCTCGTGTCGATCATCATTCTTGTGATCGCCAATTGGGACAGATTTTTTACCCTGTTTCATCAGCTTTTCTTCGCAGAAGGAACATGGGTTTTTCTCTACTCGGATACACTGATACGCTTATTCCCGGAGCAGTTTTGGTTTGATGCGGCGATCACCATTGGCGGTCTTTCCGCGCTGGTGGCAGTGATCACGCTTGTCATCACTCGACATCGGAGGTGCGCCCTACCTTGACGCGCTCCTTACGCTCCACTACAATGATCCGTCTATTCGTCTGATCGGAAGAAATCGTTCCGCGATGTTTGAACAGCTTAGCAAGCGGCTTCAAGATACATTTGATGGTCTTGGGCGAGTCGGCAAACTCACCGAAAAAGATGTTGATACCGCCATGCGTGAAGTCCGAATGGCACTACTGGAAGCGGACGTCGCGCTGCCGGTCGTCAAGGACTTCGTCAAACGTGTGAAAGAGCGCGCTGTCGGCACAGAGGTCTTAAAAAGCCTCAAGCCGGGTCAGCAGGTCGTCAAGATCGTTCATGATGAACTGCTCGAAACACTCGGTGAGCCGGGGCGTTTGAACTTCTCCGGTGCGACCAAGCCGTATGTGATCATGCTGGTCGGGCT
Source organism: Anaerolineae bacterium (assembly GCA_026645745.1). Taxonomy (GTDB): domain Bacteria; phylum Chloroflexota; class Anaerolineae; order Aggregatilineales; family Phototrophicaceae; genus Flexifilum. The sequence goes on along the minus strand of JAPKMU010000143.1, from coordinate 3,568 downwards.
GCAAGGATCTGGTAAGACGACAACTGCCGCCAAGCTCTCGGTGTTTCTGCGAAAAGAAGGGCGTCAGCCGTATCTCGTGGCAGCAGATACCTACCGCCCCGCCGCCGTTGACCAATTGGTGACGCTTGCCAAGCAGGTGAACGTGCCTTACTACGAAGAAGGCACGTCGGCAAAACCGCCGGATATTTGCCAGCGCGGTGTTAAAGCGGCGCGTGAGGCGAATGCCGCCGTCGTGATCCTTGACACAGCCGGACGTCTGCAAATCGACGATTCGCTGATGGGCGAACTTGAGGAAATCAAGCGGCGCACGCAGCCCGCCGAAATCATTCTCGTCGCAGACTCGATGACCGGTCAGGAAGCTGTCAACATTGCAGATGGGTTTAATCAGCGGCTCGGCATTACCGGGCTGATCCTGACCAAGATCGATGGTGATGCGCGTGGTGGTGCAGCACTCTCCATGCGCGCAGTGACCGGCGTTCCGATCAAGTTCCTCGGAACAGGCGAAAAGATTGACGGTTTCGAGCAGTTCCACCCGGATCGACTCGCGCAGCGCATCCTCGGTATGGGTGACGTGCTGACGTTGATCGAGAAGGCGCAGGAGCAGTTTGAAGAAGAAGAAGCGCTGAAGCTGCAAAAGAAACTTTTGCAAAACCAATTCACGCTGCAAGACTTCCTCGAACAGCTTCAGAAAATCCGCAAAATGGGGTCAATTGGCTCACTCTTAGGCATGGTGCCGGGAATGGGCAGAGCGCTTGACCAGATCGATCAAAAGGATGTAGAGAAGCGCATTCGCCGTGTGGAAGCGATCATCAACTCGATGACCCCCCGCGAACGTGCCAATCCCAAAGTCCTGAATGCCAGCCGCCGCCAACGTATTGCTAAAGGCAGCGGCGTCCAAGTGCGTGACGTGAACGAAGTGCTTAAACAGTTCAACGACATGCAAACCTTGATGAGTCAGGTTCGCAAGGGACGCTTCCCCGGAAATCTTCCCGGCGGCGGCAAACTCCCACGCGGACGTGTGCGCTAAGGGGAACCGCACCCTTTTCCGCAACTGAGTCATGTTCACTCAGTGGCTCTCCAGCGAGCTTAGAATGCCGCTGCATGAGAGCGTATACAAATGGAGTACATAAGATATGGTTCGTATTCGTCTTCGTCGTGTCGGCTTGAAGCATCAGCCGAGCTATCGTATTGTCGTCGCGGATCAGCACAGCCCGCGTGACGGTGATTTTATTGAAGCTATTGGGCATCACAACCCGCGCACCGAACCGATCACCGATGTGGTGGATGAAGCCCGTGCGCTTCACTGGTTGAGTGTGGGTGCGCAGCCCAGTGAAGCGGTTGCCTACATTCTGCGCCGCACGGGAACATTGGAACGCTACGAGCGAATGAAGAAGGGCGAAACACTGGAAGTCCTCGTTGCCGAAGCGAACGCAGCGCGCGCCGCTTCCGCCCAGAATCCGAAGACCCGCCGCCCGTCGCCCGCATCGGGTGAAGGCAAGATGAAGAAGGCAGCAGCAGAGTAAATTCAATCTGCTTGTGTATTTGTTTGGTTGTGAAAGCAGCGCATCATGGAAGAATTGATCGAGTACGTTGCGAAAAGTTTGGTTGATGACCCCACTCAGGTGAAAGTCCGGCGTAAAGAAACCGCAGGGACAATCATCCTCGAACTGCGTGTCGCGCAGGGCGATACCGGGCGGATCATCGGTAAAGGTGGGCGTGTTGCAAATGCAATCCGCGCGCTCTTGCGTGTCGCGGAAGACACGCACAAAGGTAAGCGTATCGTTCTGAAGATCATTTAACCAATGAGCAAACAGCCGCCTGCACGGACGCCGAACCCGCCTCGTTATCTTTTGCTAGGAGAGGTTCTGCGTCCTCACGGCGTGCGCGGTGAACTCCGCGTGCGCATTCTTACCGATTTTCCTGATCGCATCGGCGATCTCGATACAGTCTATCTTGCAAGCTCCCCAGATGATCCGAACGTGACTGCATACGAGGTTGAAGGCATCCGCTTTCATCAAGATTACGGCTTACTCAAGCTGAAGACGATTGATGATCGCGACGCGGCAGAACTCATGCGTCAACTGTTGGTCATGGTCGACATTGAGAATGCGGTTCCGCTCGAAGAAGGTGAGTTCTATCTGTACCAGTTGATCGGCATGCGCGTTGAGACGCAAGCGGGCGAAGCGCTCGGCACAATCTCCGAAGTGCTGGAAACAGGTGCAAACGATGTGTACATCGTACAATCCCCGCGTTATGGCGAGATACTGATTCCCGTACTGGAACATGTGGTCGTCAAAACGGATATTGACGCTGGACTCATTATTGTTGTGCTGCCAGAAGGTCTACTCCCCGAATAATCGTCGCATTCGCCATGTTTGACGCTTGACAGCGCGCGTTTCCCGCTTATATTCTGCTTGTGAAGTCGATAACGCAGAGGAACTACGCGGCGTGACTCATGACGGCGACCCACAAGAATTACGCTACTGGTTAGGATTCACCCTAGTACCGGGCATCAGTGGTCGGCGCATTAACGCACTTTTGCAGCGTTTTGGTAATCTGTCACAAGCATGGGGCGCATCTGAAGCAGACCTACGGCGAGCCGGTCTTGAAGGACAAGCGCTGACAAACTTGCTGAGGGCACGACAGCAAATTGACCTCGACGCGGCGCTAGCGCGAATTCAACGCGCAAATGCCGCCGCTTTGACGTTGGCGATGGACGGCTACCCTCCCCTGCTGCGCGATATTTCGGATGCGCCACCCCTTTTGTATGTGCGAGGAGAAATCATCGATGCGGATCGATGCGCTGTTGCGATTGTGGGCACACGCACCGCGACTCGGTATGGTATTGATGTGTCATATAAACTAGCGCGTGAGCTTGCTCAAAAGGGAATTACGGTGATCAGCGGTTTGGCACAGGGCATCGATGCGGCAGCGCATCGCGGCGCGCTTGACGGCGGTGGACGCACGATTGCGGTATTGGGCAACGGGATCGACAGCGTATACCCGTCCCAGAACCGAGATTTGGCGGCACAAATTGCTGCGCGAGGCGCACTTGTAACCGAGTTCCCGATTGGGGCAAAACCCGAAGCCCATCATTTCCCGCGCCGCAACCGGGTGATCAGCGGAATGTCGCTCGGCGTATTGATCGTTGAAGCGCCAGAAAAAAGCGGCGCGTTGATTACCGCCAGCGCTGCGCTAGAACAGGGGCGAGATGTTTTCGCCGTACCGGGAGACATCCTCAGACCATCCAGCGCGGGCGCGAACGCACCAAAGCCGCCTGAAGACTTCGACTCGGACATCGAACGGCGCATCTATGCGATGCTTTCAACCGACCCTGCGCATGTTGATGATCTGATTCGCGCCAGCGGATTGAGCGCGGGAGACGTGCTTGCGACACTGACGCTGCTCGAACTAAAAGATTTAGCGCGAAATGTTGGGGGTATGCAGTACTGTACAGTTAATTGATTGTGCAGTACTGCATCTCGCATTCAATGCGAACTAGGAGTACGTAATGGAACACCTTTATGCGTTAATTATGGCAGGGGGCGGCGGTACTCGTTTGTGGCCC
>JAPKMU010000142.1 GCA_026645745.1 Anaerolineae bacterium | reverse complement strand
ATTCGCGCCACGTTTGGCGAACATTGGGTGAGCGAGGCGGGCAACGTTTTCGGTCGTCATCCGATCCCATGCTTCGTCGCCACATTGGATGAAAAGCCAGTCGGCTTTGCGTGCTACGATGCGACCCTGAAAGGCTTTTTCGGTCCAACCGGAACAGATGAATCGATCCGGGGGCGCGGCGCGGGTAAAGCGCTGCTGCTGGCGGCGCTGTGGGATATGTGGGCGCAGGGTTATGGTTACGCGGTGATCGGCGGTGTGGGTCCCGCCGAATTTTACGCCAAAGCATGCGGCGCGGTCTTGATTCCCGACTCAACACCGGGGGTATACCGGGGCATGATGGGAATCGAAGAATAAGCGAAAACGAGGGGGAAATTCCCCCTTTTTTGTGGTATAATTGTTCTACACTCGAACCCATTTTTGATAGGTAATCACCCTGATGGAACTGACGGATTCTCAGCGGCGGATTGTCGATTCCGCGCGCGATCACACGCTTTTTCTGACTGGGGATGCCGGAACGGGTAAGACGACCGCCGCAGTTGCCCGCATCCTGTCGCTGATCGAACAGGGCGTACCATCGGGAGAAATTCTCGTCTTGCTGCCGCATGCCGCGCTGGCGCTGCCGTATCAGCGTGCACTGCGGAGCGCCGCCCTTCCCCCCGGTGCACAGGTGGATATCCTCACGTTCGGGTCGCTCGTCTTGCAGACGGTGAAACTGTTCTGGGGATTGGCGGCAAAACCCGCCGGATTTCAAGCGGATGCACCGCCGAACTTTCTCACACTCGAAACCGCGCAGTATGTGATGAGCACAATCGTTGATCCGTTGATCGAAACGCGCGGCTACTTTGACGGTGTGACGATCAGCCGCAACCGCTTGTATGCGCAGATCGTCGACAACCTCGAAAAAGCGGCATTGAGCGGCTTTCCGCATACGGAGATCGCAGAACGGATGAAAAATGCGATCTTAACGGACAGCAGCGGCGCGCACGCTTTTGAGCAGGCGCAGGAATGCGCGATTCTGTTCCGTGATGCGTGCCGCGCTAATAATCTGCTCGATTTCTCGCTTCAAGTCGAGGTTTTCACACGGCACTTGTGGACGCTGCCGGAAGTGCGCGCTTACTGGACCCAGCGCGGCGCGCAATTGATCGTGGACAACATCGAAGAAGGCACACCCGCGATGCACAGGACGCTGGCGAGTTGGCTGCCAAGCGTCAAATCTGCCGTGCTGATCATGGACAGTGAAGCCGGATTCCGCCGTTTCTTGAGCGCATCGCCTGAAACCGCCGGAGCACTGCGCGACCGCTGCGACGAAGTGATCGAATTTGAACAATCGCTGGTGATGTCGCCGCCTGTTGAGGCATTAGGCGATGAATTGGCACGGTCGCTCGGTGAATACGCGCCTGAACCAAGTGCCGATCCGCGTGAAGCGCTGGAGTACGGGCTGCGGCGGTTTTACCCGCAGATGCTCAATTGGGTAGCCGATGAAATTACCCTGCTTGTGAAGGATCAAGGCGTGCCGCCGGGGGAAATCGTGATCCTCGCGCCCTACATGAGCGATGCGATCCGCTTCACGTTGATGCAGCGCTTACAAGGCGAGGGAATTCCGGTGCGGTCGCACCGTCCATCGCGTTCACTGCGAGAAGAACCCGCCGCGCGTGCGCTGCTCACGCTGGGGGCGCTGGCTCACCCGGAATGGGGGATGCAGCCTGCACCGTTTGACATCGCCTATATGCTGATGCAGGCAATCGGATCGGCGGGGGCGGGACGGACGATGGACTTGATCCGCGCTCAGCTTCTCGCGGAAAACGCCTACCCTGCCGAGACAAAATCGCGCCTCGCACCATTCGAGACACTCAAGCCAGAAATACAGGAGCGGATCACGTATCTGCTTGCGCCGCGCTACGAAGAACTCCGCAAATGGATCGAAGCGTACATCGTCGAGCGCGAACAAGCGCCCGCGCCAACGCCAACAACCAAGAAGAAAGGGCGCAAAAAGAAAAACGCGCTAGAAGAATCTCCCGCGCCGATCGCTGGTGTACGGCTGGATCATTTCTTCAGCCGCTTATTCGGGGAAGTGCTCTCGCAGCGCGGCTACGGTTTTCACGGTGATTTTGACGCATCAACGGCAGCCGGGAGTCTGGTCGAATCGGCGGGAAATTTCCGGCGCGCCTTCGAACAAACGCCGCTGATTCCGGCGGGCAAAACAGCAGCGGAGGAGTTCGTCCGCATGGTGGATCGCGGACTGCTGGCGGATCAATATGCACGGGCATGGACGCTGAACGATCAAACGGACGCTGTGTTGATCGCCCCGGCGTATACCTTCCTGATCCGCAACCAACCGGTGACGGCGCAGTTCTGGCTTGATCTAGGCAGCCGGGGCTGGTTTGAACGGCTGTTTCAACCGCTCACACACCCGTACATCTTGAGCGCAATCTGGGAAAACACCCGTACATGGACGGACGACGACGAACAAGAAGCCCGGCATGATACGTTATTCCACTTGGTGATCGGGTTGGTGCGGCGCTGCCGCCAGCGCATCTATTTTGGCGTGAGCGAATTGGGCGAAAACGGATCAGCGAATACAGGCGAACTTTTGCAAGCATTCGGGCGCATGATCGCCCGGTTAACTCCCCCGGAGGCGGCAAATGAAGTTTAAACCGCGCCCCAAACAGGCGGAAGTGCTGCGCTACACGGGCGGAAAAATGGTCGTGATGGCAGTCCCCGGCAGCGGCAAAACGCGGACGCTCTCGGCGCTTGCCGCCAAGCTGATCAAATCGGGGGCGGTGCGCGCCGATCAAGAAGTGTTGATCGTGACGCTCGTCAATTCAGCGGTCGATAATTTTACGCGCCAAGTACGCGAACGCCTTGAAGAAGCGCGTTTGATCCCGACACTCGGCTACCGCGTGCGCACGCTTCACAGCTTATGCAGCGATATCGTGCGCGAACGCCCGTCACTCGTCGGATTGGCAAACGATTTCACCATCGTTGATGAACGCGAAAGCGACGGCATCCTTGAAGAAGCGGCGGTCGCATGGCTGAAAGCAAATCCGCACGCAGCCGATGAGTTTTTGTCGTCCGAGTTGGACGATCAGCGGCGCGATCAAGTGCTGCGCGAAGACTGGGGCGAAACCGTCATCGATGTGGCGCGGGCGTTTGTGCGCCAAGCGAAAGACGAACAGCTTACGCCGGAACAGCTCCACGAAAAACTGGATCGGCGCGGGCGAGGACTGCATCTCGCGGAGATGGGTGCGATCTACACGAATTATCAGCGGAGTTTGACGTATCGCGGCGCGGTTGATTTTCAGGACTTGATCCGGTTAGCGCTCACGGCACTCGAACGCGACGAACGCTATCTCGCCCGTCTGCGCGAACACTTCCCGTTCGTGCTTGAGGACGAAGCGCAAGACAGCAGTCTGCTGCAAGAAGCGATTTTGCGTCTGTTGGTAGGCGAAAAAGGCAATTGGGTGCGCATGGGCGACCCGAATCAGGCGATCTACGAGACGTTCACGACGGCGCGACCGGAAAACTTGATCCGTTTCCGCGACAGCAAAGGCGTGAAGCACAGCGATCTCCCCAACAGTGGGCGATCCGCGCCAAAAATCATCGACGTGGCGAATCAGTTGATCGGTTGGACGCGCGGCGCACACCCGAATCCGGTGATGCGTGACCGACAGCCGCTCACTCCACCGCTGATCGAACCAACGCCGAAGGGCGATCCGCAGCCAAACCCGCCAGACAGCGATGCACATGTGTATTTTGCGCCTAACGCCATGCCTCCGGCGGAAGAGGTGCAAACCGTGATCCAGTCGCTCCGGCGCTGGCTGCCCGAACATCCGGATCGCACGGCAGCAGTACTTGTGCCGAGCAACCGCTTTGGCTTCCGCGTGGTCGATGCGCTCAAAAGCGCCAAACTGCCAACCGTCGAACTGCTGCGCTCCACCACATCCACACGTGAGGCGGCGGGGGCGATGGGCAATATCTTGCAGTATTTGAGTAAGCCGACCGACGCGAATCTGCTCTCGCGCGTGTATAAAGTCTGGCGGCGCGATGACCGCGACGACGAAGCGGCAGCATCCCGCATGGAGTTGGTCGCGGCGGCGCTGAGAAAGTGCGTGCATGTTGAAGAATACATCTGGAATACGATTGGGCGCGATTGGTTAGACGAATCGCCGGAGATCGCCGCGCTCGAAGAAAATGATCCGTACATCAAAGGACACCTTGAAGTGTTCCGCGTGATGGTGCGGCGCTGGCATGAAGCGGTCATTCTGCCCATCGATCAATTGATCCTGATTCTGGCGGGCGATCTTTTCGCGGCGGAGGCGGATTTAGCAATCGCACACAGTATCGCCGTGCTGCTGCGCCAGCGCGAAGAACTGCATCCCGATTGGCGGCTGCCGCAGTACACCGAAGAACTCGCGGCGATTGCGCGCAATGAACGGCGTTTTCTCGGCGTGAGCGATGCCGACCTCGGATTCGATCCCGATGCGCACAAAGGCAAGGTCACAGTGGCGACGATGCACGCCGCCAAAGGGCTGGAATGGGATCGCGTGTATTTGATGTCGGTTAACCTCTACGACTTCCCATCGGCGCTGCCGGGTGAGCAGTACATGAGCGAAAAGTGGTTCATCCGTGATCGGCTCAACCTTGAAGCGGAAGCGCTGGCGCAAATTCGCGCGCTTAAAGGAAACACCGACTATCACGAAGGTGCGGCGACCGAAAACGCGCGCCTCGATTACGCGGCGGAACGCCTGCGTCTGCTGTATGTCGGAATCACACGGGCACGGCGCGACTTGATCGTGACCACCAACACAGGACGCAATGGACGAGTCCCACCGTCGGCAGCATTTCAAGAACTGCGCGGTTACGTCGAAGGTCAAACGTAGAATATCTTTTAGTCGCAGAGGGATAGCACGCGACAATTGCCCTTGTTTTCCCCTCTCCCCGCTTGCGTGGGAGAGGGGGGCATGGGGTGAGGGGTCACATCCTAGCTAAAGGTTATGCTTGTGGGCACCATTCACGAGAAAGGCTTCTCATGCTGCCAGAATCGTTTGTATACAGCCAGACCAGCTTACAGGACTTTGCCGACTGCCCCGCCCTGTTTGATCTGCGCTGGCGGCGGCGGATCAAATATCCAGCGGCGGAAAGCGAACCGCTTGAACTCGTCGAAGCCCACATGGAGCGTGGGGCGCTGTTTCACCAGATGATCCACCAGCACACGATCGGCGTGCCGGAAAGCGTAATCGCGGAGTCGATTGACGATGATGAACTCGCAGTATGGTGGGCAAATTATCTCGCCAGCGGCTTACGCGGCGTGCCGGATAAGCGGTATGCCGAACTCACACTGAGCGTTCCCATCGCAAATCGGCGCATGGTCGCCAAGATCGATCTGCTGGCGTTTGAGCCGGGGCGCGAATGGGTGATCCTCGACTGGAAAACATCGCTGCGCCGCCCCACGCGTGCAAACCTGATGGCGCGTCTGCAAACCACAGTGTATCGCTATGCACTGGTCGAAGCAGGGGCGGCGTTAAACGGCGGCGCAGCGATTGATCCGGCTCAGGTGAAGATGATTTACTGGTTTGCGAACTTCCCCGATCAACCGGAGATTTTCACGTACAACGCCGAAGATCATGCTGCCGCCGGACGAATGCTCACCCACATGATCGCGGACATCGAACAGCGCGGAGACGGTGAATTTCCGCTCACGGACGACGTGCGCCGCTGTGCCTACTGCGCGTATCGCGGGTTACATGAGCGCGGCACGAAAGCCGGCGCGTTTGACGCTCAAGAACTCACGGACGAAGCGACAGAAATGTTCCCCGATTTTACGCTCGATCAAATTGCTGAAGTCGCTTTCTGAGTTGATAGATCAATCCGGGGGGAGACAGCATGGATTTAATACAGGGTGTACGAGCGGCAGAGTCGTCTTTTGTCGAGATGATCTGGAACGCGTGCAGCCTTCGGGCAGGTAGTTTCATGTCACAAGCGGCGAGCACGTGGGAAATCGTGTTCACGAAGTTTGAAGGGAAAACGCTGATCGCCGCACGCGGACCGGAAACCAAAGCATCGCGGGCAGATTTCCCCGCTGACATCGAGTGCTGGGGGATCACCTTCAAGCTCGGCGCGTTTATGCCGCACCTTCCCGTAAAAGCGCTCTTAGATCGACAGGATATGATCCTGCCGGAAGCCTCGCGGAACACTTTTTGGCTGCATGGGTCTGCGTGGGAAATTCCGACGTTCGACAATGCCGAGGTGTTCGTCAACCGGCTTGTGCGCCAAGGAATCCTGATGCGCGATCCAGAGGTCGAAGCGGCGCTTCAAGGACAACCGCCCACGCTTTCACCGCGCTCAATGCAGTATCGCATGCTGCAAGCCACAGGATTGACGCATAAAACGATCCAGCAGATCGAACGCGCACGACGCGCCACCGAACTCCTAAAACAGGGGACGTCGATTCTGGATACAGCTTTCCAATTGGGCTATTTCGATCAGGCTCACCTTACCCATTCCCTCAAACGCTTCATCGGGCAAACTCCCGCCCAAATTGCATGCACAGCGTAATTGCGTTTTTTTCCAAGACCAACCGCGCACACACCGCTATCATGTGACCAGCAAACCCGTAAAAAGGAGACCAATATGCGGAAACTCGTCGTCACAGAGTTTATGTCGCTCGACGGTGTAATTGAAAACCCAATGTGGACATTTCCCTATTGGAATGACGACATCGCCGCCTTCAAAGGCGAAGAAACAAGCAGCAGTGACGCGCTTCTGCTTGGGCGTGTGACCTACGAAGGATTCGCCGCTTCATGGCCCCAACGCGGCGATGCAGACGGCGGAGCATACTTCAACGGTGTGCGAAAATATGTCGTTACGTCCAAGCTCGATAGGCTGGAATGGAATAATTCGGTCGCGCTCAAAGGCGACCTTGTGGAGGAAGTGACCAAGATCAAGCAGCAGCCGGGGACGAACATTACCGTTCATGGCAGCGTCGAATTGGCGCAAGCGCTGTTCAAACATCATCTGGTCGATACGCTGCGACTGCTGGTGTATCCGGTGGTGTTGGGTCAAGGTCAGCGAATGTTCGCGGACGGCATGACTGCAAAATTCAATCTGGTGGAGTCGCGCCAATTCAGCAGCGGCGTGGTCGGGTTGATTTACGAACCCGTGCGCGAATAACGATTCCGGTATCAGAGAACGTATTGTGCTCTCTGGTACCGGATGAGTTCACTCCACATCGAGCGCATTCAACCAAGTCAGGATGCGGTCGCCAATTTCGGCATAATTCTTTTCCATCATCAGGTTATGCGCCGCGCCGGGGATCATGACATAATCCGCGCCGTATGCCGCCGCTGACCGCCGCTCGGCGGGTTCGGGGCAAACGGCATCTTTTTCACCTGCCAGCCACAACATCGGCGTGTGATGTTCCGGCGTTTTCCAGAAGGCGTGCTGAATCATGACCAGCGCCGATTCATCGTTCAGGCGGGCATAGAACTGCTCCGGCGTATAAATCGAATCCGGGCTGAGCAGCGCCCGCGCCGCGACTTCCGGTGTACGGACAAAATCAGCTTTCCAACGAAGCGATGTCAACACAATCCCAACAGGATCAAGCTTGAGAAATGCCGCCATACTATCCATAAAACCATCATGCAGCGCCCAAGGTGCAACCAGAACTGCACCCGGCAGATCGCCAACATAGCGGACGTACCACTGGGTGAGCGCCCCGCCCATGCTGTGACCCATCAGAATCGGCTTGGTGGGGAGCTTGTTCATCGCATCGCGGATAAAACTCAGGTAGTAATCAAGCGTGCAAGCGAAGATCGGGCGCTGCGTTGGCGAGCGCCCGTGACCGGGCTGGCTGATCGCATGACTTTCCCATCCCGCTTCGGCAAGCAGAATCTGCCATGTTTCCCAACACCATGCGCCGTGCCACATGCCGTGCTGCATCAAAATCGGCGTTTTGTGGCGCGGCTCGTGCGGCACATAGCTGATCCATTCGATTCCGTCTTCGATTTTGATCGTGCGCGAATACGTCTCGGTTTTGGTGGTATTGGTGTAGGTGACGCCCGGCGCGGCGGTGTTCTGGGGCGTTTTAAGCGTTACATTTGGGTCACTGGTGAGCAGTTTGTAGACGACGAATGATCCCTGTGCGATTACATGCGCGAACGCAGCAAATCGGGCAAGACCCATGAGCGTTGCGAATGGCGAACGGCGGCGGGCGGACATCGGAAATTCTCCTTTGCCGGATGCAGCAAAATTGTGAGACGGGATAGGCGGTTAACCTATCCCTATTATCATCTTACCGCATTACGGGTCTAATGTTTGCAGCGTCGACTCGATCAAATTGACCGCTGTCGTGAGTGTTTCGACATCCCATGCGAATTTTGCGCCCGCCGCGCTGAAAAGCTCCGGCAGCGTGACCGTTCCGCCAAGCGCCAGCGCGCGGCGATACGCGGCAACCGCCCCGGCTTGATCGCTCAACGAATTGCGCCACACCTGAAGCGCACCCAACTGTGCCAAGCCGTACTCAACATAGTAGAACGGAATCTGGAAGATATGTAGTTTGCGATGCCAGCCGTCCGCCTTCGCGTCTTCTAACCCGCTGTAGTCGATGCCGATCATGAAGCGATCCCACAATTCTGACCACTTCGCATCGCAGTTCGCCGGATCGATCGCTTGATCAGGATGGGTGTAGACCCAATGCTGAAAGCTGTCCACAACTGCCATGTACGGCAGGAATAACACAATGCCTTCAAGATGTTCAATACGGGCGCGGGCAGCATCTTCCGCGCTGTAAAACCCACCATGATCCGTGGTCAGGTAAGGCGCGGCAAGCAGTTCCATGCTCATCGACGCGACTTCCGCAAATTCGGTCGGATAATCGTTCCGTGCGTATTCCGGCAGACTGAACGACTCGAAGGCATGGAAGGCGTGCCCACCCTCATGAAGCAGGGTATTCACATCATCGTGGATGCCGACCGCGTTCATGAAAATAAACGGACGCTTGGTGTATTCGTAAGTGGTGCAGAAACCACCCGGCGCTTTCCCCTTACGATTGTCCAAATCGAGCAGATTTTCGGCGCGCATTTGATCAAAATAGCCGCCTAACACCGGATCAACTTGATGGAACATTGCCGATGCGGCAGTCATCAGTTTATCGATGTCTTTGGCGTCAAATGGCGACAGCGGGGCGCAGTTGAGTGGATCAACATCCAAGTCCCAAGGGCGGAGCTTATCAACGCCGAGGCGCTGCTTGCGGCGTTCGTAAATGCGCGCTGCCGCTGGCACAAACGTCTTTTCGATCCCGTCCGCGAAGGCTTCGCAGTCCGCCGGGGAGTAATCAAAACGCAGCATGGCACGCCACACAAAAGCACGTACATCCGGCATATCGGCATTCGCCGCAATCGTGGAGCGGAGTTTGAGGAACTCGACCCACAAATCATTCAGTGCGGCTTTGTCCGCGAGGCGGCGTTCATTCGCCAGCCGCCATGCCTTTTCGCGGGTCGCGCGATCCGGGTCTTGGTAAACAGGCTGAAGTGCGGGAAGCGTGGTTTCTTCACCATTCCATTCGACCGTTTGCCCACCGATGATCTCGTCATATTTTGTGCCGAGTCGATCTTGTTCGACGAACAGCGGCAGATTTTCGTCGCGGAACAATTCGGTTGTCACGCGCATGTTGCGAAGTTCAGTCGCGTACAGCGGCGGATTCACACCAGAGGCGAGCACCTTCTGGCGGATCGCTTGGAGCGCCGCCTGTGTGGGCGCAAGCACAGACTCGCTGTAGGTGAGATAACGCTCGGTCGCCGCCTGATCTGTCGTATCCTGCTGAGAGATCACGTTTAAGCGCGTGCTCGTCTCAATAATCATGCTGGCGAGCTTTGCCACATCGTTAAGATAGTCAACTGCGTTCGCGTCCGTGAGTTCGCGGGCTATCAAGGCTTCAAAATGCGGTTCGATCTGCGCCCATGTCCATGACATGAAAGCGTCGATTGTGTTGGGTAATGCTTGAGGTGTCACAGCCAATCCTTTTTTTAGTACTCTCCGACGATCTTCCAAGGATTCGGAGCGACCTCGCTCCGAACGAGGCGCAGCACCAGCCGCGCCGAACCATAATCCAAATACCAGTAATCGGTACGCCCCTGCGGGAATTGGAGCCGACCGGTAAACGTGACCGGCGGACTGTATGCCCATCCGAGCGCCGTCCTGACCGATTCATAATCGCGCCACACCTTGCCAAACGACTCGGTTGGCTGGAGGCGGTGACGGGGTGGAACGAGCGACTCATCGGCAGCGGGCTGCGAAGCGTCCCATGTATCGGGATACACTTCCCAAAAGCCGTTGTTGTAGATCACATAGATGACTGCCGATGGATCAACAGGCGTTGATGCAAAACGCAGCATCCTCCCGCCCTCAAAGTCTTGCCCAACGGCATCGATTTGAACCACCGCATCAGGGCAAGAAACCGTGATCTCGCTTTCGCCTGCGCGGAACACAAAGAACCACTGTACCGTACACGCCGCGTTTTCGGTCGGTGCTTCGGGCGGGAGCACCGCCACAGGAACGCGTACACCTTCATTCGCATTCAACACGGTATCCGGCTCGATGCAGTTTGCCAGCGAAAGTTGATCGACCGAAACGCCCGCGCGCAGCGCGATCCCCGCCAGTGTATCCCCCGCCGAAACGGTGTACACAAACCAGTCGTCGCGGGTTGTACAGGGCGCATTGGTGGGAGTCGGCGTCAACGTTGGCGGGTGTGTCGCTAGCTGCGGCACAGCCGTCGCCGTGATCGGAATGGTCGACGTAACCAACGGCGTCGCAGTGATCACCAGCGGCGTGGGATCGGGCGCGGTCAGCGAACAAGCAGAGATGGTGAGCGCGATCAACACGAACGCGGCGATCCGTTTACTCAAACCTTACCCACCCTGTACCTTCATGATCAACCCCGTGCAGAATTTCAATCAAAATCTCCAGCGATTCGACCAAGCGGGGACCCGGTCGGTTGAAATACTGGCTGCCATCGGTCAAATAAACGCGCCCTTCGCGGACGGCGCGCAGTGTTGACCACCCCGGCTGCTGTGTGAGCGGCGGCATGTGTGCGCGTGCCGCGTCGATGTCACAGCCGCGCAGCATCACGAGGATTACATCGGGATCGTGCGCCCACAAATCATCCCATTCGAGATAAGGGGTATGCGCTCCCGCTTGCCCAAACAAATTGATCCCGCCCGCTAATTCGATCAATTCCGGCATCCAGTTCGCCGCCGCCATCAGCGGATCAATCCATTCGACCGTAGCGACGCTCGGTTTGTGCGCCAGATCGCGCGTGCGTTCAGCCGCCGCATGGATGCGGGCTTCGAGCGCGGCGCGGAGGGTTTTTCCCTGTTCAACACGTTCGAGGGCTGCTGCAACCCGTTCGATATCGTCCATCACGTCGGATAGGCGGGTCGGCTCAAGCGAAACGACGCGCGCTCCGCTCAAATCGCACGCCTCGCATTGTGCGTGTGCGAGGATCACATCGGGCGCTAACTGCTTGAGCATGTCTGCATCGACATAATAACTTTCCTGAATGTGACGCACGCGATCATCGATCTCACGGCTCGTGCCGTTGGGATCAACTCTTGGCGCGGTGAGCACAGGCAGATCGCGGACACTGGCGGGAGTATCGCATTCATGCGACCGCCCGATAAGCTCGTCGGCAGCCCCCAACGCGCTGACGATCTCCGTAGCGCTGGGGATGAGCGAAACAATTTTCATGCAGCCTCACAACGTGTTCTATTCACACCATTCAGCGCTGCAAGCGGTGGTTACGGATGCCGGATCAATCACAGGGAGTTCCGCGAATTCTTCAGCGGTTACGGGTGTATAGGTGTGATCCACATACACGACGAATCCTGACCCTTCGATCAGCATCATGTTGCTGAATTCGCTGCTGCTGCGTCCCACAGGTGTGAAGTTCCAATAGGCAGTACACCGAATTGACCGCGCGCGTTGATGTCCGCAAACCCGATCACATACGGCGATTCAACCAGATAATCGCGCACTTCAACCAGCGGCACAGGCGGCTGAATCAAGGTGTATTCGACATATCCGTTGACGGCGTTGACGAACTGGGTGCAGTAATTAGGCTGCGACCAGTCGATGTTCATAACGAACTCGTATTCGCGCTCAAGGATAAAGAGCAGGTTGATCGCGGTGCGGTCGCAGCGCAGCACCGGATCATCGCCGCGCCAACCACCGGGGCGAATAGTCGATGCGCCGATCACAACGTCCGCCAAGATTTCGAGGTCATGGCGAATATCCCGCGAGAAAGCAAGCGGGACGCTCTGCACAACCCCCACCCAATCTTGAGGACGCACCCCTACGCCGAGCAGCGTATCTGCCAGCGATTCAAGATCGAGGCGCAGCAGAATCGCATAATCCGCATTGGTCACATCAACCACGCCGTG
>JAPKMU010000141.1 GCA_026645745.1 Anaerolineae bacterium | reverse complement strand
TGTCATCTTGAATCCGGTCGTGGTGCTCGGTCCCGGCGATCTCAACAAAATATCCGGTGAGATGATCCTACAGATTCAGCGGCTTGGCTGGACAGTTCCCGTTCCGGCGGGCGGCGTGGCAATGGTCGATGTGCGCGATGTCGCACGGATGCATGTCGCGGCGGCGCGGCAGGGTCGCACAGGCGAACGCTATATCTTGGGGACGGAAAATTACGCCTACCGTGATCTGTTCCGCTTGATCGCGCAGATCACCGGGGCGGCGCAGCCGGGGCTGCCTGTTCCGCCGGCGGTTGTGCCCGCGCTGGCGGCGCTGATCGATCTCGCGCGCGGGGCAGGTGCGCCGATCCCGCTCGATGCCCCACAGACGCGGCTTTCTGCGCGACAGGTGTATTTCGATTTCAGCAAAGCATGGCATGAACTCGTCAAACCGAATATCACGATCCAGCAGAGCATCCGGGATACATGGGAATGGTACGCGGCGAACGGCTACGTCAAAGCCGATGATCCCATGCCCGCGCTCGTGAAGCGGATCGGGCGGGTCATCGGGATTTGGTGAGTCCCTTCCAAAATCTCTCAAAAAAGCGTGGGAGTAGGTGAAGCGTCATCCATTCGTGGTGCGGATTACGTCTTGAAGTGTGTAAGAACAAGATGAATCGAGAACCACCTCGAAAGGATGTGTATGAATCGCAAGCGCTACATTGTTGACACGCTCATTGCCGCTGTGCTTGTTGGTTTGGCGGGTGATCTTGTGGTGAGCACCAGCACCGCATCAGGCATCAATCAAACAATCGTGATCCTGCTGCTGGTCGGCGCGGTGATCGGCGTCGCCCGCTTGAACCGTGTGCCGATCAACCGCCGTAATCTGTGGATACTCGCGCCGATTCTTCTGTTTGCAGTGCTGCTTGCCGTGCGCGCCGATGAAACCAGTTGGGTGCTGAATTGGCTGGCGGTGTTCTTGTTCGGCGCAATTGGTCTGATCTATTTGTTCTCCGCCAACGTGATCGACGAAGACTCGACAGGCGATCATGTCAAAGCCGCCCTTGAAGGCGGAATCATGACGACGGCGCTGCCGCTGGCTGTCGGCATTGAAGCGGTCGGCACGGGATGGGATGCGCTCAAGCATGGCAAACTTCCTAAGCAAACGGGCGCGATCGTGCGCGGCTTGTTGATCGCCGCGCCGATTGTGCTGGTGTTTCTGGTGCTGTTCGCGGCGGCGGACGCCGTATTCGCCGGGGCGATCAACCGCGTGTTTGATCTGCTCGACGGGCAAATCTGGGTTGATCTCCAATGGCACGTATTCACCATCGGCGTGATCGGCTGGGTGACGGCGGGGGCGGTCGCCGCTGGTATAGGCAAAGTGATCTATGTGTCAGCCGAGACTCAACCCGACGAAGGCGATAAAAAACCCAAGCGTCAGCCGTTCTTGATCGGCACGGTTGAGGCGACGATCATCTTAGGCAGTGTGGCGGCGCTGTTCGCCGTATTCGTGATCATCCAATTCGCGTATTTGTTCGGCGGCGAATCGACGCTTACGTTGTCGAATATGACGCATTCGCAGTATGCGCGGCGCGGCTTCTTTGAGCTAATCGCCGTTTCGCTGCTCACATTAGGCTTACTGCTGTGGCTCGATTGGGTGACGCTGCGCCAAAGTAACCGCGAACGGCTAACACACCGCATCATCGCCACCATTTTGATCGCGCTCACGGGGGTGATCCTGCTCTCCGCCGCGCATCGCATGTTTCTTTATGAACAGGAATACGGTTACACGCATCTCCGCTTGTACGTGCATATCTTCATTTATTGGATGGGCGGGGTGTTCATCGCCTTTTTGCTCACGCTCTACCGTGTGCGCGGCGAAAAGCGCGTCTTCGCGGTCGGTGTGCTGGTCTGCTTGATTGGCTACCTGCTGACGATGAACCTGATCAACGTCGAATATCAAATCGCGGCGCGGAATATCGAACGTCACCAAAACGGCGAAGGCGTGGCGCTTGATGTGCCGTATTTGTATTCACTTTCGGCTGATGCGGTGGAGCCGATGATCGCGTTTTATCAAAGCCTGCCGCCTGCTGATCCTGAAGCGGCGGATGAAATCCAGTACGCAGTCGGGCAGTGGCTCGCGCGTCAACTGCAAAATCTGCGTTTAGAGGTGGGAACAGCGCCGGGTCAGCTTTTCGGCTTCAACGCCTCACGCTGGAATGCCTATGCGCGCTTGAGCGCCATCGAGGACACACTGCCGGGGGTTGATCCATTTTTCTATTCGGGTAGTTTCTATATGGATTAAAGATGTGCGCCCCTCTCCAAACTTTGTTTAGAGAGGGGCGGGAAAACCCCTATACGCTCAAACGCAGCACCGACAAGACGCGCCCTTGAACGCGCACATTCTTCGCGTCGGCGTAGATCGGCTGCATGGTCGGGTGCGCAGGCTGAAGGCGAATGCGTTCCCCTTCTTTGTAGAAATACTTGAGCGTGACTTCGTTCCGGTCTTCCAGATACACAGCGACCATCTCACCGTCACGGGCGGTTTCGGCACGGCGGATCAGCACAATATCGCCATCACCGATCATCGCGTCGATCATCGAATCGCCGCGCACGCGAAGCGCGAACACTTCCGCCGGGTCTGCGCCTTTCAGCATCGCCGGAAGCACATCGAGCGCGTCCGCCGGGTCAGATGACATTTCCGCCGGAATTGGCAGCGGTTGACCGGCAGCGATTGGACCGAGCATCATCACCTGCACCGGCGTTCCATTCGCGGATACCGCATGAGTCGAACCGCGTTTGCCGTTCTTCTCTTTCACCAAGCGGATACCGCGCGCGGCTTGTGCTTCACGCGCCAGATACCCCGCCGCGACCAGCTTGTTCAGGTTGTAATTGACGACCGAGGTCGATTCAATTCCGGTTGCTTCGCCGATGTTGCGAATAGTGGGCGGGAAACCGTGCCGTTCAAGATACTGCTCAATAAACTTGAGAATTGCCTTCTGTCGTTCTGATAACTTGGTGCGGTCTTTCATAATCGCATCTCCGTGCAATTTGCTTGTAGAACCCCTGTTCATCGATTGTAGACGAACAGGAGTTCTACGTCAACCAAAAGCCGCAAATTTGTTCCTTTTTAGGTTACAATACGGGGGATATTCACCCGAATAATCTTGGATAAAACGCGCATGTCCAGCATTTTCCATACTCTGCGGGAAAGCGATCCTGCGCTGCTCCCTTTGTTGGCGCAGCTTTGGGGCGTTCGCATTGAAGGCTTGGATACCCCCAGCACAATCGATGCGGTTTCCAAAGCTATGCTCGAACGCGAACGCGCCGAAGCGATCTGGGATGCACTTGGCGACAAAGAACGCGGTGCGCTGCAAATGCTGATCAGCGGCGGTGCGAAGATGCACGAGCCGAAATTTGCCATGTTGTACGGCAAAATCCGCCGCCTGAGCGCCAAAGAAATCGCCCGCGATAAACCGATCCAGAATCCGCAGAGCATCGCGGAGGCGCTGTTTTTTCGCGGCTTGATCGCGCTTGGCTACGAGACGGACGCGACCGGACCGAAAACAATTATCTATGTCCCCGATGATCTCGTTCAAGTGCTGCCGACGCGCAAAACCTCGTATGACAACCTTGAAGACTTTGACGAGATCGAGGAAGAAGCGGACGAGGCGGACGACGACCGAGATACCCTCGCGGAACTTGAGCCGCTTGACAAGGATGATGTGATCAACCCGCATGCGGCGGATACCTCGATCATCGATGACTTGACGACGCTGCTGGCGTATTTGCAGATCAACATGCCCGCGCTCGAACGTGATTTCTTCCGCAAGAAGGATATTGATGGAATCACCGCGCATCTTTTGAACCCGGATAGGGCGCGGTTGGTGTTTATGTTGGGGATCGGCATCAGCGCGAACTTAATCGAAGTGCAAAACGGGCGCGCATCGACCAACCGCGTTGAACTCCGCCGCTGGCTGAACGGCACACGCGCCGAGCAGATCAAGCACCTTGCGAACAGTTGGAAAAATGGCACGGTGTGGATCGACTTGTTTCATGTACCGGGGCTGCATCCCGAACCAGAAGCGGGAACGCTCAACCAATATAATCCGGCGGCGGTGCGCGAGGCGATCCTCGATATGATGGGCAGCACGCTCCCACAAGCGGATTGGTGGAGCGTGGATCAGTTTATCGATATTGTGCGCGAAGAAAGCGCTGATTTTCAGCGTCCGAACGGGGATTTTGACAGTTGGTATATCCGGAATGACGACGGCGACTATTTGAACGGCATCGAAAGTTGGGATGCGGTCGAAGGTGCGCTCCTTGACTTCATGATTACCCGTCCGCTGCACTGGTTGGGGATGCTCGATCTCGCGGACGGGGCGGCACGGTTGACCGCTTACGGACGAGGCTTGCTGAGTATGACGCCGTTCCCGTCGCCAACGGAAACCCCGGACGCGCTCACGGTTGGACCGGACGGCGTGATCCTCGTTTCGCGCAAAGCCTCGCGCATGGATCGGTTTCAGGTGTGCCGCTTTGCGACGTGGATCAGCGCCGCCGATCTGACGGGTAAACCGTACACGTATAAGCTCGATGCGGCAGGGATTACCCGCGCACAGGCACAGGGGATCGACTCCGGGCATATCGGCGCGTTCTTGTCGAAGTTTCTCAACCCGCTGCCGCCCGTGATCACGCGGCTGCTGCAAAATTGGCAGGGCGGCGCGGCGGCAAGTGTCACATTTGAACGGGTGATGATTCTGCGCGCAACGTCGGTAGAAATCATGGAGCAGATCGTGAACACCCCCGCGACTCGCCGCTTTTTGGGAGCGCGGCTCGGTGATCTGGCGGCAATCATTCGCGCCGATCAATGGGAAATGCTGCAAGATGCACTCGGTGAGATGGGAATTCAAGTGGAGGTCACAGGATGATTCGCCGTTTTGTTGTCGTCTGTGCGCTGGTTGTGCTGACGCTGCCGTTTTCGCTCGATGCGCAAGACGCACCGCTCCCACTCGATCAAGCACTAAACACCACGCCAATCCCCGTGCGCGACCGGGTTGATCTGGCGCGGCGTTTGCTCGGCGTGACCGATATTCCCGAACCGCCGACATCGGCATTGGCGTATCAAGTTGGCGCTCAAGAGACATTCAGCGTGAATGACACGACCAATAATCGGATCGTGAACGTCGATGCGACTCTGCGCGTGGTTGGGGAACATATCTACATCTGGGTGCAGACCAATCAAGGACATCTCGTTGCTGACCGTGACTTACAGCGGCTCGCCGATGCGTGGGATGATTTTATCTATCAAGGGGTGCGCGACTTGTGGGGGGAAGAAAGCAGCCCCGGCATTGACGGCGACCCGCGTATTTACGCGCTGTTCAGCGATCAAACCGGGGACGGCGTGGCTGCTTATTACGCGAGCGATAACACGCTCCCGCGCGCAGTCGTTTCGACCAGCAACGAACACGAGATGTTCTTGTTCAACTTGAACGCATTCGAGTACTACACGCCTTCCGAAGTTGAGAGCATCTTCGCGCATGAATTTCAACATATGGTGCGCGATAACCTGCAAGAAAATGAAGAAACATGGCTGAACGAAGGCACGAGCGAATTTACCCAGTATTACCTGTACGACGATCAGCCCTTCGCGGTCTACGATTTTCTGTACATGCCAGATACTCAACTCAACAGTTGGGCGGAAGAAAGTTTTGAACGTGGGCGCAATTACGGCGCATCCAACCTGTTCCTGATTTACCTCTATGAGCGCTACGGACTCGACGCGATCCATGCCCTCAGCGCTGACAATGCGCCGCGCGGGCTGCAATCCGTTGATAATGTGCTGGAATCGCTTGGAGAGCCGGGGGTCGATCAATTCTTCGCGGATTGGGTGGTCGCCAACCTGACGGGCGATTACAGTGAACTGGATATTGATCTAGAAAGCCTCGGTTATGAGACTCTCTACAGCTTTGATTCGCTCACGCTGGAATCCGATGTTCACCAGTACGCGGCGGATTACACCGATATTTCGTCGGTCGATGGCGACACGCTCACGCTCACCGTTGAAACACCGGAGGAAGTCGGCGTGATTCCGGTCGCTGCGCCAAGTGGGGAAAATCTCTGGTACAGCAACCGCGCCGATATGAGCAATACGCGACTCACCCGCGCTTTTGACCTAACCGGCGTGACCAGCGCCGCCATCGAATACAAAGTTTGGTTTCACTTTGAAGCCGATTGGGACTTCGGTTATCTCATGGTGAGCACCGACGGCGGCGCGACATGGACTCCGCTGGAAACGCCGTACACGACGACGAACAATCCGCATAACACCGCCTATGGTCACGGCTACACGGGGACGAGCGGCGGCGGAATCGAAGCGGTGTGGGTGAATGAACGTGTCTCGCTCGATGCGTATGCCGGACAGGAAATTCTGCTCCGTTTTGAGATGATCACGGATGACGCGGTGAATCAACCCGGCATGGCGATTGACGACATCAAGATCGCCGCGCTCAACTACTCCGCTACGTTTGAAGATGATGACGGGGGTTGGGAATCTGAAGGCTGGATTTGGACGAATAACCGGATGCCTCAGCGGGCATGGGTGCAGGTGATCGAAATTTTGCGCGGCTCTGATGCCCGTGTCACCCGCTGGTTGATCCCCGACGACGGGCGGACATTCACAATGGAGCGCGATCCTGATGCCGAGATGACTTTCTTGGCGGTCAGCGGTCTAGCGCCCGTCACGACGGTGCCGATGCCGTATACGATCACGCTCACACCGGGGGAGTAGGGCAGAAAACCTTCACCCCGAAGGCTTGTCTGGTATTCAAAACCGACCTCTCCCCCACTCGCTTCGCTCGTCTCCCTTCCCCGAATTCGGGGAGGGCGCAAACGGCGAATCGGTTTTCTCCCCTCCTTGCGACAGCGGGGAGGGGTTGGGGGAGGGGTGAGTCTGGCGTTAATTCACTTTCACATTCGCGGGTTTGCCCGGCAGCAGCGGCTTACCGAGCCGCTTTTCGAGTTCCGCCTCAAGCTCACGCTGACGATCCGCACTGGCACGCCGCGCATCATCCATCGTGTCGAGATAACCTTGTTTGATCGTATCGCGCAGTGCCTTGCCGCTTGACGGGGCGAACAGCGCCACGACGACGAGCGCAAAACCCGCGCCGACCAAAAAGCCGAGTCCCAGACTGATCAGTTTTCGCATCTTCGCCCGCGCCTTTCCGTGCTGGCTGATTTAGGGGTATAGTCACGACTCTAGATAATTTCAGCGTTCTATTCAAGGGAAACGTGACCTATGAGCAAAACTCGTATTCAAACGGATCATGCCCCCGCCGCCGTCGGACCGTATTCGCAAGCGATCATCGCCAACGGGTTTATCTTCCTTGCCGGACAAGTCCCGCTTGTGCCAGAGACGAAGAAGCTGATCGAAGGCGACGTGACGGTTCAGACTCGGCAGGTGTTGGAGAATATCAAGGCGATCCTTGAAGCCGCCGGGACGAGCATGGCGAATGTGGTCAAGACAACTGTATTCTTGACCGATCTCGCGGATTTTCAGGCGATGAATGCCGTGTACGCAACATATTTTGGCGATGTGCCGCCCGCCCGCTCGACGATACAGGTCGCAGGGCTGCCGCTCGGCGCGCATATTGAGATCGAAGTCGTCGCGCTGGCTTAAAAAGGATCAACGCAAAGGCGCAATGACGCGAAGCCGCAAAGAAACGCGACTTGCTAAGGCATCTTTGCTCCCTTGCGACTTAGCGTCTTTGCGTTAACGCACTGCCCCCACCACCAACCCCACGATCCCGCCCACGATCAGCATCCATGTCGCGTTGATCTTGAAGCGCAGCACTGCCACGAGTGAAGCCGCGATCAACAGCACACCGATCACGCTGATCGGCAAATTGGCTTCCAGACCGCCGGAGTACGGACGGAGCGCCGATCCCGCCAGTTCGACCACCACTACGCCAATCGCCGCGACGACCGCCGCGTTGAGTCCGTCCAAGAAGGCGCTCAACACACGGCTTTGACGCATACGCGGGATATACGGCGCGGAAACGATCACGAAGAAGAACGACGGCAGAAAAATCCCGAATGCCGCTGCCAGCGCTCCGGGTAATCCCGCTGTCATGTACCCCATTGATCCGGCGGCAGTAAACACCGGACCGGGCGTGAACTGACCAATCGCAATCGCGTCGAGAAGCTGCTGCGCGGTCAGCCAACGGAAGGTTTCGACCAAATCCTGCTGTACATAGGCGAACAGCACATAGCCGCTGCCGAACAGGATCGAGCCGATTTTCAGAAAGTACCAAAACAAATCCCACGCTGTTGGCACGGTGAGCGCAGCGGCGGCTTGCGCGATGGGTTCGGCAAAACGGTTTAGGTTTTGCGAGGCGCTCTGAAATGCCGCGCCGATCAGCGCCGCCGCACCGCCGACTCCGCCGCGCAAAGCAAGCTGAATCAACGCATAGATCACGCCTGCGCCGAGGATCACAACGAGTTCTTGCAGATTAAGCACCACCAGCGTGATCACTGCCGCGACCGCCAGCAGGATCAAGGCGCGCGATTTGAGCGCACCGGGGATTAAGCGCACCCCCGCTACCGCGACAATCGCCACGATCACGGGCTTTAATCCCCAAAAGATCGACTCGACAACCGTGAGCGATCCGCCAGCGACCACGAGCGCTGTCAGCGCAATCGTGATCACGAGCGACGGCACGATGAAACACGCCCCCGCGAGGATCGCGCCGGGGATGCCTTTCATGATGTATCCGGTATGGATCATCACTTCGGTTGAATTCGGACCGGGGATCAAATTGACCGCCGCCATTAAGTCGAGGTAGTCCTCACGGGTGAGCCATTGGCGGCGCACCACGATTTCATCCATACCCATCGCCAAATGCGCGGCGGGTCCACCAAACGAGCTTACGCTCATCCGCAAGAACAACCGCGCTAGATCGGCGTAAGTCGCGGATGCACGTTCAATTTTCGTCTGCTCAATCTGCGTCATCAGACTCGTTTCTATTTACTCCACCCAACATCTCAAGCGCTTTGTCGTTCGTGAGAATGGGAATATGCACGCTGAAGATGCTGCCTTTGCCGATTTCGCTGCTCACTTCGATGATCCCGCCGTGCGCTTGTGCAATCTTGCGGGCGATATTCAAGCTGAGACCCGTGCCGCCGTCCGCGCTGTCGTGCATACTGTTGGTATGGTAGAAGCGGTCAAAGATATGCGGCAGATCAGCCGGATTGATGCCAACACCCGTATCGATCACATCGATCACGACATCACTTTCCCGTGCATACGAGCGCAGAGTCAGCGTACCGTCTTCAAGGGTATAGCCTAACCCGTTGCGGATCAGATGTCTGATCATGCGCCGGAATTCGTCCACATCAATGAGGACATTGGGTATTTTTTCGCCCGCTTGGAAAGAAATCGTCTGACCGCGCAGCGCCGCGACCCGACGCTCCTCGTCAACCGCTTGAACGATGACATCGTTCACCAAGCCCATCCGAAAGCGATAATCGCTCGTATCGGCTTTGTCCAACTTCGACATACTGAGTAAATCGTCAAACAACTGCTGCAAATGGATCACCTGTTCCGCGAGAGTATCCATCTGCGCTGTCATCCGGTCTGGCTCGTCTTTCAGGCGCTTCATCAGGTAAACGCTGGTTTTCATCACCGTGAGCGGCGTCCGTAGATCATGGCTCATATTGCCGATGAAGCGCTGGAGTACGCCGACTTTTTCGCGCTCAATCGCCAATTCGATCTGACGGTCGGATGCCTGCTTGCTCCAACTCATATCGTGGATGGCGACAATGCGCAAATCCAGCCCGCGATAACGGTGCAGTTTGGTGCGCACCTCGACCGGGAAGATATGCCCGTCCGCCGCGACTGCCCGTATGTCTTGCGCTCGATTGAGTTCCATCGCCATCCCGATGAACTGCGCTTGATCATCTGGATGCACAAAATCACGCACGTTGCGACCGATCAGCGATGTGAGCGGCGTGCGGAGTAACTCCGCCAATGCCGGATTCGCATCGACGATCACCCATTGATCCACCAGCACAACCGGTTCAAATGTCGCTTCAAATAAGTCGCGAAAGCGCGACTCACTTTCTTCAAGCGCCTGCCCTTTTTGCTGGATTGTCACGACTTGGCGGTGACGCACCAGCGCCGCGCTGATGATTAACGCCACCATGATCGTGACGAAGTAAATCGGGATCATCACATCATGGAGGGTCAGCGACGTGGCGATGACGGGCATGAGCGCCAACGAAAACAGCGCCGCGCTTGCCGAGATCACCGTTTCGCGCAGTCCGAGGAGGAGGTAAGTGCAAATGATCGACGGCATGACCGAAACCATGACCACCATGATCCGCTCATTATCCGAATCATGCCGCATCAACAGCAGAACATACGGCATGGCAGTCAGCATAGCAGTCAGCAAATAAGCAGAAGGGTAATAGCGCCCCATCCGGTTGAGGATATATGCGATAAATGCCAACCCAACGTTGATGAGCGCATAAGTATCATAGGTGCCATCCGCTGACACGCCGACATCCCAGAGCATGCTGGTCAGCAGCACCGGCACGAGTAGGATGAGCATCAATGACAGCAGATGAATTTGTGTGATTGGCACGGGTGACGGAACGAGCGGTTCGACCAAAAGCCGCCACAGCCCCTGAATCGATTGGTGCAGTCTATAAAGAACAGGGTTATTCCGAACAACAGTCGGGATATTCATCGCGCATCCTGATGACGGATTTCTTTAACTGATTATAGCGCACCGCTTTTGACGCATGATACACTTCTAGCGTGAAAACCCATTAAGCAGCAAGGAAAACGGAAATGGCACTTGCCCTAAACCCGGACACGACCTACACGATTGACCGGATTGTCGAAGTGCTCGGCTCGGATGCCGACTACTATCTCAAGCATGCTTCGCGCACGATCGCGAAGGAAAGCCTTTACCTGCCCAGCCCCACCTTCGTCGATGATGTGTGGTCACAATCAGATCGCTCACCGCGTGTTTTGCGCAGCTTACAGTCGATGTACGAACACGGTCGGCTCGGCGGTACGGGCTATCTCTCAATTTTACCGGTTGATCAGGGAATCGAACACTCGGCTGGCGCATCGTTCGCCAAGAATCCGATCTACTTTGATCCTGAAAAAATCGTCCAGTTGGCAATCGAAGGCGGCTGCAATGCGGTCGCATCGACGTTCGGCGTGCTCGGCGCGGTGGCGCGTAAATACGCCCACAAGATTCCGTTCATGGTCAAGATCAACCATAACGAACTGCTGACCTACCCGAACAAGTTTGATCAGGTCATGTTCGGCACGATCAAGCAGGCGTATGAGATGGGCGCGGTCGCTGTTGGCGCAACGGTTTACTTCGGCAGCGACGAAAGCACACGCCAATTGGTGAGCGTAGCACAGGCATTCGCGCAGGCGCATGAATTCGGCATGGCGACGGTGCTGTGGTGCTACACCCGCAACAACGGCTTCAAGGTGGACGGTGTGAACTACGAAACCGCCGCCGACCTGACCGGACAGGCGAATCACCTCGGCGTGACCATCGAAGCGGACATCGTGAAACAGAAGCTCCCAACGGTGAACGGCGGCTTTAAGGCGCTCAATTCCGGCGGCAGCAGCTACGGCAAGCTCGATGAGCGCATCTATACCCAGTTGACCAGCGATCACCCGATTGACCTGACCCGCTATCAAGTCGCCAACGGCTACATGGGGCGCGCGGGCTTGATCAACAGCGGCGGCGCAAGCGGCGAAAACGACGTGAAAGAAGCCATCCTCACCGCCGTGATTAATAAGCGCGCGGGCGGCATGGGCTTGATCAGCGGTCGCAAAGCCTTCCAACGCCCGATGGCGGAAGGTGCGGCACTGCTGCGCGCGATCCAAGATGTGTATCTCGCGCCAGAAGTCACCATCGCATAATGAGTTTCGTCATGCGTTAACATTTCAAAAGTGGACGGTTCAGGTGTTGAACCGTCCACTTTTTTTGTGCAAAAGCCTGAGTCTTCCGCCTGAATTTTCATCGATCTATACACAATTCATGGTTGCTTATGTAGACCTTCACGAATAAACCGTGATCTACGTCATGTAGTGCATTATCGCTAATGCGTTAAACTATATACACACATACGAATATGTGTTTCATCGAGTCTAAAGCACATTAGGAGCAAAAACGATGAAAAAGACGTTGATGATTACGCTTGTTGTGATCGGTGTTCTGCTCGTTTTCACTGGCGCGATGCTGTACGCGCAAGAGGAACGTCCACAGGTGGTTCAGGGGTTGTTTGCGACGCTGCTTGATGTCGCTCCTGTTCCCGAAGAAAATCCGTTTACCCCGGAAAAAGTCGAACTTGGGCGGATGCTGTATTTTGAACCGCGCCTTTCTGCCTCCGGCGTGATCTCCTGCCACACCTGCCACAATCTCAGCCTCGGCGGCACTGACCGTCTGCC
>JAPKMU010000140.1 GCA_026645745.1 Anaerolineae bacterium | reverse complement strand
AAGCTGGGCTTGTTCAGCGAAGGCGATCACCGTGACTGGGATGCGATCCGCGCATGGGCGCATGACCTGAGCGGAAAACTCACCCCCGTGCGCTGATAGGAGATGGCGGAGATGTCCGCAATTCTGATCATCTCAGGCGGAACGGGCGCGAGTGCGCGCCAATTGGTGCGCACCGTACTCGCGCAGTTTCCGAATGCAGAGGTTCAAGTCGAGATCGCTCCGCTGGTGCGCACATCGGATCAGCTTGCTGATGTGATGGCACATGCGGCGGACTCTCGTGCGCTGGTCGTCCACACCCTCGTCGATGTGACGCTGCGCCGCGCGTTAGCCGCTCTCGCTCAGGCACATCATGTGGTCGAAATCGACCTGATGGGACACGTCGTCGATCAATTTGCGCACCATCTCGGTCAAATACCGTTGGGACAGCCCGGATTGTATCGCAAACAAAATGAGGAAGACCTCAAGCGCATCGAAGCGATTGAGTTTGCGGTCGCGCACGATGACGGCAAACGCGCGCACGAATTGGCACATGCCGAAATTGTTTTGGCGGGGGTGTCGCGCGTTGGTAAAACCCCACTCAGCATGTACTTGGCAACATTGGGTTGGAAAACCGCCAACATTCCGCTGATCAAAGATATTCCACCGCCCGCCGAGCTTTTTCAGATCGATCCTCGGCGCGTGGTCGGTCTGACTATCGAGCCGGGGCAGTTGGTGATCTACCGTCAGCACCGCGTCCGCCGCATGGGGATGACATCGCTGCCCACGTATACCGAGGCGGCGACTTCCGGCGAAGAACTGGAGTACGCGCGTGCTGTGCTTCGTCGTGGGCAGTTTCGCATCATCGACGCGACCGATAAGCCGATTGAAGAAACGGCGCAAGAGGTTCTCAACCTCGTTCGCCCTTGGTCATGACATCGATCAGCCGCAGAGAGGAGGTTTGCCACTAGCCCGTGATTTCCTTCGGCTGTACGGTGGTGGTGTGGAGTCGTCTCTGATTCCGCGTATGCAGGAGGAAAGGGTGATGCAGCCCATTCCGACGTGCGTTTTGATTCCTCCTATATTTCTACACCGGGTGACCGGTTCTCCGCGCCACATCTCTAGAGTATTTTTTGTCTGCTGTTTTCCGTTTAAGCCCATCCTATTTTAGTTTTCGCTTTCAGCCACACGGCTGAATCCCGTTGCGGTCGTATCATCCCAGAGGAGGTACAGCGATGACCGTGCATGATGGAGCGAAACATCGGGGTTTATTTGACGGACAACCCCTGTTTACAGGGCAAGAATTGGTTACCCTGTTCGGCTTGATTACTGTCGGGCTGGCAGTCGCGTTTCTGCTCGGTATCACATGGAGTTCGGCACTGCCATTTGCGGTGATTAGTGTTGGCATCGGGCTGTTGATCGTCGGGGTTCGGCATGGCTCGTTTGCCATGACTGTCGTCGGCGGGTTGATCAGCACGGCGGGCGGGATTTTCGTGGTCACTCTCTCGTGGAGTGCTGCCGTTCCGCTGTTCGTGGCGGCGTTAGGGATCGCCGTTTTGATGTTGATCGCAACCGAGCGCATCTAGCCCGCCGATCACCATCCTTCTTAAGCGTGTAACCGTGTGTACCTGCCGGGGCGGTGCTCGCCTCGGCAGGCGCTTTTTTCTGAGGAGACAATGAAGTTTCTCGCACTTGAACGTGAACTCACACATGATCCTGATGCGTTTCAGCCGTATCTCCGCGCCGAAGCGGAGCGCGCATGGGCGCTGTATCAAACGGGTGTGCTCCGCGAATGCTACTTCCGTGCGGATCAACACACGGCTGTGTTGATCCTCGAATGCGCGGATACGGCGGAAGCACACGAAATACTCGCTTCGCTTCCGCTGGTTAGCGCGGGCTTGATCGCCTTCGATGTTCTGCCCTTAACGCCCTACACCGGATTTGCACGCCTGTTTGAACGTGGATAGGCAGATCAAAAACGCCTCTCGCAGATGAGAGGCGTTTCGGTCACGCGGGTTCGCTTAACTGTCCTGAGCGCTCACACCACGAAATATAGAAGAAGATGAACACAGGCATCAAGTTAAGGTTTTGCCGCTCATCTCCCCACCCCGAATTCGGGGCGGGGTTCCATGCCAAGTCGGGCAGAACGCGTGACTTCTTGCTGCTTACGCCAGCATTTCGAGCGGTTCGACTTCAACCGCTTCGCTGCCAACGACGATCACTTGCGGAATCGGGAAGCCGTTAAACGCGGCGGCATACTCGTTCGTGTATGCTCCCGTATCCCAGAACACCAGCCGATCCCCGATGTTGACTTCGGGAAGCTGCACGCCGCGCGCGACCACATCACAGCTATCGCACGACGGACCCGCAATCGTGTACGTCATCAGCGGGCGATCTTCCGCGTCGAGCGCTTGCACGACGGGCGGGAAACCTTCAAACGTTTCCATCAAGCCGTTGAACACGCCGACATCGAGATACAGCCATGTCTGATACCCCTCAGCGGTGCGGCGGATCGCCTTGCCTTCGACGGTAGCGAGCAAACGACCGCTTTCACCCACCATGCCGCGCCCCGGTTCGAGCACGAACAGGAGATCACTCCGCACGGGGATATAGGCGTCAAGCGCTTCCATCACCGCATCGGCAATGCCTTCGATGGTGGGGATGTCCGCCGTGTGATAATGCCCTGCCGGGAAACCGCCGCCAATATCAAGGAAGTTCAGGTGATGCCCGCGTGCTTCTGCCGCGTACCACACCTCACCGCAAGCGCGGATCGCGTTGACCCAATTTTGCGCGTTCAAGCACTGTGAGCCGACATGGAATGACAGCCCAATCGGGTTCAAACCGCGTGCGCGAGCGAGGTCAAACAATTCGAGCGCTAATTCTGCATCTACGCCGAATTTACCCGCCAGCGGGAGCACACTGCCCGTGTTATCAACCGCGAGGCGGAAATAGACATTCATACCCGGGGCGGCGTGCGCGATCTTCTCGATCTCATCGGCGCTGTCCGCGACAACACCGTACACACCGACCTGCTGCATCCGTCGCAAAAACGACGGGGTTTTGACTGGGTTACTGCAAATGATTTGATCGCCGCGTGCGCCTGCTGCCAACGCCTTATCCAATTCAGGAGACGACGCGATCTCAAACCCTGAGCCTTGAGCGGCGAGCAGGTCGATCACGTCTTGATTGGCGTTCGCTTTCATCGCGTAGTAAATCACACCGCGCGCAGAAGCAGAACGAAAGGCGTTCTCAAAACGGCGATACGTGTGCGCAATGTTCTCGAAATCGAGGACAAGCGCGGGGGTGACGACAAACGGATTGGTGAGCGTAGAGTCCAGACGAACAGTGTCCAACCGGACCAGATCCTCCTTGCAGGCTCTCCTGCGATAGTCAATTGTCGGGCACAAAGAAATTTAAAGGTGATCGGATTTTCGCGGGGCAAAAATGAGCGAAACCCAATCATCATTATAGGGAAATCCGCGATCCTGTATATAACCTACACCCCCCAATTTAAGGGGGGTAGGGTATAGGTTTTTTTACATTTCCGCCACGAGAGAAAAGCGCATCGCATCGACACGCCGATTCGGGAATTCCACCCGATCCACGAAGAAGCGCAGCCCACGCCCGCGCAGTTTGATCAAGTACGCGCCCAAGCGTGATCGTGTTTGCGTTTCGGCTCGGCTAACCCATTCCGGCGCGATCTCATCCCCGAACAAACGGCGCACCTCGTCGATCACGATGCTGCGCCATGCCCAGTAATACGCCATTTGATGCGCCATCAGCAAACGGTGCATCTGACCGTCGCGCATCGGGGTCATTACAGCCGCGAGGAGGCGCTCTAAATCAACATCCCATGCCGCCAGCGTCGTCAGATACACAATCGTATTCGTCAGCGCCGGAAGCAGATCAGGATCAGCACGTTCGGCGCTCCAACGATTTGAGTTCGCCGCCGCGCTCACATCAAGCAGGGCGATCCGCTGTCCCAGTCCGGCGCGTTCTTCAACCTGCTGCGCGGTCGCCGCCGGGCTGCTGCGATGAACGACGAGCACCGTATCCGCTTCATCGGCGGTCTCGACAAAGCGCACGCCGTCAATCGTGCGATCAACTGGCTCGGTCGGGTACACCTTGAGCGTATACCCGCCGTTGAACACGCGCGCCGCCGTAACCGGATCGGCAGCTTCGGGGCGCGGCATGGCTGCCATCTTCGCAAGGTGACTGGTGTAATCAAAGGCTTGAATCGTCATGGAAGTACGCTCTCATTAAATCGACCAACCCGCCTATCCCATGCTGTGAAAAGCAGGGAGGACGGCGGCAGCCATCGCTTCGAGGCGCGGCAGATCATCCAAATCGAGCCATTGGAGCATGATCCGCTGACACCCCGCATCGGCATATGCCCGAATCTGCGTGATCACCTGATCGGCTGTTCCGCCGACAGTGCGCGAGTCCCGCCGGTACGAGTCAAGGGTTTCCCCGTTTTCTGCCAGATACGCATCGCGTTCCGCCTCATCAAAAAAGTAATCAACGCGCGTCATCACCGAGCGGGTGAGCTCGTGAGGATTGCGCTTGTTTTCCGCGCACAATTGATCGAGCCGCGTATTCAGGTCACGATATTTTTCGGGTGATACATACACCCCGTTCCATTCGTCGGCGTAGCGCGCGGCGAGCGGTAGGGTTTTCGTCGGTCCGTTACCGCCGATCAAGATCGGCGTGCGGCGCTTGGGGCGCGGCAGCAGAATCGCATCATCAAGCGAGAAATACTTGCCTTGAGAATTGACGGGGGTATCGCTGCGCAGCAGGCGAGTCGTCACCTCTAAGCCTTCTTCAAACATGGCGTAGCGGGTCGGGAAGTCGTAGAAAGGGATGCCAAAATTGTGATGTTCGCGTTCCTGCCAGCCCGCCCCCAAGCCGAGGATCAACCGTCCGCCGCTCAGATCATCGACAGCGGCAGCCATACGCGTCAACAGCGCCGGATGACGAAAGGTGATGGGCGACACCATCGAACCGAACTCGATGCGGCGGGTATAACTCGCGGCATGCGTGAGCGATACCCAACATTCAAGCGATTCTTGATACGGACCTGATGCATCGGTGTAATGATCAGAGCGGAAAACAAACGCGAAACCGAGCCGCTCCGCCGCGCCGAGGATATTCTGCCAGCGCTCCCATGTTAACCCGTACTGCCCTTCGAGCATCAAACCAATTTGCATGAGGACTCCTTTAGAAATCGTGACCGATGATGATTGTACACCGTTCATGGCGGACGGGAATTTCTAACGTTACACCTTCGTGATCGTTATGAAAGAACTTTTACAATCTGTTGCCCCGGTTTTCATTTTGTCTTAGACTGCTTCTATGGCACTGCATTAATAGCAACGGATCGAAAGAGGTGGCTGTGGATCGCGTATTGTTGAGTGCTGGGCGCAAAAATATAGATGCGTGTTTGTCACTGGCGCGCGATCACCAGTTGGGAATCGAGGTGATGGCGTTCGCCTTCCCTGACGTGCTGGATGGCGATTGGCGCGGCGAGATGGCGTGGTATCGGAACGCCCTCCGTGATGTTCCCGTCGTGACGCTGCACGGTCCTTTCTTCGATCTCGCTCCCGGCAGCCCTGATCGCCGCCTGAATGCGCTGGTGATGGAGCGCTACCGCCACGCCATTGAGATCGCGTCGGAACTCGGCGCGCGGGTGGTGATCCTGCACGCCAACTTCATCGGTTCGCTGCGCAATGAGGATTACCGCACCGGATGGCATACGCGCAACGTCGAATTTTGGGGCGCGCTTGCGCCGTTCGCGCGCGAGCGCGGCGTCACGCTCGGCGTCGAGAATATGTGGGAGTACGACCCGAACATCATCATTGATGTGCTGAAAGCGGTCAATCATCCCAATTTGCGCGCGACTCTCGATGTTGGGCATTCGCAGTTGTTCAGCGATTTCAGCCTTGATCACTGGTTGGAAGTCGTCGCGCCGTATCTGGTGCACACCCATTTGAATAACAACGACGGAAACTTGGATATTCATCGCGGACTGCCGCACGGCGTCCTGAATTATCACGAGATCATTCCGAAACTGCGCGCAGTTCACCCCGGACTGACGTTCACGCTGGAGATGGATAACGTAGACTGCATGAAGCGCAGTCTGCCATTTTTCGACTTGGGCGGGCAGAAGCTCCCCGAAGCAGTCGATTGTCAGCCACCGGAAACCGTTGTCCATGTGTTGAAAGACGACGCCGAGCTTGGCGAGTGGGATGATGAACCCGTCGAAAAAGACGATACGGCGGAATTCCCCCCCGTCACAGTGGAATAATTTCACGACGGCGGCACGATAATATTGAACAGGGACGCGGGCAGCGTGCTCCACTGTACGATTCGTCCATCCATCCCCAAACGCACCAATGAGTAGCGACCATTTTGATAATTCGCCATGTAATCGATCCATTGATCAGAGACATGAAGGATGCGCAGCACGGGCGGCGGATCGACGGCGATTACGGCGGGCGAATTTGTCTCCAAGTCGAGACGAATCACGAGCGAAGTAAACGAGTCGCCGGTGCTCACATATACGACAGCGCGATGATCGATTGACCATGCAATCGGGATGGTGGGCAGCGCCGGATAAACCAGCGGAATCTCCTGTTCGATACTGGAATCGTCCGCGTTCAAAATCAAGAGGTGTGTGATCCGCGATGCTGCATCAGCGAAGCGGGGAAGCAGCACCCGCGAACGGTCAACAGACCACGCCGCGCGTCCGCGCATATCAAACGGAATCGCTATCTGTGGGCGCTCGACAACCTCAAAATCGGAGGTCGAGATCAGCGAAACACTGCCGGATCGGTCGGTTTGGCGGTAAATCAGCAGGTGAGCCGCATCCGGCGACCAGACAAAATCAAATTCCGTGCCGGACAGCGCAAGCTGTACCGCCTCATCCAGCGCTTGACCGAGTCTGCCGACCATGATCTCTGTACCGAACGTCCGATTCAGCGGACTGCGGCAGCGCGCGGTGAAGCGCAGATCACGCGGCGAGAGTAAAAAACCTTCGCAGTACTGCCAACCAGCATCAACCTCAACCACTCTTGATCGTCGTCCGTCAAAATCCACAAATTGCGCTTGCATGTGCGTTTCGGTTGCGGTGATCTCGCGGGTGAGGACGACCAACCCTGTGAGCGGTTGCGCGTAGCTGAACATCCATGCCATGAGTCCGGCAGTGCTTAAGAGGAGGATCAGCGGCGCGGCAGTGCGTAAAACAATGCGGGTCATTATTCAGCGAGGCGCGGTTTCCAGACCGCGAACAGATCATCGGCGGGGTGATTCGTGAGGTTCACGACAGCGCCAGCCGGATCGCGGGCGTAAATCTCCCAATTGCCCGATTCATTCGACATATAAACCGCGTAGCCCTCAAAGAAGATGCCCGCAGTCGTGAACACGGTATCAAGCGGCACGGCGGGCGCGCGCGTCGTCATGTCGATGACGTAGAGATCGAGTCCGTCTCCAAAAACGCGGGCGCGTTCCGAAGCAAAAATCAAGCGCGTGCCGTCATCGCTCCACAACGGTGACCAATCATTCGCGGGATCATCCGTCAAGCGAGTGAGATTTTCGCCGTCGATGCCGATTTCATAAATATCATGCTGCACATCCACCCGATCCGAAGCGAAAGCGATGCGCGTGCCATCGGGTGACAGCACCGCGTACCAATCAATCGCGCTGTTTCCGGTCAGGTTGATCGCTGCTTCGTCCCCTTGATAGTACACCTCAAGATTCAGATCGCGCAGCGAGATCAACGTGAAGCCGTTTAACCCGTCGCGCCGATCCCAATCCCCGCGCCCGTTCAAGAGAATATCCATAAATGTCCGTAGATCAGAAGCGGCAGGTACTTGATTCGCGCCGTCAGCATTCATTAAAAAGCCACCGACGATGCCGTCTTCGGTGGCGCTGGAAACATAGCTGATCTGTGCGGTATCGACCGAGTAGGAGGGAAAGCCGTCGTTCGCGTCGTTTGCGCTCAAGTTGACGGCTTCGCCGGGAGCGGTACTGGCATAAATATCCCAATCGCCATCGCGATCGGACATAAACACGATCGCGGATGGCAGGGACACGCCGGAAGTCGCATCCGGGCTGACTTCGGGGGTCGGCTCGGAGTCACCGGGGGCGGCGACCGGCTGGCTGAGATAAAAGATCAGGATGATGACCACGAATGCGACCAGCGCCAGCGTAAGCAATACGCGCAGCCCGAGACGCGATCCGCGAGAGGGGGAGGCAGTCGTCATGGCGTGCATCCTTCTGCTATTTTTGGGTAGAAGATTAGCACGAATCGGTGAGAGATGACAGGTATACGCGGGTAGATGTGGGATCGGATAATGGGAAATTGAAAACAGTGATGCCCTCACCCCGGACGCGCTGCTTTTCACCCCTCTCTAAACAAAGTTTGGAGAGGGGGACGGGGGGCTTGTCCGATACTCAAAACCGACCTCTCCCCCACTCGCTTCGCTCGTCTCCCCTCCCCGAATTCAGGGAGGGGCGCAAGCAAAAGGGCGCTTTGTGGTGAGTGTGCGACAGCGATTCCCCCTCTACCCGCTTGCGTGGGAGAGGGGTAAAAAACACTGCGTCAGTATCGGACAAGCCTACGGGGGGTGAGGAGCAGTTGGTGAAAAATCTAGTGTCGCCCCCTCAGCCGAATTGGGGGAGGGGTTGCTTTTGAATACCGGACAAGTCTTGTCACGGTGCGGGCGAGCAGAACATAATGAGGGACTCAACCAATGGCGGCGAAAAATACCGAAAAACGATTTGATCTGCCGGGGCTGCGGCGCATCGTCATGCTCATCGTGGGGTCGATTTTGCTTGGGGTCGCGCTCTTCAGCGATCACGGCAATATGCAGATTGAAGGCTTGTTCTTTGGGATTCTGCTCGGCGGCGTGAACTGGATCGTCTTGCATTATCTTCTTGCCAAAATCGCGGGTCCGCTGGCATTCGGGCGCGTATGGTGCGGGTGGGCGTGCTGGTTCGGCATGATCTTCGACCTGCTCCCCTACCCTTACAGCCGATTCCGCCGCAAAGGGGCATGGGATCGCGTGCGTTACGCCCATTTCATCATCAGTCTAGCGGTGGTGGTCGGGCTGTGGTTCGCGGCGGGCTATCAAGACGGCGCGCACGGCACAAGCGGCTATGTCTGGTTTCTCGTTGGATTGATCGCCTATTACGTAATCGGGATCGC
Organism: Anaerolineae bacterium; assembly: GCA_026645745.1. Lineage (GTDB taxonomy): Bacteria > Chloroflexota > Anaerolineae > Aggregatilineales > Phototrophicaceae > Flexifilum. The sequence goes on along the minus strand of JAPKMU010000140.1, from coordinate 3,291 downwards.
GTTAGCATTCAAGCTGAAGGACAACCGCGCCTTCTGTAAATATCTGTGTCCACTGGCGGTGCTGCTCAAGACCGGATCGCGCTTTTCGCTCCTGAAGATCAAAGGCACGGCGGCGAAATGCGATTCGTGTAACGTATGCGTCGAACGCTGCCCGATGAATATCCGTATTCCTGATTACATCCTCAAAGGCGAGCGCGTCGGATCAACCGAGTGTACGCTGTGTGTGACGTGTATCAATATCTGCCCGACCAACGCGCTGAGTTTAAGTGTGGGACTCGATGCGGGCGGGAAAGAACATACGGATTTCGTTCCACCGCGATTTTTCAAAGAGGACTAGAAAGGCGGCTGGCTTTATGATGAAACGGATGCTGGTCTTGGTTGTGTTCGCGCTTTTGAGCATCACGGTTCAGGCTCAAGCGAATGTGAATGTGTTCTACCTGTGGGATACCGCCAGCGAAAATGCTGTCACGCTGGAATCCGATCTGCCGATCTGGGGTGCGCGCTTGAACGTGGATGGTTCGGTCATCATGGCAGCGCTGCAAGACGGCGTTTTGCGCGTGATCGACAGCGCGACGGGCGAGATCATCTCCGAACGGCGGCTCGAAGCCGAACGCGGCGGCTACAACTTCCCGTCGTTCGTCGATATGCGTGATCCCGGCTTTCTCATCGTGATCATGAGCGCGCGTTTTTACGTGTGGAGTTGGGCGGACGACCGGATTTTGCTCAGCGGCGATACATTCAACGGCTTGGTTGTCCCCGATTACGGCGCATCCCGCGTACTCGTGGCGCGGCGCGACCCGCCCGCCGTTGTGATTTACGATGCGTTCAACCCGGATCAGCCGCTTGTCGTTGACCTGCCCGCACGTGCGCAGGCTGCGGCGTGGAGCGGTGACTATACGCGAATCGCCGTGATCTACGACGGCGGTATGCGTGTGATCGACTCGGTGAGCGGCGAAAAACTGTTTGAACTTGAAGACTCACGCTTTGGGGATGCGTACTCAGAGGCGTTGTGGAGTCCTGATGATCAGCTTCTCGCCCTGCAAATGACGCATTCGCTCGATTACGAACATTCGGTTGTGCGCGTGGTGGACAGCGTCAACGGCGAAACCATTCAGGAGTTCGCCAGCACAAACGGCATTTTTTCGACCGAATGGAGCGCGGACGGCGAATATCTGCTCACCGCCGCATATGAAGGCGAAGGAATGCGCGTTTTTGACGTGGAATCGGGCGAACTCGTCTCACAGTGTGGCGATTCCGCGCATGAATATTTGTGGGCAAGTTTGAACGGCGGCGAATCGCGGATCGTTTCCGTTGGAGTCGCAGGCGGCGCGGATGTTTACGCTGTTTGGGACGCTCAAACATGCGAAAACCTGTTTGAGATGCGCTTTGGCATTGGCGCTGATACCCTGCTCTGGAATGATAACCGCAGCATGATGTACATGAGTCACTTTGACGGCGATTATGCGAGTTACCTGTTTGATCCGGCGAATCCGAACGAGACGCTGCGCACGCTCGATCATGCAGCGGACGTGCTCGGTGCGGCGTGGAGTCTGGACGGAACACATCTGGTGACATGGACAGGTATGCCGCGCGGGTGACCAAGAAGACACAAAAACTACATACGCTCAAAGTGGGCGCGGCGGAGATCACGTATACGCTGACGCGGCGGCAGCGTAAGACCGTCGGGCTGTACGTGCATCCCGATCTGCGTATCGAAGTGCGCGCTGCGCCGCATGTACCGCTCGATTTTATTCAGCGCTTCGTCGCCAGCCGCGCCGATTGGATTCTCGTTAAACAAGCCGAGATGCAAAAGCGGGTCGCCGCCCTGCCGCCGCCTAAACCGGAGCGGCGCTATGCCGACGGCGAAATCTTTCAACTACTGGGGCGCGAGTACCGCCTTGAAGTTCATGCCGTCTCCCGCCGCGAAAGCGTGACGATCCAACGCGGGCGCTTGATCGTGTGTGTGCGTGACGGAAATCGAGAACGCGCCGGACAATTAATCGCGCGTTATATCCGCAAGCAAGCGGAGCGCATCTTTACGCGCCGCTTGGCGCTGGCGTGGCGTTCGGCGGCGCATTGGGGCAAACCCTACCCGCCGCTCAAATTCCGCAAAATGCGCGCCCGTTGGGGGAGCTGTGCATCCAACGGGACAGTAACCCTAAATATCCGGTTGATCGCCGCGCCGCTGGCGTTAATCGATTATGTGATCCTGCATGAGTTGTGTCATCTGCGCGAGATGAATCACAGTCCGCGTTTTTACGCGCATCTGGCGTCCGTCTGCCCGGATTGGCGGATCAAGCGGCGGGCGCTGCGCGAGTTTCGCTTTCTCGATTGAATTTGATTGGCGATAATTCAATAATTCTGGATTCTCTCAGAAAACATCTGAAAATCCCCTTTCCCACGTAAACGAGGAGAGGGGGAACTGCAAGCCTGTTTTTTGTCCCTCTCCCCGCTTGCGTGGGAGAGGGACGGCTTGCACAGCAAGCAGGGTGAGGGGTAACGCAACGAATATTCAGATGGTTTATCAGCAGTGAAAGGATGCTTCTATGGCTGATCAAGCGACTCGCCAGCAGTTGGTTAATATGCTCACCGTCCGCCAAGCGCACATGAGCCTTACAGATGCTGTGAAGGATTTTCCGCTCGACCAGATCAATACCTATCCGCCAAAGGTCGAGTATACGTTCTGGCATCTGCTAGAACATCTGCGGATCACACAATACGACATCCTCGATTACTGCCGCAATCCGAACTATAAAGAAATCCGTTGGCCCGACGATTACTGGTCCCCCCGCGATGCTGTGACGGACGCTGCCGGGTGGCAGCACACCATCGACCAATTCCAACGTGATCTTGCGGCGCTCGTCGCCATCGTGCGCGACCCGCAGACCGACCTCTACAGCCCGATCCCGCACGGGCAAGACGGGCATAACATCCTACGAGAAATTTTAGTGGTAGCCGACCACAACGCTTATCACATCGGGGAGTTCGCCATTTTGCGGCAGGTTGTGGGGAACTGGTAGCCATGCCCGCCGAACAGCAGATCATGATTGTGACAGGTGCTCCGCCGGACTCCGTCGATCACATTTTGGATGCTATTTCCGCGGCAGGTGGTGGCATCCTCGGAAACTACACCCACTGCGCTTTCATAAATTCCGGCAGCGGATACTTCAAACCGGGGCAGGATGCTGATCCGCATATCGGCGCGGTGGGCGAGATCAACACCGTCTCTGAAGTCCGCATTGAAACATTTTGTACGCGGACAGCCGCCCTTGCTGTGATCGACGCTATCCG
>JAPKMU010000013.1 GCA_026645745.1 Anaerolineae bacterium | reverse complement strand
AGCCGCCGTCGCTGTGCGAAAGCGTGATGATCTCGGAGTCGCGTTTAAATGCGTCGAAGGTCAGCACCGCACCCGCGCCCAAGTCCGAACCCGTTACCCAGTCACCGCCGGGATCAAAGCCTGCGCCCGCTGTCGCTCCGGCGGCGGTTGGGGCGGCGTTCCCCAAGTTGGGCGACGTCGATTTTGGAACGTCTACATCACCCAAGCCGCCGAGCGGGATGGTCACTGCACCGCCGCCCGTCTCCGTGCCGCTTGGCAATGCGCCGACGAATCAAGCAGCGTCCGCAACGGGAGTCGTATTTCCCGCCCCGAAGCCGCCCACCCCGGTCTATACACCGCCGCCTGCCGCCGACTCGAAACCTGCATATGTGCCGCCCAAGCCCGCGACACCCGCCCCCGCTGTGACCACATACGGGCTGCCGTTCAACCCGCGTGATCGCATCTTTTCGCATCTAGTGTTCGGGTTGATCGCGGCGGGGCTGTTTAATCTGCTCGTCGATTCGTATCTGTTCACCTATGAAACTGCACGCCTCCTACCCGGTATGATTATGCTCGCGTTGACCTTTGCCACCGTAAGTTTTTCCGCGCAGTGGCACCGGTATCACGGGAAAAGTAAGCTGCGATCCGCAGTTGTCACAATCCTGATCAGCACGGTTGTGTGGGTGGTCGGCATCAACGGAATTAACGCGGCGCTGTTTAATGAACCCTTTTCCTTTGATTACATGCTCCGAACCGATCAGATCATCTGGGCGGGGCTGCTTGCGGCGGCATGGGCATTACCAGCCGTTATTGTTGATCGCATCTTTCCACGTGCGATCCTTACCGTGATTGCCTTAGGGTTAGCAAGCACACGGGCTATGCTTTATGAGCCAGCATCATCCATGCTGGCGTTCGGCGCGCTGCTCGGCGTGCTGCCTTGGACGACGGAAATCCTTTACGGCGAAAACCCCACGCGCGATCACTGGTTCAACTTTGCCGAAACAACGGATCGTTTTATCGCCCGTGCGATTGCCCTGTTCCTCGTGATTGCACCAACGTGGGGATTGTTCCTCGCGTATATTCGCACTTACGCCAATTACGGCTATACCCGTCGAGACGTGAATTCGTACTATTCCGATCCCAACCTCGCGTTGATCATCGGGGAAGTCGCCATTCCGGGAGTCATATTCGCGGTGCTGATCTCGCTGCTGCTCGGTTGGATGCTTCATTTCCGCCGCGTGACATGGTTCCGCGTGATCGTTGCGCTGATCGTCGTGGGGATCGTCGGTGCGGGGGCGGCGTTCGGTTGGCGCTCGGTGATGGATAGTCAGACTTTCTATTCCAGCAGTTACGGTGCGAATGAAGGCTTCCTCAATCTTGAATATCTCGAACGCAGTTCGGTCAGCGTTTATGACTGGAATCTGATCATCCCGACTGTATTTGTGCTGGCGCTGGCGCTCGTCGTGTTTGTGACGGCGCGAACCGGACATACCCGCTTAGGGCATGTTTTCAAGGGCGGAATCGCCGTTGGACTCCTCATGGGTCTCATGATTGTTGCGACCATTCGCTTTGCTCCGCCGCATATATTCGGGGGATTCTTTGGGGCGATTACATACCGCAACATGGAAAGCATTACTGACCTCGGCTTGATGTTTGCATTCGTTGGCGGGATTTCGGCAGCCGTGTCGCTGATCATCTCGATTCCTGTGTGGTGGGCGGATTACTTGGCAAGTGACAAGAACTAGGGGGATTGAATGCTGATCCCAAGCGCGACTGAATATCAAGAATTGATTCAAGCGCCGCAGATTGCCTTCATTGATGAACGGCTGACAGGCGGAAAAGTCGAGAAGAACAAGCGCGGATCGCCGTACAGCGCACAAGGCGCGAACGCGATCACGTTCAAATTCAAGAGCAAAAACGGCGACATCATCGCGGTACGGTGCTTCATGCAGAAGCGCTACTTGGAAAGCGGCACGGACTTGACCGACCGCTACACCGCGATCAGCCAGTTTTTGCGCGCCAACCCGCGCCCGTACTTCGCCCAATTTGAATACGAAGTTTCGGGGATCAAGTATAAAAACGAGTGGCTGCCGCTGCTGGTGATGGAGTGGGTCGAAGGCGCATTCTTGACCGACTACGTGCGCACGCATATCCGCGACCGTCAGCGGCTCGCCGCGCTCGGTGAGCAGTTCCGGCAGATCGCCACCGATCTGGGGCGGATCGGGTGCGCACATGGCGATTTGCAGCACGGGAATATCCTTGTCGATCCGGCGGGAACGATCCGGTTGGTCGATTACGACGGGATGTACGTCCCGGAATTGGATGGCAAGCCCGCAATCGAACGCGGCGAACGGAATTATCAAAGCCCGCACCGGACGACAGCGGACTTTCACCCGATGCTCGACCGTTTTCCGGCGATCACGATCTATCTGGCGCTGGTGGCGCTGACGACCGCACCGCGTCTGCTGCCGCTCAGCAGCGACGACAAAATGGATCAACTGCTGCTGCGCGAAAAAGACCTGAAAGCGCCGGAGAACTCCAAACTGCTGCGCTGCATGAGCGAACTCGGTTTGGATCGCCCGGTGGAGATGCTTACACATCTGTGTTCGCTTGAGGATACGCGCACACTCCCCGATCTGGATACGTTCATCGCGGAAACGCGCTTGAGTTTTCCGTCAACGCGCCGCCGTGACGCGCCGCCGACCGCGTGCGAAAGCGTGATGGTCGATGAAGTGCGGCTGCCCGCAGAAACCACGACGCAGCCGCCGCCCAAGTCAGAGCCGATCACGCAAGCGCCGCCAAAATCGCAGCCTGTCCCCGCGCCCGTCGGTGCGAAAGCGACAAATGATGTGTTCGCGCCGCTTGGCACGCTCGACGATGTAGCGACTCAGCGGCAGCCCAAGACAGAGCCGCCGCCTGTTCCGCGTCCTGTCAACCCACCGCCGATTGACGACTTCTTTGAGTTAGAAGAATTTGAAGATTTCGCAGATTCCCAACCGCTTTTCACAGCCGCGCCTACTCGGCGCAGAGACATGCGCAACCGCGTCATCGTCGTGACAGCGACACTATTCGCCATCTTGACAGCCGTCGTGTTTTTGACGCCGGGTGCTCTTGTGACATCGACTACGACACCGATCCCGCCGACATGGACACAACCGAGTCTCGTCCAAGCGCCTGTGCAAACAGAAGAAGTCGTGTATCCGCCTGTGCAGACGGAAGAAATGGTGTACCAGCCCACAGCGGATTTTGGCAGCGATGCAACCCATACGGCTGCTGCTCACGCCACGATTGACGCATTTGCGACGGAAGTCGCGGCGACTTGGATCGCGCACACGAGAACACCGCAGCCCACGATCGAAAGGATCGACTGCCGCGTGACGCCGCTGGAGCAAGCGGTCAATCTTCGGCGCGGCGCGGGTATGAATTTTACCGTCATGGGTATTTTGCAGCCGAATGAAGAAGTCGTGATCATCGGTATTGTCTACGGCGACAACGGTGTGATCTGGTGGCAGACATCCAGCGGGACATATGTCCGCGCGGATACCGTGCGCGAAATCGGGGAATGCCACCGCTTGAACAGCAGCGCCGCATCGGTTCAGTCACAGGAAGTGATCGAGCCTTCGCCATTCCCGACCATCGAACCGACGAGCGGGATTTACCGCTTGTATTATGGCAATTCGATCAACGGCAGACGCGCAAGCGACGCGGGCGAATCATTTGCCTTCTATGGCTATGAAAACGATATTGTCACGATCACGATGACGAGCAGTGACTTTGACCCGTATTTGTATCTGTATGCGCCGGATGGCTCACTGATCGCTTATGACGATGATGGGGCTGGCTACCCGAACTCGCGGATCAGTGGGGTGCGGCTGCCGCGTGAAGGCTTGTACACGATTCAAGCGACCGCTTACAGCGGCGCTGCCAGCGATCGCGGGAATTACGAACTCACACTGGAGCAAGGGGAATCCGCGCCTGTGGTGTTCAACGGGATCAGCATCCCCGGCGGAGCAAGCGGCACATTAGAAGGGAACGGCGGGGATACATGGTCATTCTACGGGTATCAAGAACAGGTCTTGACGTTCGACCTGTTCAGCGCCGACTTCGACACGTATATCGAGGTCTACGATCCGTATGGTTCGCTGATCGGCTCGGATGATGACGGCGGTGAGGGATTGAATTCGCGGCTAATCCTTACGCTTCCGTTGGAAGGCACGTACACGCTGATCGCACGCGGGTATCAAATGACCGCGAGCGGGAGCTATACGATCAGTATTCAGTTGGGGTAAAGACGCTCTCGATCCGTTGGGGGATCGAGAGCGGATGTTTGCGTCACGCATGTGCGGGCGCGGCGGTTTCCGAAAGGCTGCGCAGCAGCAGGAAGGTCATGCCCGCGCCAATCAATGTGATTGCCACGAAGCCGATCACCTGACCAAGACTTGCTTCTTCAATACCGGCACGCAGCATCGCAATCCCCATCACCGAGACGGCTGTCCCGAGGGTCAATCCTTTAATGCACACCACTGATGCCAGCAGATAACCGAGCGGTGCGCGCTTGAGCAGATAGTAACCCCCAAGTACAGCAGCGGGCAGGATGACACCCAGATCGAGTACCTGAATGACGAGCGTGGTATAGCTCCCCAACTCTGCGGGATATGATCCGCTCAGCGTGGGCGGGACGACCATGCCTAACCACATCGCACCAATGAACAAACCGATGCCGAACAGAAAGATTGCCAGCGCCCGGCGCGGGAATGTCTCGCTAAAGTGCCGGGGAAGCTCCGCAATTGGGAGCGCTGCAATGATGACGATGAAGCTGATTAAGCTTGTCGAAAACAGCGCAACGTAAATCAGGAAGAACGGGTTAAACGCGGCGAGAAATGCAATCGAGGCATACGTATACAAGAAATACCCAAGTGTGCCGGTCAAGAGCAGGTGACCGCGCAGCGAACCCCGGCGGTATAGGATGAGCGAGATGAGAAGGAGCGGCACACCGATGATCAGCGTGACAAGATCACCGCTGATCATTTGAGTTGCGCCAGAGACGGAATCATAGCGGTACAAGCCTTCGCCCTGCATGGCGATGGTATCGCCGCGCGGCGTCTGCCAGTCAAATGGGGCGGTGTCATTATGGTAAAAGACGCCAAACCCGGCGGCGATCAACGCGAGAATGACGATCATCAAGACGAAAACGGTTACAATGGTCGGTCGGTGCTGCATAGGACATCCTTTGGTGAAACCCTATACTTCAGGATACCCACTGCCCATGCCGCAGCGTGATCCGAATTTCCTTTTTATTACATGACATATTTCCAGCACTAAAGCGCATCCTTCGTCTTCTTCCCTGTCGTGCGGCGCTCTTTCTTCGGCGGATTCGGGATTGTCTGTTCGGCATACGGCGGTAAATCAAATGGAATATCCATCAGATCAGGTGGCAGCGTGATCGGAGCGGTGTCCGCCTTCGCGCGGCGCGGCTTGGTCGTGCGTGTGTGTGAGGGCTTTGATGCCTTTGAGAGGCTCGGCGCGTCCTCATTTTCCTTCGTCATGGTTGTCCGCTTCGGGCGTGATGGGCGCGAGACAGCCTCAGGTGCGATTTTTCCCATCAGCGCGTTGTAGATCGCCAGCGCACCGCCGGATTTGTTCGTGTTGATCGTGAGCGCACCTTTTTTCGCGTCCACCGTAACCGGGTTCAAATATGCCGTGACCGCCTGCTCCGGCGAATGCGAAAGCGGCAGCACATACAGCGGCGAAGCGGGCGCCGTCGGATCACCGAAGCGGCGGCGAAACAGCGTTTGTGGGCGCGCGGGCAAATCGGCGGGGCGTTCTTCGCGGAAGGTGGTCATCACGTAAGCGACCTGTGGACGAATATCCCCCATGTCATCGCTGATCGCGTTCAGCAGGTTGGCGATCCGGTTCAAGACTTCGTAATAGTCACCCGTCTCGAATAAGAGAAAAATCCCGTCTGCCCGCTGAAGATACGCAAATACTGACCCCAATATCGCGTTGATCGGACGTTTCTTCATCAATTGGAGCGATTCGGGCGTGCTGTAGCACCATACGCCGGGGATATCGAGCAGCCGCACTTTGAGGTCGGGCGTGTGCATCCATTCGATCACACGGGGCATAACGGTATTCGCGGGGAACTGCCCTTCATCTGTCAGCCGGAGTGCCGTCGTCCGGTAAACTTCGTGCGCTTCCATGCGTGCCGCCGCTTCGGCAGGGAGCTTATCCTTGATCAAGTGGAGCAGGGCGGCGATAAACGTGGTTTTTCCGCTGTCAGGCGCACCCCACACCGCCAATTCAATCGTTCTCGTCTCGTTCATGATTGCGTTCGCCCTTTTTTGTACTACAGCTTAACCGATTTCTCTTGATATGCCCGCTGCTGGTGATTACAATGACGAATATATCAAGCCGTGATTTGTGGTGACCATCGATGCCAAATCAAATCTTCATCTCTTACCCAAGCGAAAGCTGGAATTTTGCTGAACGGATTGTAGAGGCACTGGAAAAACGCATCAATGAAGTGGTGTTCATCGATCATCGAGGAATTGACCAAGCGGACTTTCAAAAAGCCATTCTGGCGCACTTGAACGCAAGTGTGGGGATGATTCTCATTGTCACGGATGCGACGTTTCAAGATGTTCATCGTGCGAATGATTGGGTACGAATGGAAATCCGGCATGCGCTCGAAAATCAGAAACAGATCGTTCAAGCGTGCGAAAATGGAATACTGGTTAAGCCCTCTATGCGCCTGCCAAACGACATCAAAGATATCACACGGTCGCAAGCTGTGCCGTTTCATCGCGGGTTGTTCGCTGCGGGCATCGATTCCCTCGTCGATCTGCTTGTGCGGATCGGACTCGCAACCTTAAAGGCGGACGCAGGAACGTCCGCGATCCGTGCGCTCCCTGCTTCCCAAAACATCGAAGACATTCTACGTATGGTGGTTGACCGCGAAGGCGGAATCGATTACGCGGCGTACTGGATAGATGGCGTCGTGATCGATTATGCAAATGCGGAAAAGATGAACCGCAATATCCTGCGCAGACAGATTGATGACCGATCGCAAGCGCGCCAGCTCAAATACAGGCAGATCGCGATCGAAGCACACCGCGCCGTGATCGGTATGAATGATCTGCTCAAAGATTTGGATCAGGGCGTGCTGTTTCGGGTGCTGCTGGATGTGAAAGATGGCGGCTTTTTGTATCACCGCTTCAGGAGTAACTGCTATCTTTTTGGGGTGACGCTCGATCAACAAACGATGGATGATGATTCTGCCGAACGCGATATGCGCGATTTGGCAAAAGCCATCCAGTCTTTTCTTGTAAGAACGGGGTAATAACGTGTCACTCCGAACCCAACTGCTCTATCCCCTACTCATCGTGATCGGCGGCGTAATCGTCGCGGTGGCGTTCGGGTTCGCGCCGGATACCGAATCACAGGGATATACGCTCCTTACCTATGCGCTGCTGGCAATCGGGCTGTATGGAAGTGTCGTGTCGATTGATCGCGGCGTGCTGCGCGAAAACCGCCGCATCGTCTTACAGGCAGTCACCGCCGGGGTGCTGCTCAAGGCGGCGATCATTGGCGGCGTGGTGTATCTCGTGCTGCGCGATAATATCGCCTTTCTGCTCGGCTTGGCGGTCGCGCAGATCGATCCGCTTTCGGTTGCGGCGATCCTTCACAAGCAAAATCGCATCTCTGAGCGGGCAAGAACGATCCTCGCGGCGTGGTCATCGTTTGATGATCCGATGACAGTGATCCTCTCAGTGTATCTGCTCGTCCTACTCGCGCCGGGGGCGGACGCGGTTGTACCGCTGGAAGCATTTCTCGTCAGTTTTGCTGCGAATCTGGTGTTCGCCGCGTGCGCGTATCTGCTGCATCGGATGATTCATGATGTCCGCTGGCGTTATGTCTTGTTGATCGCGTGTTTCGGGGTGGCGGTCTGGTTTCAGTTGATGCTCGGAATCGCTATCATCGGGCTTTTTCTGCGTCCGCCGATCAAAGTGCTGCCCAAGATCGTCACGGGATCATTCTATCTCGCGCTGTTTTTGTTAGGGCTGATCCTCGCGCATGGCATTTCCATTGAGGTCGGGTTGGTCGTCGCGGTCGGAGCTGTGCTGGCACAAGGAATCGCCGCGTTCCTCCTCACAACCAAGCTGCCAACGCAAGATCGGTTGTATCTGGCATTTGCGCAGCAGAACGGCATCACGGCGATCATCTTGGCACTGCTGTTTGAAACCGAACGACCGGGGATCGTCGCCATCATCGCGCCCGCGATTTTGGGGATCAACCTGATCCACTACGTGACGAACACGCTGATCGAACGTCAAAGCATCCGATCAGCGCGTCTTTAGCGTGTCTAACCGCCGACCTCGCCAAAATTCGAGGACAGCAGAGAGAAATCGGACAGATCGATCATGTGGTTCCCGTTGAAATCAACCGCCGGGTTGTAACCCGGGCTGCCTTCGCTGGTCGCAAACGCGGCAGCTAGCAGCGAAAAATCATACAAGCTGACACGATTATCCTGATCCGCGTCCCCTTCGTTCAGCGGTCCAACCGTGATGATGTTCGTTCCTTCTACCTGCGTGAAGTCCATCTGCGTGACCAGCGTGTGTGCACCATCGACCGTAATCCGATGGAATCCGGTTGGTAGTGACGCGACATTGAAGTGCCCATAAATGTCCGTCGTCACGGATTGATCGTACAAGGTCGTTTGCCCGCCATTCGTCGTGATCGTCACGTCAAGGGGTATGCTCCATTGTGCGTTCGGCGCGGCGGGTCGCCCTTGCAGGAGGACATGTACTTCCAAACCGCCCACACCCGGCGATTCAAACGCCCCCATATCGACGCGCCCGCCTTGCACACGCGGCATGCCGCGCACATCCGTGCCGAGTGACGTAAATGCCGGATCACCCGCGTTAATGACCGGACTGCCTGTGCCCGGTTCGAGGGTTGCCTGTAAGCCGGGATCACCCGTCCGGTTGCCGCCCAGATTAACCGTGACACAGCTCAACCCACCTTCGATCAGCGTGTAGGAAGCACTCACCGATCCCCCATCGTTATAACAATCTGCACCGCCGATGGTATTGGCGATGATGCTGTTATTGAGTACCGCTGTTCCTCTCACGATGATGCCGCCGTTCGTGTTACCGCTGACGGTGCTGTTATTGAGCGTCAAGCCATACGCGATGATGCCGCCGCCGCCGTACACTGCTGTGCTTTCGCTGACCACGCTGCTATTCAGGGTTAGCGCCCCCCAACTCTCAATTCCGCCTCCTTGAGTGGCGCTTGCGCCGCGTGTAATCGTCACACGGTTGATCGTGACATCGCCGCCGCTGATAAACAGCACGCCAGTTGTGCCGCCGCCGCTGATCGTCGTGCCGGAAGGATGACCGTCGATTATCAGGAGGTAATCACTGTTCACGATGAGTTGGGACAAGACGGTGATCGTACCGCTTACTGCAAAGCTGATCGTGCTGTCGATGCCGTCACTGTTCGCGTTGCTGATCGCCTGCCGCAGCGAGCCATCGCCGCTGTCATTCAAATTGGTGACGAGGGTATCGCCCACCAGAATCGTCGCGGAGGCGCTGCGGTAAAACGTTTCGTGCCGGTCGTATGCCGCATCCGCCGTGATCGAGAGCGCAATTACGTGAGCGGCTTCAGCTTCGTCGTCCAATGCTGCGGACAGCGTGACATCGACGGACGACTCGCCCGCCGGAATCGTCACGGTGACGCTGCCCGCCTGCCCGGTGATCGCACCACCCGCCAGTGTGTATTCGGTTTCCGGCGTGGTAAACGAACGGGTGATGTTCAAGTGAACGGTCAGAGGGTCGATCAGACTGCCAACGCGGGTGAACGTGAAGGTGGTCATCCCGCCTTCGCTTACGCTTGAACTGCCGCCGCTGATCGCCACCGTTGGGACTGTGCCGACTTCGTATGCGCCAATATCGACGCGCCCGTCCCGCACACGCGACGCGCCGCGAACATCAGTGCCAACCGAGGCAAACACCGGGTCACCCGCATTGATCACGCCGCTGCCGGGGAGCGGAATGTGAAGTGTGCTCAAAGCGGGATCGCCGCTCAAATTGCCGTTCGCCCCTACTGTGATACACGAGCCGTCCTCGACCAGCGAATAGCGTGCCGTGACCGTACCCGCGCCGCGATAGCAGTCACCGCCGCCGAGGTTATCCGCGACGATGCTGTTATTGAGATATAAGTAGCTGCCATACGGATGAACATAGAGTCCGCCGCCGGTCGCTGCCGTATTCCCGCTGATCGTGCTGTTGTTGATGGTATACGGGCTAGCCGTCACATAGGTGATGCCGCCGCCGCGCCCGCTGGGGGCAGAATTCCCATAGAAGGCACTGTTGTTTACGGTCAGCGTGCCGCCGTTGACGTAGATACCGCCGCCATCATAAACCGTCACCCGGTTGTGGCTGATCACGCTGTTATTCACCGTGACCGTTCCATAGCTGAAGATTCCACCGCCGTAAGCATGCGCCGCGTTATTCGTCACGGTGCAGTTGTTCAGCGTGAGAACGCTCGAATATCCCGCTCGAACAGCACCGCCGTCAACGTTGGAATTCCCGTTTTGAATGATCAAATTGTTGAGGGTAACAACCGTGCTGTTCGCGATCTCGAAGATCCCGAACACCCCGGACACACGTTGGATCGTAACGCCGCTTCCGCCTTCGATCAACAGTGAGCCGTTGTTCGCAACATAAAGCTGTCCTGAGAGATTCACCGTCGTGACGCCGCTGAACGTAATCGTGCTGTTAACGCCGTCAGCATTGGCGTTCAGCACCGCTTGATACAGCGTGCCTTCCCCCTGATTATTTCCGCTCGTGACCAGCAGCCCATTCTGACGGATTCTCGTATTCACTCCAGTGCCCGATGTATACGTATAGCCCGTTCCCGAAACAATCTCGGTCAGCAGCGTTTCTTCGGGTTCAGCGGCAGTTGTATCGACCAATGCCGAAAACACCACGCTTGTGCTCGATTGTCCTGCCGGGATTGTCACGGTGACGTTTCCCGATTGACCGCTGATTGAACCGCCGGTGAGCGTGTAATCCGAGGCGATCATCGAGTCGTTTCTGAAAAGGGCAAGATTGACGATCAACGGGCTTGGAGATGCAATAGAGCGATTTAGCGTGATCGTCGCTGTACTTCCCTCGTTGATTGTGCCGCCGCCCGAGATCGTGACATCTGGCAGCGATTGAAAAGCGAAGGCTAATTGTATGGGTGGTATGATGCCCAAGAGGAGGATCAACAAAAACCAACGTAACCCAAGAACAATTCTCGTAAGCATCAGCGCATCCCTCAGCATGTAATCGTTTTAAAAATAATAACATGCTGTTGTGATCTTCATTTAAAGGACGTGAATAACGTCACAGAATCAAGGTGATGTGTCACGCGCGGTGAGCCGTAAGCAACACGGGAGCCATCGACTCCAATGAGACATTGATCTGCGATTCAATGATCAGCTCCATGCCATCGAAATAAAACGCGACGGTGTGAAAAAACGGCGTTTCCAATAGGCGTACAACCATCGTAAAGGTGTCGTCGGCTGTCCATGCGCCGCTCGATGCGGTCAGCGCATCATCAAACAGCAGCGGTTGAGCAAACAGCCGCGTATGCCCCTGTATCCATGTGCCGAAACCACACGGGATTGAATCCTCTCCCGCCGCCGTTTTGACGACAATCGACCCCATCGAATCGTCAAAATTCAGCGTGACCTCTTCGAGTCCTAATGCGTTCGCATCAACCTGATACATTTTGCC
This sequence comes from Anaerolineae bacterium, assembly GCA_026645745.1. GTDB lineage: Bacteria > Chloroflexota > Anaerolineae > Aggregatilineales > Phototrophicaceae > Flexifilum. The sequence goes on along the minus strand of JAPKMU010000013.1, from coordinate 17,984 downwards.
CGAAACCTGCCGCGCGGTCGGTGAGTCGGGCTGTCCGGTCACAAGCGGGCAGGCAAGACTCGCTAATTTTTCGGTCAGGCGGCGCTGAGACGCTGGATCATCGGGAAGCGGTGCACTGCCCATTGCCGGGAGCAGAATATCCCAAACCAGATTCAAGGGTTTCTGCATCTCGAACACATCAACCCCGCCCGTGATCGCAAGGACGGCATCTTGTTCCGGCATCACGATACAGTATTGACCGAATACGCCATCGCCCCGGTATGCCCCATGACGGCAGCGCCAAAACTGATACCCGTATCCCTGCGACCAATCCGGGTTCGGGTGATCGGCGTTCGTCATGTGCAGTGCGGTCGCCTCTGTGATCCACGTTTCGGGGATCACTTGGCTGCCGTTCCAGCGTCCGTTTTGCAGATAAAGCTGACCAAAGCGGGCAATATCCTCGGTTTTGATGCTCAAGCCGATCCCGCCCGCCGTGATTCCTTCCGGCGATTCGAACCATGCGGCGTTTTCGATGCCGAGCGGCTGAAACAGTCGTGACTCAAGATAGTTCAGCACGTTCATGCCGGTGGTTTTCTGCACAATCGCCGAAAGCATATACGTCGCTCCCGTGTTGTATAGAAAGGTCGTCCCCGGCGCGTGCAAAACAGGGACTTCAAAAAAGCCTGCGATCCAGCGCGTTTGGTTAACCATCGCCGCCCACGAATCGAACGCTTGACCGGTGGACATCGACAGCAGATCGCGCACACGCATCGCCGCCCAATGATCATTCATATCAGCCGGTGTTTCGTCGGGGAAGAATGACAGCAGCGTGTCATCCAGCGAGAAATATCCTTCGCTCACAGCAAACCCGACCGCTGTTGAGGTAAAGCTCTTGCTCAACGAAAAGACCATATGGCGTTGTTCACGCGTGTAGGGCGACCACCAACCTTCGGCGGCGATGCTGCCGTGCCGCACCAACACGAAACTTTGCAGCTCGTGAATTTGCGCTTCTACCGCCTCAACAAAGTCAAGCACAGCCGCCGAAGCAATCCCCTGCTGCTCCGGGGTGGTACGTGGGAGTGTAACCGTCATGGCGGTGAATCCGATTCTCTGACGACAGGATAGAGAGATTATAGTGGATCGCGGCGCGTTAAAATCCACCTAAAAACCATCGGATACTTCATGCGACGCACCCGAATCCTGATCCGCATTATCGTGATCACCGCCGCCGTGATTCCGGCAGTAGGTGGGCTGCTGCTCAGCATGCAATTTTATGAGATTGTCAGCCGCGTGTATCCGGGGTGCGGCGGCGAGAGCGCCAACACGCCGGACGCTTTTACGGTTGCAGACCTCGACATGCCAGCGTATTGGATGCCCAATTACGAGGATATTCGCCTACCGAGCCGAGATGCGCCGCTTCAGATCGCTGCGTTTTGGATTCCGGCGGACGATCAGCCTGCCGACAATTCGACGGTGATCATCACGCACGGTTATTCCGCCTGCCGCCGCTCGGGTGCGTCACTGCTGCCCGCCGGAATGCTCCACCGCGCCGGATTTAACGTCTTGGTCATCGATCAACGTGATGTTGGAGACAGCGACACCGAAGACGGACGCAGCGCCGCCGGAACGGAAGAATACCGCGATTTGCTCGGCGCGTGGGATTGGCTGCAAACCGCGCAGGGCATCCCCCGTCAACGGATCGGCTTGTTCGGCTATTCGTTAGGCGGTGCGATCACGATCAACGCGGCGGGTGCAGAATCAGGCGTACAAGCCCTGTGGACGGACAGCGCATTTGCCCGTTTGGATGACGTGATCGAAAATGCGCTCAGGAACAACCGCTGGCTGCTGCCGCTGCGTCCGTTCGGAATCCTGCTCGGCAGAATAACCAGCGGCGATAATTTGTACTCGCCGTCGCCCATCGAGCAAGCGGGCTTGATCGGCAGTCGTCCGTTTGCGCTGGTTCATGGCACGCCGGATCAAGTCGTGCCTTATGCTCAAATGATGCTGCTGGTTCAAGCAGCATCGGACGGCGGATCAACGCCGGAGACGTGGACGACGGACAGCCAACATGTCGCCAGCATGGTCGATTACCGTGAGGAATACGAGCACCGCCTAATCGCCTTCTTCACTGCATCATTGACACCGCCGAGCGCGTCCACGCTCGGCGGGTGAATTTACTTACGCCTTTGAGCGGATCAAGTCGCCCACGACGTTGCGCTTGCGGAATGGTGCGCTCATGAAGCGCATGATGATTTTCGGTTGGGTCAGCCACGCGATCCGCGCCCCGGCTTTTTCGTTCGCCATGATCCGCTCGACCAGCCAAGGCGTCACCGTTTCGACGCGATCCGCCAAGATATTAAAGATGCGCTCGGCTTGTGTTTCACGCCCCGGTGCGATCGTTTGTACCAACAGATCGGTCGTCACCATGCCGGGACTTAAATAGCATACTTTGACGGGGGTATGCTTGGTTTCCATAATCAGCACCCGCGTTAAGTAGCGCAGTCCGGCTTTACTCGTGCCGTACATGGCGTTTTTGGCACTCACTTCGCCGCCGCTGCCGAACCCTTCCATGTTGTACAAAAACCCGCTGCCTTGCGCGATCATCCCTGCGATGGCGACTTTACTCCCGTAAATCACGCCGAGCATGTTCGTTTGAATCACGCTTTCGAGTACATCGGCGGAATGCTCCCACATGAATTTTTGCACCGGCGTATTGTTCGCGGCGTTGTTGATCCAAATATCGATACGCCCAAAACGCGCCGCTGCCGCATCCCACAAGCCTTGTACCTGATCAAAGTCGCTCACATCGCACGGCTGACCGAGAATACGATCGGCGGGATGTGATGCGCCATGCCCAACCCGATCCCGCGTGTACTGCCTGTGATCACGATGGTTTTCATCGTATATTCTCCTCTTGAAGTGCCCGCACCTGTTCGCTGAGTTGTGCGCCTTTTTGTGGGGTGAATGCCCCTGCTGCATGCCAATAAACCGTACCCATACGATCAACCAAGAGGGTGTGCATGGTGCGCATCGTCGGCAGGTTGAGCGCACGCGCAAACGCCGCTTGATCGGTATACAGTGTGATCGTCGTCGCCCGGGTATGTGGATCAGGAATTCCGGCGCGCATCCAATAATCAAGCATCATCCGTTGAAATACCGAAAATGCTGGCACAGTCGGCAGTTCGTATACGGCGAGATCGGGTGTTTCTGAACGCAGCCGCGCCAGAAAATCGACCCATGTATAGACTTCATACTGCTGCGGCTCGGTGAACGCGATCATGACGACGTTTAAGCGTCCTTCAAAATCGGCGGGCAGGTGAAACGCGCGCCCCTGTAGATTACTTCCCTGAATCCTTGGAAACATCGACCCGACTCCTCACTCATGCGATAAACCTGTTTCGACGCTCAAGACTCAACAAACAAGATTGTTGGGAACTGCCAAACAAAAAACGCACGTGGTTAATCCGTCTGCATTCCCCTGATGAAAATATCGATCAGGTCATATGCCATTTCGAGCCGCGTTTTTGTCAAATAGATCGCGGGGATCGTGTGCAGCGCCTCGATGGATGCGAAGATCGACCCCGCCACGTTGCCCAGATCAGGATAGTTGATCTCGCCGCGTGCTTGCCCCGATTCTAATGCAGTCATGATCGGCAGCAGCAAGGCATCATGGGCAAGGTTGCTGATCGTCTCGGCGGCGGCGGTGTTGATCTGCGGCATATCCGAAAGCGCCATGCGCACCAGATCGACCGGGGCTTGCGAGAGAAGCCAGTCCGCAATCGCGCGAAGCTGTGCGCGCAAACTGCCTTCACTACGGGCAAGCGCCGCATTCAAGCCGCGCTGGTGACGAATCAAGCCGCGCTCGGTGACTTCGACGAACAGTTCTTCTTTTCCGCCGGGGCTGTGATGATACAGCGAGGCATGATGAATCCCGACCGCATGCGCAATATCCTTGACAGTTACTGCCGCGTAGCCGTGTTCACCAAACAAACGCCCCGCCGCTTCAAGCAAGCGCTCACGCGTATCTGAACTGCCTTTCACACTGCGATCTCCCAACAAACTTGTTGGTTGGAGTTTACGATGAGTCAAATCGGGCTGTCAAGCCGTGCTTAGGAGGCTCTCATAAGCGCCGAATCGCGTTCACAAGTTCCGGCGGCGGCGTGTGACGCGCGAGCGGATTCACCCATAGGGTGATCGCGTCCGGTTGATGCAGCACGATCCCGCTCAGGTGACGATACTGGCGCAAAAAATCGGCAGCGTTCTCAAAGCCGCGCCGTGTAAAGTACACCTCGTCTTTGCGTTCCGCCAGTTGACGCAGGGTGATCACCGCCCGCGTAATGTCCGACTCAGAGACGGCGCGTTCTCCCGTCAGCCACAGCAGATTGAGGATACTTGGCGGCATCTGCCCGACTTTATCGCACAGCACCGCCGACAGCTTGCCGATCCAAGCGTCGTCACTAGAGGCTTCAAGCTCAACGCCGCGCATGCGCCGCACTTCGACATTCACCAACAGGTTCGTTTTGAACGTCGCTGTGAAATCCGGTCCACGCTGCTTTAAAGCCGCGTAGCGTTCGTACTCAAGCGTGAACCGTTCATCGCGCAGCAAGATCGCGGCGGTGTTGAGTTCAGCGCGTAAATCCTGCATCCCTGCATCATCGCGGACGTTCTTCCGCTTTGCGCGGATCTTGCTGGCGTAAGCGGTAGCAAACGCCTTGAAGCGCCGCGATTCGCGCGCCCATGCTTCAAACTCGGCGTACAGCGGCGGTTTTTCGCCGTCAAAAATCGCGTTGAGCAGATCATCAAGCGCAGCCATGATTTCAGTAAGACAGCACCAACCGCCAAACCGTATCAAGTACTTCAAGCGCGGTCAGGTTGCGGATCACATACCCATAGGTCAAGTATTCCGGCGAAAAATTCGCCGCCAATGCGAAATCCGTCTCCGATGGATAGGACGGATGTACACCGTCCGGTGATAATCCGGTATTCGGAAGCATCTGCATCGCGCTCCAGTAATCCCACAACGGCACGCCGCTCCCCTGTGCGATAGCGATCACCGCTTGGTTGTACGGTGTGACATCAAAACCGGCGCGGTTCGGGATCGTGCTGACAACCGGAATCACGCCCCGATCAATGCTGATCTGCACGATGCGCTGTAAGTTGGCACTGTATTCCCCTAACGGCACGGCTGAAAGATCATTCGTGCCGATCAAGATCAGCGCGACCGATGGACGCACAATGCGGTATTCGCATTCAAGCGGTGTTTCGCCCGCATTGCATCCCCCGCGCGCCCGACCGGGATCGAGAATATCGCGGGTTGTCCAGCCGTTATCCGCCGCAAACGAAACATTGGCGAATGAGTTGCCTTCGCGGGCGTTCGTGGTCGAAAAGAAATTGACGATAGGCTGAAGATGCTGGTACGCGCCGAGGTTGTAGCTCCCCCATCCGATTGGGTACAGCACAAACGTCGCTACGGTGAGGCTGTCGCCCACTTTCGAGAACACGTCGCGGCGGTTGCCCATCGCTTGACCGCGCTCGAAGATCGCACGCGCCGAACTGCCGACGTTGCCGACGACACTCATCCCGCTTGGCGCCGGAACGGTCGGATCGATCAGAGTTTCGCCCGTGACCGGGATGATGCTGCCATCAACGAACATGCGCAGATAGTTTCCCCACACCCAACCCGTTTGTTCGTCCGGCGTGATCACCTGATACCACCCGCCGTCGCTCGTCCGCCCGACGAACCTTAGATCAAGTCCGGCGGGGAGCGTCGCCACCACATCTGCCGATAACCCCGGTTCGGAGCGCAGCCGCAGCCCTTCGCCAATTTCCAAAATTTCCGCGTCAGGACCGGATCGCGTCGGCGTAAGGGTCGCGGTCGCCGTTGGTTCAGGCGTCCATGTCGCTGTTGCGGTGGGGAGCGCTGTCGGTAAAGCCGTTGGCTGTGCGATAGTGGAGACGCGAGTCGGCGGCATCGTTGGGCTTGGCGGCACAGTGACCGTCGCGGAAGGGGTAATCGTTACGGTCGGCGTAGGCGTTGCGGTTGGCGCAGTGCTTAGGTTGCAGCCGCTCACGATCAAAGCGAGGAGGGTGAGAATCAATAGAAAATGGGGGGAAAACTTCATCAAATGGTTTTAACCTGTGTATGGGGACGATGCCCCGCTGGTACTTGCACCAGCGGGGAGGAGCGGCTTACCGCTGAATGACCTCGCGGCGGAGGGTATCGAGTGCTTGCAGCGTCAAGAGATTGCGCAGTGTGACGCCGTACAACGCTTCTTCGCCATTGAAGCTGAAATACGTTTCGCCCTGTGTCAGATGCACCACGTCATCCGGTTTCGCGCCGCCGTCCGGCAGGTCTTGGAGTGCGCGGTACAGGTTGATCAGCGGGATGTCCTGCTCGTTGGCGATGCTGATCACGATGGTGTTGTACTGGATCGTCTGCTCCGGTCGGTAGCTGGCGTGCATCGGGAAAGTGGTAAATACCGGGATCACACCGAGCGTTTTTAGGGTGACCGCGATTCGGCGCATGCTCTGTTGGAAGAATGCCGCATCAAACAAGCGCACATCTTGACCGCCGAACAAGACGATTGCCACGCTGGGGCGCACGATGTCGTATTCGCATTCGAGCGGGGGCAGTCGTCCGCAGTACTCCGGCGACCATGTGCCGTCAAAGACCGCGCCGGACACAAACCCGTTGACCGCCGCGAGACTTGTGTGCAAGAACGAATTCGGGTCACTGCGGATCGGTTCGCTTGCGTAAAAGTCAATCGTCGCTTGCAGATCGCCGTAAGGTCCGAGGTTGTAATTGCCATCGCCAAAGCCGTACAAGAACGGCTGAGTCGCTGTTACGCTGTCGCCCACTTTGATGAACGTGCGCGGGTTGTTCCCTAACGCCTGACCACGTGCGAAAATCTGGTACACCGTGCTGGACGTAAAATTGCTGAAAATCGGCGTTTCCATGATCAGCGACTCGGAGGCTTCCGGAAGCACGATCACGAATTCTTCGCCGCCGCCCGCCGCCGCGCCCGCCGCATCGGTCACAGGGACAGACTCCAGCAGACTTGCATCGTAGGCGATGTATCCTGCCGACGCCCAACCCGTCAAGCTGCCGTCTTCCGTGCGGATGAACAGCCAATCATTCGCGGCGGTGCGCCCATCAATGAACACGAGCGTTTGTGACGGAAGCTGTCCAATCACATTTCCTTCTTCGACGTTCGGCGTGCTGCGAACGTTCAGATTCCACGCAACCACGCGCCCTTCGATGCTTTGCTGCGCGACCGTGATCACGGATGACGAGAATACGAGCAGCACAATCAATACCAGAAGCCGGAAAGTCCAAGATTTCACAGTGATTTTATCCATGCTCAACTTGTTCTTGCAGAAGTCTAAGCATATCCGTCGAGTTGTCAACCTCACGCTCGCATCACGAATACGCCCCAGCCAAGAAGATCGCGCTGGTATTCGAGATGCGACCGCCGTGCTTTCGCAAACCACACGGCGATTTCGCGCGCATCAGGATCATCCGGGTTTTCGCGCAGCCAGTTGTCGAGCGCCATCCATTGTTCTGCCACGTAGCGATCCCAAGAGTCTTCGTTTGCCAGTACCATTTCGACCAGCGATAAGCCAGCGGATTCGATCCGATCAAGCGTGCCAACCAGCGACGTAAACTCATCTTTCGAGACTCCCATCGCTGTATAGGCGGCTTCCGGCGGTGTCGAACGCCAATACGGTTCACCGACGAGGAACAATGCGCCGGGTTTGGCGTGCTTCTTCATGATCTCCAGCGTGCCAACCAACCCACCGCCGATCCATGTCGCGCCAATGCAGCTTACGATGTCAAAACTGTGCGGCTCGGCGCTGTAGACGGCTGCGTCACCCTGCACCAGCATGACCTGATCCGCCACACCCAATTCTTGTGCGCGGGCACGTCCGGCTTCAAGGAACACATTGCTAATATCGACGCCGATGCCCGTAATGCCCCAACGACGCGACCACTGAGACAGCATCTCGGCTTTGCCGCAGCAGAGATCAAGCTGGCGCATACGCGGCTGAAGGCGACAGACTTCGCCGAGCAGCATCAGTTTTTCTTCGGTAAACGGATTGATGATGCGGTGATTCGCTTCGGAGATTTCGTGAAATCGGAGTGACATAGGAGGCTCTCTTTCTGAGGCAGTGTGCCCCGATACGCCATCTATTTTACTGCCAGTTGGTGGCATGGCATGGGCTTAAGTCTTAATCCGGTAGTACTGCTCCGGGCGCTATAATGAAAACGCACTCTCCCATCGAGGACTTTCACTCATGAACGAGCCGCATCCGTTCAGCGTCGAACACGCATTCACTGAAGCGTACCGCCGTCACCAACATACCCATCCGGCACTGCGCGAGGCATACTGCCTTCAGGCGCAGTTTCCCGCTATTTTTCTGCCCATTCGTAAGGATGATCGTTTCGCTGGACGCATCGCATACAAACACATCGGCTTTTCGCCGCAGCCGCACACGGGCGGAGTCGGCTATTACTGCGATCATGCCGCGCTCCGCGCCATAATCGAAGCGCACCCGCTTAGCGCGTCTGATCACCGCGCAGTTGAAGCGATGCTCGACTTTTGGCGAACCGAAGAAACACGGGCGAAGGTGCGCGCCGCGATGCCGCCCACTCTTGCTGAAGCGCTCCCGTCGGATGCGTGGACGGAAGAACCCGGCGTTGTCTTTCCGCTGTACCGGATGGCAGGGGCGAACCTTGATTATGATCGGCTGCTGCACCGGGGGATTCCCGGTCTGCGCGCCGATGTGACCGCCGTGCGTGCCGCCGCCACCCCTGACTCTGCCGCGTTTTACGACGCCCTTCTGATCGCGCTGAACACCCTTGAACGAAGCGCTCTATACCTCGCGGAACAAGCGGATAAGGGCGGCTTTGCGCGGATCGCCGCCTCACTGCGCGCGATCGCCGTCTATGCGCCAGAAACCCTGCATCAGGCGATTCAATTGGTCTACCTGTACACCATGCACGCGACCCTACAATGCAACTTCGGGCGCATGGATATGTATTTGGGGGATTTCCTTCAACATGATCTGGAAACGGGACGTACCACCCGCGAAGAAGCGCTGGATGATTTGATCGGCTTCTGGCGGATCATGCCTTCATTTGAAGCCAATCTGGAGCGCGTCAAATTCGATCTCCGCGTGATCATCGGCGGGCGCGGGCGGCGCAACCCGGAAAATGCCGACGCTTTCGCCCTGCTTGCCCTAGAAGCGAGTGACCGGGTGCGGGGAATCGTCCCACAGTTGAGTTTGCGCTGTTATACCGGCATGAATCCGGACGTGTATACGCGGGCGCTTGACCTGATCGGCAGCGGCGCGACCTTCCCGATCTTGTACAACGACGATGTGAATATCCCGGCGGTCATGCGTGCTTTTGACATCGATGAAGCTGCCGCCGAGCAGTATGTCCCATTCGGGTGCGGCGAATACGTAATCGATCACCGCAGTTTTGGAACGCCGAACGCGATCATCAACTTGCCCAAAGGGTTGGAGATCACCCTGCGCGGCGGCGTTGATTCTATCACCGGGGCGCGAATGGGATTGTCGGGCGGCTCCCTGCCCGATTTCAGCACGTTTGACGATCTCTTGGCGGCTTACCAGCGTCAGGTGGAATACTTCACCGATGCGGCGGGCGAATTTCAAGCGCTCGAGTATCGGGTCGCCGGACAAGAAGCTGCCTTCCTGTATTTCTCGCTCCTCTACGATGACTGCCTTGAACGCGGCATGCCGATGTTCAGCGGCGGTGTGCGGCATCTGGGCGGCACGTATGAGACGTATGGCAACATCACCGCCGCTGACAGCTTGACCGCAATTCGCCGGTGGGTATACGAGGAACGCACAATCGCGCCGGAGATGCTGCTTACCGCACTCGACGCCGATTTCGAGGGGTATGCACAGGTGCGTGAACAACTCTTGAACGCGCCCAAATTTGGGAACGACGACGAGACCGCCGACGCGATGGCAGTCTGGGTGCTTGAGCAGGTGTGCGGGGTCACACGCGCTCAGCGTGAAAAAACCGCGCTCGACTCGTTTCTCGTCGTGGTGATCAACAACAGCGCGCATATCTTACTTGGCAAGCTGACCGCCGCTTCCGCCGATGGTCGGCGCGCCGGAGAACCGCTCACCAACGGGCACACCGCCACTAACGGCATGGAAAAGAACGGCGTCACCGCGCTTTTGAACTCGATGGTCAAGCTCGATCCGACGATCCACGCGGGGGCAACGCATAATCTCAAGTTTGCGCGTTCGGTGTTTACGCAGCACCGCCCCGCGCTCGAAGCCCTGCTGCAAACGTATTTCTCATGCGGCGGGACACAGGCGATGATCACCACCGTCAACCGCGACGACTTGATCGCCGCCATTGAGCACCCCGAACATTATGCCCATTTGATCGTGCGCGTGGGCGGGTTCAGTGCGCGCTTCATTGACCTGCCGCCGGAAACGCAGCGCGAGATTATTCAGCGGATGCTTTGGGAATGACGACCGGGATCATCTTCAATATTCAACGCTTCTCGCTCCACGACGGACCCGGCATTCGCACAACCGTGTTTGCGAAGGGCTGCACACTGCGCTGCATCTGGTGTCATAACCCGGAGGCGATCAGCCCGCACCTTGAGACAGGCGCGCATGGTCAGGTGTTTGGTCAGCCGATGACCGCTGCCGAGGTGCTGTTGATCGTCGAAAAAGACCGCCGCTATTATGATACGTCCGGCGGCGGGTTAACCCTTTCCGGCGGGGAACCGCTCTTTCAATTCGCATTTGCGCGTGAACTACTGTCGCGGGCGAAAGCGTCAGGGCTGCATACCGCGCTCGACACCGCCGGAAACGTTCCGCGCGGCTGGGTTGCGGAAATTCTTCCCTTCGTCGATCTGTTCTTGTATGACATCAAAGCACACACGCCAGACGTGCACCGCCGCTTAACAGGTGCGCCGAACACGCGCATCTTGAACAACCTTGATTATCTGGTTGAACATGGGGCGGCGGTGCGGCTGCGCTGCCCACTCATCCCCGGCATTAACGACAGCGTCGATCATCTCCGGTTTATTGCGGCGCTTTCGCGGCGCTTCCCGCAGCTTGACGGGATCGACCTAATGCCGTTTCATGATTTGGCGGCGGGCAAGTGGCGCGCAGTGGGGCGCACATGGCAGCTTGACGAGATCAAATCCGCCGCGCCGGATCAACAAGCCGCTTGGTTGAATGTGCTCCGCGCCGAAGGCTGCGACCGCGCCCGCATTGGGTGAACGAGTTTTCTGCGAAATTTCAACGTGTTCACTGTGCTGACACTGTAATTTAGTGGTGGGGAATGCAGAATGGGCGTTTGATCGGTACGCAGATCGGCGTTTTATTCCCCGCACACGCGCTGGCTGACACCGTGAATACATACCGGACTTGATCATCGTGTTGATCGCGCTTCTGTGGGGCGCGGCGATTGTGGTTGTCATCCGCAAGCCACGCTGATGCAAGTCCTCTACTCACTCAGTGAATTGATGTTTGTCATCACGTACACGTGATGAGATGGGCTGAACACGCCGCCGCGTTGGTGCTAGAGTAAAAATGTCGCAATGATTTGCAGACACCCCGCTAAGTATCGGGTTGGCTGCTTGAGGCATTGCGCTTTGATTCTGACGCTGCACCAAAAGCGTTGTGCCTAGAAGTTCCCACAAATGCTGTTCACGTTAGCAGCGTCGCCATGATTGGGAGCATGAACTAGATGGAAAAACGCACGTTTAATTTCAATGGCACCAACAAAACGGTTATTGTCGATCCTGAGATGACGTTGGGCGATCTGCTCCGTAAGCAGCTTTTGATGACGGGCACGAAAGTATCGTGCAATGATGGGCACTGCGGCGCCTGTTCCGTCATCGTCAATGGCAAGCTGACGCTCTCGTGCATCACCAAAGTCAGCCGTGTACCGGATGGCGCACACATTACCACGATTGAAGGCATCGGTCAGCCGGGCAACCTTGACCCGATCCAAACAGCCTTCATGACGCATGGCGCGGCGCAGTGCGGTTTCTGCACACCGGGATTTGTTGTTTCGGCAAAGGCGCTGCTGGACAAAAATCCTGCTCCCACCCGCGAAGAAGTCCGCTCATGGTTCACCCAGCATCATAACGCCTGCCGCTGCACGGGATATAAGCCGATTGTCGACGCCGTTATGGATGCGGCTGCCGTAATGCGCGGCGAAAAACCGTTTGAAGACCTGTTCTTCAAGATGCCGGATAACGGCAAGATTTGGGGCGGCAAATATCCGCGTCCCACTGCCGAACAAAAAGTCACCGGCACGCTGGATTACGGGCAGGACTTGGGACTCAAGATGCCGCCGAACACGCTCCAGCTTGCTTTGGTTCAGGCGAAAGTCTCCCACGCCAATATTCTCTCAATTGACACCTCCGAAGCCGAAAAGATGCCCGGCGTCGTCAAGGTTGTCACGCATAAAGATGTGCAGGGCAAGAATCGCATCACCGGTCTGATCACCTTCCCGACCAACAAGGGCGACGGGTGGGATCGTCCGATCCTGTGCGATACGAAGGTCTTCCAGTACGGTGACGCGATTGCCATCGTCTGCGCCAACACCATCGAGCAGGCGAAAGCCGCCGCCGAAAAGGTCAAGGTTGAACTCGAAGTTCTGCCCGCGTACATGAACGCCCCGGATGCGATGGCGCCGGATGCGATTGAAATTCACCCCGGCACGCCAAACGTGTATTACGAGCAGAAAATCGCCAAAGGCGCGGATACCGCCCCGATCATGCAGTCAGCGCCGTATGTCGCGGAGGGTAGTTTCTATCTCCAGCGTCAGCCGCACTTGACCATTGAATCGGATATGGGGTTCGCCTATTACGATGAAAATGGCAACCTGACGATCCACAGCAAGTCGATTGGTTTGTATCTGCACCTGTACATGATCGCGCCCGGACTGGGTGTTGATCCGTCGAAACTGCGCCTCGTCCAAAATCCGGCAGGCGGCACATTCGGGTATAAGTTCTGCCCGACGATGGAAGCGCTGCTCGGTGTCGCATGTATGGCAACGGGTCGCCCGGTCTATCTCGAATATGATTATCAACAGTACATGCAGTACACGGGCAAACGTTCGCCCATGTTCCTTGACATCAAGATGGCAGCCGACAAAGACGGCAAGATCATTGCGATGGAATCCGGCTGGATCGTTGATCATGGTCCGTATTCGGAGTTCGGCGACCTGCTCACGCTGCGCGGCGCACAGTTCATCGGCGCGGGCTACAACATCCCGAATATTCGCGGTACGGGGCAAACGGTGGCGACCAATCATGTTTGGGGCGCACCCTTCCGTGCTTACGGATCGCCGCAGTCGTTCCTCGCATCAGAAAGCATTGTGGATGACCTCGCGGAAAAGATGGGCATGGACCCGCTCGAATTCCGCTACCTAAACGTCTACCGACCCGGCTCAACCACCCCGACAGGACAAGAACCCGAAGTCTATTCACTGCCGGATATGCTCGATGAACTGCGTCCGCTCTACAAAGAAGCCCTTGCGAAGGCGAAACGCGAATCGACGCCAGAAAACAAGAAAGGCGTTGGTATCTCGATTGGCGTGTACGGCTGCGGTCTTGACGGCGTGGACGGTGCAGAAGCCCGCATTGAAATGACGCAAGAAGGCGTCACCGTGTTTGCGACATGGCAGGATCACGGGCAGGGCGCGGATATGGGCGTGCTCGGTACGGCGCACAAAGCACTTGAGCCGCTCGGACTTCGCCCCGACCAGATCAAGCTGGCGCTCAATGATACGGGTACAGCCCCGAATGGTGGACCGTCGGGCGGCAGTCGCAGCCAGTTCGTGATCGGCAACGCGATCAAGAACGGGTGCGAGCAGTTGATCGAAGCGATGCGTAAACCGGATGGCACATTCCGCACGTTTGAGCAGATGACCGCCGAAGGTCTGCCGCTCGCCTACACGGGCAAGTGGGCAGCCGCCGCAAACAGCAACTGCGACGAAAACGGGCAGGGCAAACCGTTCGCCGTCTATATGTATGGTGCGTTCATGGCGGAAGTCAACGTGAACACCAAGACGGGCAAAACCACCGTTGAAGGCATGACCGTGATGGCGGACGTTGGCATGATCAACAACCGCTTGGTGGTTGACGGTCAAATTTACGGCGGTGTCGCTCAAGGGATCGGCTTGGCGCTTTCGGAGGACTTCGAAGACATCGAGAAGCACAGCACGATGCGCGGCGCTGGTATTCCGTATGCCCGCGATATCCCTGACAAATTCGATATTCACTACTTTGAGAACCCGCGTGTCGATGGTCCGTTCGGTGCAGCCGGCGTCGGTGAACTGCCGCTGACCTCACCGCATGTCGCCGTCGTCAACGCGATCAAGAATGCGACGGGTGTCCGTATTCGTCACCTGCCCGCCCGCCCGGAGAAAGTGCTGGACGGCTTGAAAGAACTCGAAACCGAACCGGTGTAGAGGATTATCCTCACCCCGGACGCTTCGCGTCCGGGGTGAGAACGAATCGGCGCGGAGGAACAAAGGAATTGGTACGGTACTTTGAATCCGTCGAAGTACCGTTTATCTATTTGCAGTGAAGCGCTTAGCCACTCGATGAGTAGGCAGCATTATGGATCAAAAAGAATTACGTGAACTTGAAGCCCAGTGTATTCAAGAATGCCCACCCACCTGTACCGCCGCGTGCCCGGTTCATGTAGATGTGAAAGCCATGCTGCGCGAAGTCGAGCGCGGCGATTTTACGGCGGCGCTGAAGATTTATCGCAAGTCCGTACCCTTTCCCCGCATCATCAGCCGCTTATGCGATCAACCCTGCCATGATGTTTGCTTACGCGCCGATGTCGGGGATGCCATCGCCATCCGCGAACTTGAGCGCGCATGCGTCGAGTTTGGCAGCGAATCCAGTGAAAAATCTCGCCCGATCCCGAAGCGTAAAGGGCATGTCGCTATCGTTGGCGGCGGCATCAGCGGGATCACGGCGGCATACGAGTTGGCGCGCAAAGGCTACGCAGTCACGATCTACGAAACCGGCAGTGCGTTGGGCGGCAGTTTGTGGCAGATCGACAAAGACCTGCTGCCCGCATGGGTGATCGAACGCGATCTTGAGGTGATGAATACGCTTGGGATCGACATTCGCTTGAATACCCCGGTCAGCGATATTCACGAACTGCGCCGCGAAAACGAAGCCGTGTATCTGGCAGTCGGCGCACAGCTTGAAGAATCATTCGACCTTGAACGCGGCGAACACGGGTTCATCACGGTTGATCCGGTCACGTTTGAAACCAGCGCGGCGGGCATTTTCGCCGGGGGTGGGATGCGATGGGGAAAAGAAATGCACTCCTCTATCACATCGATCTCAGAAGGGCGGCGGGCGGCGATTTCGATTGATCGTCATTTGCAGCATGTCTCATTGACGGCATCGCGCGACAACGAAGGCGCGTACAAATCCTGCCTTTACACCAAACTGGATGGAATCGAACCGCTGCCGATGGTCGCGGAGCGCGACGGCTGGCGCTACGATCAGGACGATGCGATGCAGGAGGCGAAACGCTGCCTGCAATGCGAGTGTATGGAATGCGTCAAAGCGTGCGAATATCTCAAGCATTATGAGCGCTATCCACGCCGCTATGTCCGTGAGATTTATAACAACCTGTCGATTGTCAAAGGCACGCGCTACGCGAACACGTTCATCAATTCGTGCAGTATGTGCGGCTTATGCGCCGAAATCTGCCCGGAAGACCTCGATATGGGCGAGATCAACTTGGCGGCGCGGCGCGAGATGGTCAAACAAAAGCGAATGCCCGCCTCTGCATTTGATTTTGCGCTCCGCGATATGGCATTCAGCAACAGCGATCAATTTGCATTCAACCGCAATCGCCCCGGTGCGGCGACCAGCGATTATGTCTTTTTCCCCGGTTGCCAGTTGTGTGCGTCATCCCCGCAGCATGTTGAATCAGCATATGGTTATTTGAATGCACGAATGGAAGGTTCGAATGTTGGCTTGATGCTCGGATGCTGTGGTGCTCCAGCGCATTGGGCGGGCGAAGAAGCCTTGTTTAACCAGACGATCCAGCGCTGGCAGGATGATCTGCACGCGATGGGCGATCCCACCGTGATCTTGCCGTGCTCAAGCTGCTATCAAATTTTCAAATCCGCGATGCCGGAAGTGAAGATCGTCTCGCTGTGGGAGCTGTACGAACAGCACGGACTCCCGGAATACACACAGCCGGTCACGCGCACCGTCGCCATCCACGATCCCTGTACGGCACGGCATGAGCGTCCGGTACAGGACAGCGTGCGCCATCTCGCGGAGCAGTTGGGCTGTACCGTCGAAGAACTGCCGTTCAGCCGCGAAAAAACGGTCTGCTGCTCCTACGGCGGTCACATGTGGTTGGCAAACCCACAAGTGGCAGAAAAAACCGTGCGCCGCCGCATCGACGAGCATCCGGCGGACTATCTCACCTACTGCGCGATGTGCCGCGACTTCTTCGCCAAGCAGGGCAAGCGCGCCGTCCATATCCTCGATCTCATCTATGGTGAGCCTACCGAAGATCGAGCGGCACGGCACAGCCCCGGTTGGTCACAGCGTCATGAGAACCGGGCGCAGTTGAAAAGAAAGCTCTTAACGTCAATTTGGGGAGAAACGATGGACGGTACACAAGCACACGAGTCGATCCGGGTGATCGTATCCGACGAGGTGCGCGCAGTCCTCGAAAAACGCCTAATCCTGACGGAGGACATTCAGCGCGTGATCGAATATGCCGAACGCACCAAGCGACGACTGCGCAACCCAATGTCCGGGCGGTTCTTGGCGTACTTCAAGCCGACGACGGTTACGTATTGGGTGGAATATCAGCCGCAGGACGACGGCTATGTGATCTTTAACGCGTACAGTCATCGCATGGAAGTACCGGGGAGCGGCGAATCGTGACCGATGTGGAGATTCCGAGCACTTCTCCTTGGATGTGCGGCAACTGTGATCTGCCGTTGCAAGTTGGGCAGGTCGATGTCGGCTATATGGGCAATGCCTTTCCGGTCAAGCTGTGGAAGTGCCCAAAGTGCGGGCTGATATTCGTCCCAGAAGATTTGGCGCTCGGCAAGATGTTGGATGTTGAGAAGCAGTTAGAAGATAAATGAATGCAAAAGCAACCCCTCCCCCGTCCCCTCCCCGAATTCGGAGAGGGGCGCAAACAGACTCTTAAGTTGCTCCGAGTCTGCGGCAGCGATTCCTTTCCCCCCTGCTTGCGTAGGCTGAGGGGGCAGGGGGTGAGGGTGTTTTTGGAGACATTCATACCATGACGCACGACCCGATCCGCCTGTATGAGCAAGCGCCGCTTTTGCAAGTCTCCGGCGACACGATTCGACCCGGCGGGCTGGCGCTGACCGATCACGCCCTTGCGTTGTGCGGGCTGGCGGCAGGGTCGCGGGTGATCGATGTCGGGTGCGGTCAAGGTGCATCCGTTGAGCACCTGATCACGCGGCACGGTTTACGCGCGCTTGGCGTTGATCCGTCGCGGATACACGTTCAAGCAGGGAAACAGCGCTGTCTATCGCTGCCGATTATGCAAGCGGTGGGCGAGGCGCTCCCGTTTGCCGATCACACGTTTGACGCCGTGTTGATGGAATGCACCCTCTCACTCATGGAGTCGGATCGCGCCCTGAGCGAAGCGGCGCGCGTGCTGCGCGAACGTGGATTTTTGATCATCACTGATATGTTCGTCCGCGATCCTCAGGATGCCGAAGCACTGCGCGGTCTGCCGATCCGCTCGTGCATCGTCGGGGCAGTCTCGCGCGCGGAGCTTACCGCAAGGCTGCAAAAATATGGGTTTACGATCAGCGTGTGGGAAGATCATACCAACGCCTTAAAAGTGTTCGCCGCACGCTTGATTTGGGAACATGGATCACTCGATCAATTTTGGACGTGCGCGACAAAACACGACGGCGCGCGTTTTCAAGCGGCGGCAAAACCGGGTTACTGCTTGGT
>JAPKMU010000139.1 GCA_026645745.1 Anaerolineae bacterium | reverse complement strand
GTGGGTAAAACGGCGGTTGCCGCCAAACTCGCCAACGCCTACACCGAACTTCCCGGCGGGGCATTGTGGTTGAATGTGGATTTGCCCAGCCTCGGCGATCTTCTGGCGCGCATTGGTCGCGCGTACCAAATGGAAAATGTGACCACATCGGAGACGCCCACCGCCTTTGTAGGCGCGGTCGCCACGACGTTGAGCCGCGAAAAACCGCTGATCGTGCTCGATGGGACGATCAGTGCAGAAGTCGCCAATGAGTTTGTCACCCGCTGCGCGACTGGTGTTCCGGTCTTGATCGTCACCGATGCCGACATGGACGGCGAATGGACGAAATTTCCGCTGAACCCACTTGAATCGCAAAGCGCGCTGGCGCTTTTCCGCCAGACGGCTGAAAAACCGGAGGATGACGCGGCGGAACTCGTCGCCCAATTGGGCTACATGCCGCTGGCGATTGTCCTTGCGGCGCAAACGGTCAAAGCATCAGGCAGCACATCTGCCGATTTCCGCACGCTGCTCCCCGGAGAAGCGGCACTTCCACCAAACTACAAAGCGCTGGCGGCGGTTTGGCGCGGGCTGAATAAGGCGCTGCAAGGGCTTCTGCTCGTCTTGGGAGCCGCGCCGCGCACCGGCGCAACCGCCGAAATGCTCAGTATGATGGCGAACGCACCCGCTGAAGCGATCACGGGTGCGATGAATATGCTGAATACCCGTCGTCTGGTGATTGCCACTGATCAATATGGGCAGCGGTTGTATCAACTGCACACAGTCACCCATCAATTTATGCAGCCGCTTTTGCGCGGCGCGAATCAACTGGACACCCTGCAAGCGAAAGCGCGCTTGGCAGTGCTAGCGTATGCGCGCAAGTATGGAATCGGCGGCGCGGATGCAAATCTGAAGCTTGCCGCTGAACTGAATACCTTCCTTGCCATCGCGAAAGCCGCCGCTGACGCGGGCGACCGCGAGACGCCAAACGGACTGGCGATGGCACTGATGCAGGGCGATTTCGTGAGTGCAGGCGGATATGTGAACGAACTCCGTACACTGCGCCGCCTTGCTGCCAGCCAGACGACAGCTTTCCCGGCGTATACGGGGAGCGCACCACCGCCGCCCGCCGCGCCAGTCACACCGCCCGCTGCGCCTCCTGCCGCGAAAACCGTGCTGGTTGGCGACGACTTTGACGAATTAGACGAAGAACTTGATGAATCACTCCAAGTTGATGAAACGCCAGATGAATTTGAAGAAGTCGAAGACGACGCGCTTGACATCACGGCGGACGATGAGGATGATCTCGATGACGACGATGATATTCCGGCGATTCTGCGCGCTCCTACCGAAGATTTCGCGGTAATCACGCCGCGTCCGATGTTCCCTGCCCTCGATGACGATGAAGATGCAGACGAAATCGAAGACGAGGATGAAGACGAAGTGCCTTCATCGGCGTTGGATGACTTCTATGAAGAGTCCGAATCGATTGAAGTTGTACCGTTGGACGAATTCCAGCAGCTTCGACTGCAAATCAATCAAGCAAAAGCGGCGGGTGATCGCAAGCAGCAGGCAGAGGCACTGGTACGACTTGGCAATCTTCAACGTGAGCGCGATCACACGATTGAAGCGATTGCCACGTACAGCGAAGCGCTCTCCGTGCTGGAAAATATCAGCGACGATCCCGCAATGGTGGAGACGCTGCATCATCTGTCATCGCTGACGCTCGACAATGATAATCCTCAAGCGGCGGCGCTGTACTCGGCGCGCGGCGCGAATGTGGCGGATAAGCTTGGCGACGATGCACTTCAGATCAAACTGTTGATCATTCTGGGTGATGCGCGTCAAGAACTGGGCGAAAACAAAGATGCGGCGCGGGCGTATCAACGCGGCTTAGATGTCGCGCGCACGGCGGGTGATGCTGCCAGCGAAGCGCTCTTGCTGTATAAGCTCGGTTATGCCCATCTGGACGACAGTGAGCCGGAACAGGCGATCAAGACGTGGGAAGAAGCGCTGACGCAGTTCCGCAAACAGGGACGGCGCGATTACGAAGGGCGCGTACTCGGGGGGCTTGGCTCCGCGAACAGCGATCTTGAGCGGTGGACAGAGGCGATCAACTTCCACACCAGCGCGCTTCACATCGCCCGCGAAGTGAAAGACAAAGACGAAGAACTGCTTCAACTCAGTAATCTGGGTTATGCGGCGGTTCAGGCGCGCCAATTGGGACAGGCGGTTATGCGCTATCGTCAAGCGCTGCATCTGGCATATCAATCGAACGACAAGCAGAACGTGATCGGCGCAACGCTCGATCTGGCGCGCTTGCTGGTCGAAAGCCCGCGTCATCTGTCAATTGCGGACATGCTGCTTGATGGCGCGCTCGAAGTTGACCCGACGAGCCGCGAACTCAAGCGTGTCAAAGAGCGGATCGAAGACGAACGCGAAGCGCTTGGGGACAATCTCCCCGAACAAGCGGCGGTTGGCGGAACAGCGCGCGAATACGCCGCGAACGCCTACGCCATGCTCGATCAATAAGAGGCTTCAACGCAAAGGCGAAAAGCGTCTGTGTTTTTTTTCGCCTTTGCGTTTGTCGCTAAATCGGAATCCAGAAGCCGAAGGTTGAACCGCGATCCGGTTCGCTTTCGACCCACACTTCGCCTTGATGCCGTTCAATGATCGTCTTGACCAAACTCAAACCTAAGCCGCGTCCCTCAGTGCCTTCCGTACCCGGTTGGCGCACGCGGAAGAACGACTGAAACAGACGCGGAATCATCTCACGCGGGATTCCCACTCCGGAATCGATCACAATGAAATACAGGCGGTCGCCTTGACGGTAACTCTTGACGCGGATCGTGCCGCCTTCCGGTGTGTACTTGACCGCGTTGCTGATCAGGTTTTCCATCGCTTCGCGGATCAGAAATGGATTTACGCGGATTCCGTGTAAATCATCCAGTCGCAAATCGGCGGTGAGTTCCTGTTTTTTCTTATCTACCAGCGGGCGCACATCGTTGAGCACCTGCCCAATCAAACCGCGATAATCCACCTGCTGATGCAGTTCAAGCGGTGAGGTGCGAATTTGCTCGACGCGCAGCAGGTCATCCAGTAAGCCGCGCATCTTGCTCGTCGAACGTTCGACAATTTGCAGATATTCCTGAAGTTCCGGCTTGTCTTGAGTATCCAGCGCGATCAAATTGACGTAGCCGACGATCAGCGCCAAAGGTGAACGGAGATCATGCGATGCGAGCCGCAGCATCTCATCTTTGAAGCGGGCGAGATCGCGCATCGTCGTGATGTCGCGCATGATCACGACATACCCCGCGCGATCATTCGGCAGTAGGGAGCTAAACCATACCGATACGGATGCGAGATAATCTTTGCGCTGCTGTTCGGAGCGGACTTCAAATGACCAATTTTGACCGACACGCGCACGAGCGGATGTGATCTCGCCAATCTGTGTGAGTGCTGTATCAAGATGCGCCAGCGTTTGGAAAGGTTTCCCGATCAGATTATCAGGATCGCCTTCTTCATCCAGCATACGTGCGGCTTCATCGTTGACGAGCAGAATATGTCCGGTTTCATCCAAGACGAGGAGAAAATCTGGGATAGCGCGCAGCACGGCTTCAAGCTGGCGGCGCTGTTGAAGCATCTTGTTGAAAAGCTGTGCGTTGCGGATCGCAATCGTAGATTGGTTGGCGATGATCGTCATCAACTGCAAGTCTTCTTCGCTGAAGTGCCCCGGCTGCGAGTGCAGCAGGGTCAGCGCGGCGATCACCCGGTCAGTGAGCAGGAAGGGCACACACAGCGCTGAACGCGCGTTCGAGGTGCTGTCCGGGAACCGAATCCAGCGTTCATCCTTTTCCGTATCAGGGAGAACGACGCCGGTTTTGTTGCGCAGCACCCAGCCCGCCAGCCCTTTGTCCAAGACACGGCGCGCAATTTTGACCGATTCTTCACCGTTGATCCGATCCGTCATTTTGCCCGTTTCGTGAACGATGACCAGATTCGTCCATTCCCCCTGTGCTTCAGGAGGGATCAGAAGGCTGGCGCGTTCCGCTTCGAGCGCGGCGGCGCTGACTTCAATTACGCGCTCAAGCAGATGATCCCGATCAAACGAGGTGAGCATCTGCGAAACTTGCGCAAGAAGCGCAAAATCTTGTGCGCGGGTACGACGACCTTCGGGAGACGACATATAAGAGGTATCCAGTTCGAGCGAATCATCCTCAAGTGAAACATAAGGCACGGTGATAGACAAGTACAAATTTCCAAACAAATGCGCTGGATGTGCTGCTTGACACGGAGAACGACAAAGAACACTGTTCTTAAGGATATTTGTCACGGACTGCGCTGTTAACGTGTCACTGAGAGCGAGAACGGGCGATCCAGTGGGGATCGCCCGATATTTGCGCTCTAGAGTGTGATCGGATTTGAGGTCAAGCCGACCAACAGCTTGACGCACGCTTCGACATCACCCATATCAACAGTTTCGCTGGTGGTATGAAGGAAACGGCACGGGATCGAAATTGCCCCGGCGGGAACGCCCGCACCAGTGACTTGAATCGCGGCAGCATCTGTAGACCCGAGCGTGAGAATTTCGCGCTGATACGGAATTCCGTCGGCTTCTGCGCGGTTGACCATCCAACTGCGGACAGCGTTAGGGACAACGTGCCCGGTATCATGGAACTTGATCGCCGCGCCATCACCAAGCCGTACAGTCATCTTGCTGTTGCGTACCAGATCGCCTGTTGCAGTCACATCCAGCGCGATTGCGACATCTGCGTTCAAACCAAATGCCGCCGTCCGAGCGCCGCGCAGCCCGACTTCTTCTTGCACCGTGAAGGCGAAATAGAGCGTGTTGGGTGTGTTCTTGTTGATCCGCCGAATAGCTTCGATAGCAATCGCACAGCCGATCCGGTCATCGAGTGACTTGGCGATGATGCGCGTCCCGCGTTCTTCCATCGTCCGCCAAAACCCCGCCGGAGAACCGGGAGCGATGTGGTTGTTCCCGTCCGCGCCATCACTCACATCGATGAAAAAATCATCCAATTCGGGGACGCTCGTCCGTGACGCGCCGAACTGCTCATGCACGCCAATCACGCCGATTGTCCCGTCCTCAAAGCGGATGCGCCCGCCCACCATCGTCGAATGCAGCAAGCCGCCTAGATTGGTGAAGCGCAAATACCCGCTTTTTGGCTCAACAAATGTCGTCATCACGCCGATCTCATCCATGTGAGCGGCGATGATCGCGGTCTTTCCACCCGAACCCACGCGGCAGAGCAGATTTCCCATCCCATCGACGCGGATTTCATCGACGTAAGGCTCAACTTCTGCCCGGATCAGGTCGCGCACTTGATGTTCGCTCCCGCTTGGTCCCCACGCTTCAACCAGTTTGCGAATTATCTCTTTCAAAATGGATTACTCCTATTGCTGTCGCCATGATTTCGAGAGCGCATCCAGAACACCGCGCACGAGGGCTTGCACCGCCGCGTAATCGCGCTTGTCCAAGTATGCCATTGGGCTGTGAATATAGCGGCACGGCATCGAAATCACCGCTGTGGGGATGCCGCCGTTGCTGATATGAACAATTCCGCCGTCTGTGCCGCCGCCGGGCATCGTTTTGATCTGATGCGGGATACCGAGTGACTCGGCTGTGTCTTTGACCAGACGGAATAAGCGCGGATTGACGATCATACTGCGGTCAATTGCGGATATGACCGCGCCTCCACCCATACGGCAGGTGGGATTACGCTCGATTTGGTCATCTGGCTCATCCATCGGCTGCGGTACATCGTTCGCGGTTGTGCCTTCAAGAATGATAGCGACATCCGGCTTGAGGGTTTGCGCGGCGACTTGCGCCCCGCGCAAGCCGATTTCTTCCTGCACGGTAAACGCCGCCAGCACGTCCACTGGATACGGATCGCCGGAAAGCAGGTCGATCAGGTGTGAACAGCCAACCCGATCATCAAATGCCTTTCCGCGCAGCACATGATCGCCAATTTCGGCATATTCGCTCACGAATGCGATAGTGTCGCCGCGTTTGACCTTGCCTGCCGCTTCATCCTTGCTGGTTGCACCGATGTCGATGCGAAGGGTGGATTGTTTGACGACATTCTGTTCACGGTTCTTGTGGATCGGCGTCCAGTTGATCACGCCGGGTATGCGGCTGTCACCGATCAGCACACGTTTTCCCGGCAGTATCCGATCTTCGACTCCGCCAACAGGCGTAAACCGAATCGTGCCGTCGCCGTCAAAACCCGTCACCATCAAACCGACTTCATCCATGTGAGCGGCGATCATGACGCGGAGCGGGTTCGGCTCAGTGCCTCGCTTGATCGCAGTCACCGAACCGAGCGGATCAATCGTAATGTTTTCGGCGTGAGGAGCAATGGCATCAAGGACGATGGCGCGAACCGCGTCCTCTTTGCCGGAAAGCGCGATCGCTTCCGAAAGATTTTTGAGATGCTGCATATTTGATCAATATCCAGTACTTGAGCTACAACGTCTCTGGGATGTTAACGCATTTTGACCATCAATGTGTAGGGGACAGGTCACATTCTGTCCCCTACACGCTAAATTAGCCGCGCCGTACCGAAATCGCGACGGTATCACTGCATCCAACGCCATCAATGACGAAGTTGCTCACCAGTGTGCCGCGCAGTTCGGTTGCGCTGATTACATTGAGGTACACAACGCCGTTGGGGATGGGCGAACCCGGAGCAAACGTGAGATTGCCACTGTAGAAGCCGGATCCGTCTGCCGCGCGCGTCCAGATATCACCTTCGTAGTTCAAGCGCGCGCCACCATCCAACACCGTAATGTAACCCGACGCACTGCCTTCATACGCTTCTTCGACTGGGAACTGAATATTGCCCGTTCCTTCGCACGATGCGTCAACCATTGCTGATAAGAACGTGATCCGGTAGAAACCGCTGAGCGGAACAACGCCCGTGACCGGACCCGGAGGGGGCGGTTCACCACCGCCGCCAGCGGGCGGCGCACCCGGTACGATGGGCACAATCGGCGGGGCGGATGTATCCCCGACATTTTCGCAGTCGCCAGTTTCATCCACTTCGTCCGCCGAAACCCAGATTTCGCTGGCGGCGCTCTGCGGAGCGGCTTCATCTTTGTCCAACTGATACCACACCCCGCCGCCGTCATCGACGAAGCGACCGGTGACTGTGTAACCATCACCAACCGGCAGGAATGCGATCGCAGTACGATTTTCGCCGGGACCGACGCGAAGTCGTGCTGTATCGCGTGTGTCCACACCGACGGTACACGCTTCTCCACCGCCTGAACCGCCGGAACTCCCACCTTGACGAAGCCCGCCAGCTCCGCTTTGCGAAGCGCGGTCGAAGGAGATCACGACATCTTCAACGTCGCCGTCGATCTCGTCCAAGAATCCTTGTTCACCGACAACAAGGATCACGCCCCATTGCTTGTCGCTGAGTTCAAGAGCGTACAACCAATAATCGTAAGGCTCGCCATCAATGTCCACCTCTGTCACGTACAAAGCTGCATCTCGCCCGTCGATTTCCACTTCTTCAATATCGCGCGCGGCGGGCGGGCGGTCAGAAAAGAACAGCGAAAAGGATTCTTGAAGGACTTCGACGGCGTCCATGTTCACCGAAATATCAACCAGCGTATCAAGTAAGTCCGGTTGATAAGGGAACACCCCCCATCCTAAGCCGAGCAAACTGAGAGACCCGTCCGACTCTTCTTGGATCGTCCAGTCATCGGGGACAACAATCTGATAATTCTCTCCAAGCTCAACGACTTGAGTGCCAGACTGCGCGCCGACGCTAAATGCTGACAGCAGCACCCATCCGATGATGAGCACGAATGTGAAACGACGATTCATGGTGACTCCCTGCTGCACTTATATGTTTTTTTCTGTCGCCGCTGGCGAACCAGACGACGTGCTGCCGGGGAGTGTAGCGATTTTGTCATGCATTCCGCAATTGAACATTAACAATAATAACCGTTTGAGGGTGATAAACGGAGGGAAACTGACCTGCGATGATCACCGATTTATGAAAAATTCATCAATTTTTGTAAAGCGTTCAATTCCTTATGCATATATTGTATAGAATAACGCTGGGAGTATCGGCTCCATTCATCTGTTATCACAAGCTGCAAATCATCGTATTACCTAGCATGCACACTCTATGGAGGCAGCAATGACCCCTGAATTATTCGCGCTCAACATCGGCATTTCCATGGACGACGTTCAAGCGCTGCTTTCGATGGGCAAGACTCAGGTCTTGCAGTCCGACTTGTATAAAGGGTTGATCCGCTCGCTCGATTACAACACCTTGAGTGGTTCGCTGCGTGAGGTGCGCGGCTTGTATGAAACGCATCTGCCGGAAATCGCGGGCTACCTCAAGGAAAATCACGATTATTCAGGCAAAGGTATGACGGCGCATACGCTCGGTAACTGGCTTCTCGGTTTCTTGAACATGCCGGATTACCTTGGGCATCTCGTCGAGATTCATCAGCATGTGCCGCAGTTCGTCTTGACTATTGGACTGCCGCGCATTCTTGATATTCTTGATAAAGCAGATACGGCAAGCGCCGAATGGAAGAAGGCAATGGCGCTGCTTTGCCTGCCATTGTTCGCCGCTGATTAACACACCCTAAGGGGAATACCGTGACACTCAAGACCAGATACGACGCCGTCATCGTGGGTGCGGGGCACAACGGCTTAACCGCCGCCGCTTATCTGGCGCGTGGGGGCGCGTCGGTGCTGGTGCTGGAGCGCAAAGACGTGATCGGCGGTGCGACCCTGAGCGCACAGGTATTCCCCGGCATTCAAGCGCGGCTTTCGCGCTATTCGTACCTTGTCAGCATGTACCCATACCCGATTATGCAGGATTTAGGGCTGGCGCTTGAGCCTCGCCGCCGTGCGACAGCCGGGTTTAGCGCCGCACGGGTGAATGGCAAACTCAAGGGGCTGTTAATCCCAAATGATGATCCGGTAGGGGCTGCCGAGCGTTTCAGCGAATTTACTGGCAGCACGGACGAATACCGAGGCTATACAGCCTTTTACGACAAAATTAACCTGTTCGCGTCGAAAGCGTGGGCGACGATGACTCAGCCGCTGATTTCGCGTGAAGCGATGCAGGCGCTGTTTACGACATCGGAAGAACGCGCCGCTTGGGAAATGTTGATCGAAACGCCAATCGGCGTGGGTATTGAACAGCATGTGCAGGATGATACGGTGCGCGGGCTGATGTACACCGATGCGTCGATCTGCGTACTGTCTCACCCGCACGATCCGTCGCTCCGGCAGAACCGCACGATGCTGTATCATGTGATCGGCAATGTCGCGGGCGAATGGCGCGTTCCGGTTGGCGGGATGGGCAGATTGGCGACCGAACTTGAACGCAAAGCGCGCGAGTTCGGTGCGGAAATTGTGACCGATGCGGACGTGATCGAAATCGCGCCGTCGGGCGATGTGGCGATCACCTACCGTCAAGGTGAACAGACGCATACGGTCAGCGCACGGTACGCGCTCGTGAATGCCGCGCCAAGCGTGATGGCGGACATGATCCCCGGTCATGCGCCAATTCCGGCGGACGAAGGCACAGCATTCAAGATCAATATGGTGCTCAAGCGGCTGCCGCGCATCGCCATCGAAGGCGTTGATCCGGCGCAAGCGTTCGCCGGAACGTTCCACATTGACGAGGGGTACGCAAACCTGCAAATGTCGTATCACACGGCGAGCGAGGGACGCATCCCGAACCCGATCCCCGGCGAAATCTACTGCCACACCTTAACCGATCCGTCGATTCTGTCGCCGGAGCTTGCGGCACAGGGTTATCACACGCTGACGCTGTACGGGATCAACGCGGCGCATCGTCTGTTTGCGGCGGATAACGAAACGGTGCGGTCAGCCGTCTTACGCGCTTATATCGATGGGATCAACCGCATGTTGGATGAACCGCTTGAGGACTGCCTCGCGGTCGATGCGAATGGGAATCCGTGTATCGAAGCCAAGAGCGCGGTCGATCTCGAAGTTGATTTGAAGATGCCCAAAGGTCACATCTTCCACAACGACCAAACGTGGCTGTTTGCCGATGGGCAGTATCAGCCGGGGGAGTGGGGTGTCGAGACGGAATACGCGAATGTATTCATCTGTGGATCAGGTGCGGCACGCGGCGGCTGTGTGAGCGGTATTCCCGGTTACAATGCGGCGATGAAAACGCTTGAATGCTTGCAGGGCTGATCATTCGCCAAAATAGCGGTAGACAAGCGTCTCCGCCGCTTGCATTTCGGCGCGGTAATACTGGTTGATCACCTGACGCATCCGGGGCGACCAACGCTCCATGCGCAGTTCCGGGTTGAGCATCGGGTTATACATCAACACGAGTGGGTATTCACCGCGCCGCATGGCATCGAGCAGCGGCGTTTCATCCCAGATGCCCGCTGCTGCAAGCTGTGTCATCTCAAATGGCTGCAAGCTGATGCGCCGTCCGGCAAGTGTGAGTAACCCGGCATGTTCGTCCGCGAGGATCGGCACATTTTCCGCCGCGATCACCGCCGCCAGCCGATCCATCCCCGCCTGTCGTTCACTGATACGTTCGGTCGAAAGCGCGTAATATTTAACATCGCTCAAGCCGATCAAAAGCAAAATTTGCGCCGCCGCCGCGCCGATGAACACTGCTTTGAGCGCGGGTACGCCCCGCACCGTACCGATCAGCGCGCCGAATGCCAGTGATAATCCCGCGATCAACTCGTATAAGTAATTGATGTCTGACCCGACCTTGCTGATCGTGAACGCGACTGCGAATCCGCCGAGGAGATAAGCGGTGAGCAGCCACCATGCGCGCGAAACATGAATCCAGCCGAAGATCAGCCAGAGCGCGCCAGCCGCCAATGCGATAGGCAGCCAGCGCAAGAACTCGTCAATATAAAAGTTGACGAGCGACGAATCGAGCGCGTTCACATTGGCGGTGACGATGTGAAAGAAAATCCCGCCGTGCGTGACTAACAAGAGCGGGAGAAAAATACCGAGGATTAAGGCAGCGTACAAAATGGCAAATGTGATCGCCCGCACAGGGGAGACTCGCCCCCACAGCCAAACAGTCGCGGCGAGTGGTGCGGCGAGCAAATAGGTTTGGCGGGTGTAGGCTGCTGCCGCCAATAGAATCATGCTAAGGATGTTGATCGTGCGAATTTCCGGCTGCCACGCGATTAAAAACAGCCCGCCCAAACTCAGTGCCAACGCCAGCGTATCAATGCGCGCCAGCCCTGACCAATGGAGCAAATACGGCATACTGATGAACACCAGCCCGCCGACCAGCGCCGCGATCCCATCTTTGAACAACACCCGGATGATTGCGGCGATGAACAGCGCCGCCGCCGCCCCGCTCACCAGCGAAATCAGCCGACCATACCAGAATGCCGCGCCGACTGCGCGCACGAACGGTACCTGTACGAGCATGTACACCGGCGGATAGTTCGTGATTGTGTACGGTGGAACGGATAAGTCCGACGGATACAGATTTTCGCCCGCTGAAAGCCGCACCGCTTGATCGAGCAGGGGACTTTCGCCGTAATTGAGCGGATACGGATACGTAAGTACGATCCGCGCATGATCAATGAACAAGCGAATAGCATGTCCACCGGCGATTACAACGGCAATCACGCTGGCGAGGAGCAGAAGTCGCCCAACGACTCCGACGACTCCAACTCCGGCACGTGGTTCGTTACGCTTCGGCGGCAGATCAGCGGTGCGGCGGACACTCATCGTCGGTCTATTCCTCAAACAAACAATGCGCGGAAACTCGTCTCTATTATAGACACGGATCACGCTTCAAGTGTCGCGTCTTGACGCATCCTCAACAGCACGACTAACATCATGACATTCAATCAACACCATAGGAAGATCCATGACCGAACAAGTTCGCAAACGTATCCTGACGGGCGACCGTCCGACGGGAAAACTTCATCTAGGGCATTACGTAGGATCGCTGCAAAACCGCGTGCGGCTTCAGCATCAGTACGAGTGTTTTTTCATTGTCGCTGACCTGCACATGCTGACGACCAAGCCGGAACGTGAATACATCGAAGCGCTGCGGGAAAACGTGCAGGATATTGTGCTGGATTATCTTGCCGTCGGCATCGATCCAGAGATCAGCACGATCTTCTTGCAGAGCGCCGTTCCGCAAGAGTACGAACTCAATCTGATTTTTGAGATGATGATCACGGTCAGCCGCCTAGAGCGCGTGCCGAGCATCAAGGATATGGCGCAAGCCGCCAACCTCGGTGACTCACTGCCCTTCGGGCTGCTCGGCTATCCGGTGCTGCAAGCGGCGGATATTCTCCTGCCGCGCGCGACGCTCGTTCCGGTGGGCAAAGATAACGAGTCGCATCTCGAAGTCACGCGCGAAATTGCCCGCCGCTTTAATAACCTGTACGGCGAAGTCTTCCCGATCCCCGATACGCTGATCGGTGATGTGCCGACGTTGGTCGGGACGGATGGGCAGGGCAAGATGAGTAAA
>JAPKMU010000138.1 GCA_026645745.1 Anaerolineae bacterium | reverse complement strand
GCCGCTGCCTCTTCCCCGTTCCGAACATTGTTTAGAACGGGGAATGTCACACCTTCCCCCTAGATACGCATACAATTGAATAAAAGGGTGACCTTACACAAAGGAATGCGGCAATGCCTGAGACGACAGGATTTATTTCGATTGACGGCGGGCGGCTTTACTACGAGACGCATGGCGATTCGACGCAGCCTGCGCTGGTGATGATTCACGCGGGGGTTGCGGATCATCGGATGTGGCAGCCGCAAATTGATGCGTTCAGCACACGCTTTTACTGTGTCACGTATGATGTACGCGGCTTCGGCAAGACCGAAAGCGAAAATGGGAAGTTCAATAACCGCCGCGATCTGCTGACACTGCTGGATCACTTGAAGATCGACCGCGCGATCCTCATGGGATGTTCGCGCGGCGGGCAGATCAGCGCCGATTTCACACTCGAAAATCCGGCGCGCGTGCGCGGCTTGATCCTCGTTGGTACAGGGCTGACCGGCTATTGGGAAGATGTCTCGACCGCTGAAGAAACGGCGCTGTTTGAGCAGATGGAAACCGCCGCAAAAGCGGGTGATTGGGAGAAGGTCGAAGCGCTGGAACTACAGGCGTGGTATCAAGGCGTGAAGCGCCCGGTTGAGCGTGTGAACGCCGCTTACCTTGCCAAAGGCGCGGAGATGCTCCGCGATGGACGGAAACATTCCACAAAGCACGGCATGGACGGCTTGCAGTTTGTACCGATTGAACCCCCAACCGCGCAGCGCTTGAATGAGTTTGCTATTCCTGTGTTGATCATCTACGGCGACGAAGATATGTCAGATACAGCAGTCGTCGCTCAGGTGATGTACAAAGGCATCGCCGGAGCGGAAGTCGTCGTAATTCAGGACAGCACCCATCTACCCGGATTAGAAAAACCGGACGAATTTAATGCGCACGTCCGCGCATTTCTGGATCGGGTTGTGGGATAGCGGCTGCCCTTCTCCAGCTTTCGCTTAGAAAGGGGCAGCAGTAGATTTTCACCTAGTGCTCCTCACCCCCCGTCCCCCTCTCCAACCGTTGTTTAGAGAGGGGGTGAAAAGCAGCGCGTTTGTTTCCCCTCTCTATCGCTTGCGATGGAGAGGGGTTTGAGACTTCTTAAATCTGCTCAAACGTCAGCCCGTAAAGCAGCATCGCCTCACCGACGACGGGCTGCGCGACCGCCATCAAAATCGTTCCGGTATCGCCCGCCAGCGCTTTCGCCCGGTTGAGTGCAGGCTGTAAACGCTCAATATGCTCCACTTGATCGGTGAACTGCCGCGCCGTGTTCAACGCGATTTCAGCCTCCGGGAAGCGCACTTTAGGGTTGATGTCATTCGCAGTCAGAATCATGTGCTGGCTGATCCGGCTCATCACGCGGTACACCCCGGCGGTGTCGCGGTCTTCCGGCGTGGCAACGATGCTGATCACGGGTGAAGTCAGCACACTTTTCAGGCTTTCGATCATCGCTTCGGCGGCGATCACCGTTGTTGCGCCGTCAACGTACACCGCCGGGTGATCTTGGAGTTTCTGCATCCGACCCGCCCAACGCACGCTGCGCAGCCCGGCGCGGATCGCCTCGACATATTCCGGGGATGCGTGTGAGATTCCCGCGAGTCGTCCGTGCATATTGCCCGCGCCCTGCACGGCAAGCGTGGCATTTTCGACTTGATAGCGTCCCTTCAGCGCGACTTCGACTTCGCCGTAACGCCCCAATTCGAACAGCACGCCGTTTTCGGTTTCGCGCAAATACTCACCCATATCGCTTGGTGCGATCCACGCGAACTCGGCGCTTTGCATATCGGCTTCGCGCTGAAGCACGTCGAGCACTTCCGGCGCTTGCGGCACACTGTACGCATAGCTGTACGGCTTGATGATCCCCGCCTTGTGCCATGCGATCCGCTCGACCGTGCCGCCGAGTTGACGCGGGTGCTCTAACAAGATTGGCGTGAACAGCGACAGTTTATTCGGCACAACGCCAACATCGTCGTAACGTCCGCCGCGCCCGACTTCGAGCACAGCGGCATTCACACCCTGTTCATCAAACCAGCGCAGCGCGACCGCGAGAAATAATCCCTGTGGACTGAAGTAACGCGGCGGCGTGAGCGATTTTTCGAGATTCACAATCGCGGGTTCAAGTTCATTCACGATACGGACGAGATCGGCTTCGGGGATCATTTTGCCGTTGACGCGAATCCGCTCCCGAAAGCTGACCAAGTGCGGGCTGGTGATCATGCCGACGCAGTGACCGAGTTTTTCCAGCAGTTTCGCCATGATCGCCGTCGTTGAGCCTTTGCCTTTGCTGCCTGTGACGACGGCATACTCACGCGGCGCATCAAGCAGACGCACATCGCGCAGAAGTTCGCGCGTAGGCGTGACATCGCGCGTGAGTTCATCCGGCTGGCGTTCGAGTTCGGGAAAAGCGATGCGCGCCTTACGCAGTGAGCGCATGATAAACGTAATCGCATCTTCTTCCGTAATAAACGGCATAACGTATCCTTTTCGTAGATCAGCCGCCGCGCTCATGGCAGATTGGCGAGAGTACAATATGCGGCATATTTGAACCTCAACCACGAGCGGATTGCCGTATGACTGCCTTGATTGTCGTCTTTTTGATCGCCGCGCTCAACCTCCAATTGTTGGACTCCGCGAATGCTGATGGACTCACCGCCCCGTGCGCAACGGCTCCGGCGGCGAGGCTGCATATCGGTATGCAAGCGCGGGTGATCGTGGACAGCTTGAATTTGCGCGCACTGCCCGCCGTTGACACCGGCGTAAACGGGCGGCTGTACAGCGGAAACATCGTCACGGTGATCGGCGGCGCAAGCTGCAACGGTCACAAACAGTGGTGGCGCGTCGAGACGGTCAATGGGGTGCGCGGTTGGGTCGCTGAGGGGACATGGGAGGCGTATTACTTGATCCCCGAACACGCCGCCGATGATCCCGTGCCGACTCCGCTTGAATGGTCATGTGGGGTAAATTTTCACACGCGCCTGTGTTACACCAGTGAGTGAACCCCCTTATGATCCGGTCATTGAAGCAGGCATGGAACGATCCGGTCACCCGTTGGGAATTCCGCTTTTTAGAGAGTCAGCATCGTAAGCCGCGCCGCTGGTGGCTGGCGCTCGTCGCGCTGCCGGGGATCACGGCGGCGGTGATCGCTTTTGGTTATCTCACGCCCTTTACAGATATGTGGGTGTTTGGGCTGATCACGACGCTTATACTGCTTTATCTAGTTGGAGCGGTAGTTACTGTAAGCCTATCGGCGGCGGCATTGGCAAAAAGCGATCCGTCCGTCATGGGCGAACACCTGATTCTGACGAGTGTCACTGCGCGGCGGCTTGCCTTCGCCCGTGTGATCGCGCTGTGGCGGCATCACCGGCGGCTGTGGCTGCTGCTCCTCGTGCTGCATGGTGCGCTCGCCTACGGCACGATGATCACGCTGATAGAGTATCCAGTTTACTTCATGCCAACTAGTGGGCGGGCATTCAATTACTTTGCACCGATGTCAGAATTGCGCATCCTAATCGCCCTTGATACGGGGAATGCGTTGTGCGGCAGTCCAAATGGGTGTTACTCGATCAGTTGGATACCGTTTAAGGGTACTAGACACGACTCGTATATGTTTGCGCCCGCTCCCCTGTTGATCCTGACCGCTGCCGATTCGCTCCTAATCTGCGCGGGGGCGGCACTGATGAGTTGGGTGCTCTACCGCCTTCCCGTGCTTGTGATTCTCACATCTGTTATGCACCGCCTGCTGATCGCTGTGCTGGCATTCGGCATGATGGATGGTGCGCCGCGCATACGGGATGGGCTTTTCCGCGTATTTGTAGGCGCGCAGGCATCAGCAGGGGCGGCAGTGCATTGGTATCAGTATGAACGTCACGACGCAATTGGGGCGGTCTACTTTTGGATTAGTGGCTACATTCACAAGACCCCTCGTGAATTACAGATGTTTCGTCATTTACTCTCTTGGTACGCTACAGCGAACGTGTCAGATAGCAATGTGAAATTGCTCAACCCCACCGTGCCAATCAATCCTCACCGCTTGATCGCCGATGCCGTACAGTTGAGCGCCTCCGGTTTGATCGACGGCGCATTCCCGATTGCGAACATGATCCGACCGGAAGATTCGGCGCGTTATGTCGTGTTTGCGATGTTCACCGTTGCCGGGAGCGCGATCTTGTACCTGATTTTGATCGGCACGCAGATGCGGATCGCGGTGTGGATTCTGCGGCGGCGGGGGGTACTTGCGTAACGAACACATCATCAAAGGACAACAGCGACATGATCCGGTCATTGAAGCAAACATGGAACGATCCGGTCACCCGTTGGGAATTCCGTTTATTAGAAAGTCAGCATCGCACGCCGCGCCGCTGGTGGATGGCGCTCGTCGCCCTACCGGGGATCACGACGGCGGTACTGTTTGCGCGCTATTATGATCCGAGTTCAGTCCCTTTCAACGGCGATAGCACCGTCTATTGGTTGATCAGCTTCGTGCTGCTGGCAACCATGATCGGTGCGTGGATCGCGGTCAGCCTCTCGGCGGCGGCGCTCGCCAAGCGTGATCCGTCCGTGATGGGCGAACACGTGACTCTTACGGGAGTCACCGCGCGGCGGCTTGCTGTCGCCCGCGTGATCGCGCTGTGGCGGCATCACCGGCGGCTGTGGCTGCTGCTGCTCGTGCTGCATGGCGCGCTCGCTTATGGGACGATGATCACCCTGATCCGCACCAACCCCTACACGCCGAGTTTGCGCGCATTCAACTACACAACACCGACTACGACGCAGGTCGTCCGCATCAGCCTGCCCCCGTCGATGTGCGCAAGTTCCACTGCGTGTAGTTTGACGGGTTTCCTTTACAAAGGCGACTGGCGCGCGCGGTATCCGACGCCACCCGCCGCTGCTGCTGCCGCTCCGTTTGCCGTGTTGATCCTTACCGCCGCCGATTCGCTCCTGATGTGCGCGGGGGCGGCGCTGATCAGCCGCGTGTTTTATCGACTGCCCGCGCTCGTGCTGCCTGCGTCCGTCGTGTCGCGCCTGCTGATCGCGGTGCTGGCATATGGGGTGATGGACAGTGTGCCGCGCGTGTGGAATGATCTCTTCGCAGCGATGGATCGTGCGCTCACGGCAGCAGGGACACGACCGCCGTCTCTTTCTCTTACTGTCCAGCTTGATGTGAAGGCTTCTTATAGCTCATGGGGCAAAACCCCGCACGATCTCGCCGTGCTGCGCCGCGCGCTGGTTGACACGATGGATGGATACACCCTTATCATCGACGCTGTGCAGTTGAGCGCCTCCGGTTTGATCGACCCCGCATACCCAATCGCCAATATGATCCGACCGGAGAACTCCGCCAGCTATGTCGCGTTTTCGATGCTCACGGTTGTAGGAAGCGCCGTGTTGTATGTGATCTTGATCGGCGCGCAGATGTGGATCGCGGTG
Source organism: Anaerolineae bacterium (assembly GCA_026645745.1). GTDB lineage: Bacteria > Chloroflexota > Anaerolineae > Aggregatilineales > Phototrophicaceae > Flexifilum. The sequence continues at coordinate 7,066 of JAPKMU010000138.1, read as the reverse complement.
TGGATCGTGCGGCGGCGGGGAGCGCTCCAGTGAGTTAACACACTCTCCACTTGATTGAATGAAAATTTGTTCTATAATAGAACGAGTGTTCTGCACTTTCATCAGTGAGGGGGAATTGTCATGAAGATCACACATGCTGCTATAACGGTTGGCGATCTGGACGCGTCAGTCCAATGGTTCAGCGATATGCTCGGTTTCCGTAAGGTTCAGGATGCGTTCTTTCGTCCCGGCGCGCGGTGGGTCACGGTCAGCCCGCCGGATCAGCCCTTCGAGATCATCCTCGAACATGAATCGATGGCGGACGAAGAAGCAATGGCGGCGGAAATTCGGGAGCGGGTCGGCAAATCAGGGACAATCGCGCTCGAAGTGCCGGACGTGCGGGCATTTTCCGCCGACCTGAAAGCCAAAGGCGTCAGCTTCGCAATGGAACCCAATGAATTTCCTTGGGGCGTTCAGGCGATCATCGCTGATCCTTACGGCAACAAGTTCATGATCACCCAACCCCCGACGAACGGTTCAGGGCAGTAAGAAGCCGTTTGAATATTCGCTTTATGCCCCTCACCCTGCTTGCTGCGCAAGCCGCCCCTCTCTCCCCGTTTACGTGGGAGAGGGGGTCAGGGGGTGAGGGGATTTTTCAAACGACCTCTAAGTGGCTTCAACGCGGCGAGGCTGAATATACAGCACCCGCCGCGTCTTTTTTGTCTTTGTAACCCCTAAGAGATGATCTTCAACCCTTTTCCGGCGGCAGCCCTTCCAATATTTGATGACTTGCAATAAATTTTTAGGCAAGTCGAAAATCACACCGTCGGAAGGAAACATATTCATGCCGGAAGTCATCGCCCATTCCCCTGTTCTACAGGCGCTCTTTGCCACATTATTCACATGGGGCGTGACCGCGCTCGGTGCGGCAACCGTTTACTTCACCAAACATATCACCCGCCGCACGCTCGATACCATGCTCGGCTTCGCGGGCGGAGTCATGATCGCGGCGAGTTTCTGGTCACTGCTCGCCCCGGCTATCGAAATGTCCGCCGGAAACGGCGTTCCCGAATGGCTGCCCGCCGTCGTCGGATTTTTGCTCGGCGGCGTATTCTTGCGCGGCATTGACGCTGTGCTCCCGCACCTTCACCCGAACATGGCAAGACCAGAAGGCATTCCTACACACTGGCGGCGCTCGATTCTGCTCGTGTTGGCGATCACGCTGCACAATATCCCGGAAGGATTCGCGGTCGGCGTCGCGTTCGGCGCGGCAGCGGCAGGCATCCCCGAAGCAACCGTCGCAGGCGCGATTGCCCTCGCTATCGGCATCGGCTTGCAAAACTTCCCAGAAGGCGCGGCGGTGGCGATTCCGCTCCGCCGCCAAGGGGTCACGCGTTTGAAAGCCTTCTGGTATGGTCAGCTTTCGGCAGTAGTTGAACCCATCGCCGGGGTGATCGGCGCGGCGCTGGTGTTTTTCGTCCGTCCACTGCTGCCATATGCGCTGGCGTTCGCGGCGGGCGCGATGATCTTTGTCGTGGTTGAAGAAGTGATCCCCGAATCACAGGGGAACGGCAACACCGACCGCGCTACGATGGGCGCAATGATCGGGTTTGCCGTGATGATGCTGCTCGATGTGGCGTTGGGGTAAAAGGGCGCTTGCCCGAAACTCAAAACCAACCTCTCCCCCACTCGCTGCGCTCGTCTCCCCTCCCCGAATTCAGGGAGGGGCGCAAGCAAAAGCGCTCTCACCCCCCGCCCCCTCTCCGCTGGCAGAGAGGGGGTGATCCGCTGGCTCATCGATCTGCGATGCGGGTGACATGGCTTTGCCCCTCTCTGTTGACGGAGAGGGGCGTCCGGGGTGAGGGCAAAACAGCGCGTGAAATATCGGACAAGCCTCCTCTCCCACACAAGTAATAGAGAGGAGGAGCAGAGCACCTGTTTTTCTCCCCTCTCTAACCAAAGGTTGGAGAGGGGGCGGGGGTGAGGAGCTTTTGCGCGCGTGAGAAATCTCGCTACCGCAGCGCCTCAAAATACCGCGCGCTCCACGACAGCGTCGGATCGGCGGGGGTGGTCTTGCCGTCCGACTCGGTCACATCGATCTGATAGTCATAGTACACGCAGTCGCTCAGATTTTCGTCGTATACCGGGTTGAATACCATCAGGTAGAAATTGTCGTAGCGGGCGGGTTCGACCACGCCGCCGCGACCGAGCGGAATCACTTCCACCTGTTCCCCGTCCACGCCGAGCGCATAAAGAATCAACGCGCCGTCGTCATTGATCAAGCGGACATCGTAAAAATCACCGTCAAGCGCGAGCGAGAAGTAATTCGCGCCCAATTCTTGAATTCCTTCGCCGGTATACGTCCAGCGTCCGGTGTCGTTGATCACTTCCTCAAGCCATACGGTCGCATCGAACAGCGGCGCGAGATCATAATCGCGGGCGAGATTGCGCGTCCGCTGCATGGCGATGAACTCCGGCAGCGTTTGTGATCCGTAAGCGGCAAGCGTCGCCTCAAGCGCGGCGAATCCGTCCAAGTGGGCGAGGTTGCGCCATAGATCGGGCACGAACGTCTGCCCGTAAGCGTCCGCCATCGCTTGCATCACCGTCCATTCACCGTACTGCACCGCACCAAACCCGGGATCATTAATCGTGCCAAAGCACAACTCCGGGTATTGATAGGCGGTGGATACATAACCGGTCGCATCTTGATCTTCGGGGAAGGTGATCGTCTCCATGTATGTCGAGGTCGCTTCGAATACCCAGTTATGCGGCTCGTCGGTGTCGTAGCCGAACTGCACCAAATGATTGAATTCGTGCGCAACCGTCGCGCGCATAAGCTGGATCGGCGTGCCGCCATCGACATCCATGAAGTCATTTTCGACGACGAGATAGCTCGTCCCCGCGTGCGATTCGATCTCCGGCGAATTCGGATTATCACTCACCGTCGATTCGGGAACGGCGTAGCCGAGCGCACCTTCGCCTGTGCCGATCAAATCCTTCAGGTAAATGTCATAGCGGCTGTCCCCGCCCATCCATTGATCGCTCGGCGGAGGCACAAACCCAAGTTCGCCAATTTGGAACGCATACGAACCTTCCGCCGCGAGGGTGACTGCATCGAGGAATTCTTGACTAACCGCGTCTTTGCCTTCAAACGTGTAGTGAATGCGGAAATGCTCGGTATCGACGAACGCCGCGCCATCCCCCAGATTCACGCGCGTGATTGGGGTGAGAATCTCAAAGATCGATTCCGTACCAATCGTCACCGAAAGTTCATAGTCACCCACCTCGCTTGATCCCGGATAGCGGGTGATCTCGAGGCGGTACGTGCCGGATTCCTCCGCAATATAGCCGAATGCGGAATTTAAGCTGTCAAAATCGCGGTCATCGTTGTTGGCGACGGGCGAATCACTCCCTGCCGGATACAGGCTGATCACCGTATCCAGTGCGCTGTCAACCGCATCCGCCGTGACGACGATTGCTTCACCTGCGCGTAGGGGAATCGCATACCAATCACGTACATTCGATGCTGTGATCGTCCCCGAAAACGTGTAGCCAGACTGCGCCGAAACCATCCCGACGCCAACCATCATCGCGCACACCCACGCGATCCCCACTTGTTTTAGCCTCAAGGCTGACATGAATGCCTCAGCGAATGCGCCAGTAATGGTTCTATTCTACGCAAAAACCTCAACTGGCAAGTCCTTGCGAACAGCGTCACAATCAGAAGCATATATTACGTGCAGCATTCTTGGCTAAAGTAAGGAGTACCAAACCTAATGTCTGACTCAACTATTGCACCTGTTCGCCCGGATGTGGACATTCTCGCAGACATTGAAGAAATCATTGTCCATTATCCGCCGCTTCAACAAGACCGCCATCACTTCAAGGTGCGCGTGCACAGCGGCAGTGTCGTGATCAGCGGGCATGTTCGCACGCCAATCACGCGGCGTTATCTGCTGGATCGTGTCGGTGCGGTCGCAGATGTGAAGGACGTAGATGCCACCAGCCTGCATACCGAAGAAGAAATTCGGCTGGCGGCGGCGAAGGTCGTGCCCGATGGGGTTCTCGTGAACGTGCGTTACGGCGTGGTAATCCTCAATGGCAAACTGCCGGAAGGCGTCACCGCTGAGGCAGTCGCGCAGGCGTTCAAGGCGATTCCCGGCGTCGAACGTGTGGCTGAATCCTTCGTTTGATCCGGTGGTTCAGCGCGGGTCGTGATATGACCGGCGCACATCCGGGTCAGTGGGATCGGGATAATCGAATTCATTAACCAGCATATCCAGCGTGCATTCGGGTGCGCTGCCCGCGCCCAGCAGGAGATCGCTTAAAACGATGTCCAGCACGAGCAGCAGCCGCCCGTAATGGCTGAACTGTCCCTGAAGTGCGGTATACAACACGGCGAATACGCGCTCACGCAGTTCGGTATCCACAATGCCCGCGCCGGGGTAACCCCGCGACCAGCCTTCTTGATACGTCCCGATGCGAAGCGTATCATCGCGCATTCTGAGAAGCTGGATCAACGCGGCACGGCGATCCGCCACATCGACCAGTCGTTCAACGCCGCGATAGGGGACATTGTGCAGGGTGCGGATCATCTCGCCCGCCGCTGCGGTTTCGACCACCAGTAGAATTTTTTGCGGCAAATTCAAGCCCGCCGCGAGTGCCGCCGCGCACGCATAATAATACGTGCGCTGTCCGCCGTGTTCGGCGTGATGATCGATTCGCCACAAGAGCGAGAGAAAGTCGCCAAAATCCAACGGTAGTTTGGGCATCGCCTCCGGGCTGTACGTCCCTACCAACTGCTGAATGCGCGCTTGTTCAAACCGTGTGTGCTGCATTGTCGTCGTCGTCCTTAGGTCAAAAGCTGCGCTACCCGTTCGATTACCGTTTCGCTCACATGGGCTTTACTCATCAAATCGAGGGGTTCAACCGCATCACGGCTGATCAGGATCACGCGGTTGGTATCCGTCTCAAAGCCTGCATCCACCGCGCTGATATCGTTCGCTACCAGCAAATCCAAGCGCTTGCGGGCAAGTTTTTCTTGTCCGTAGGCGACCACATCGCGGCTTTCTGCCGCAAAGCCAACCAAAACGCGCGGTGAACCGGAACGTTCACGCCGCGCCGCCACTGCCGCCAAAATATCCGGGTTGCGTTCAAGCTGAATCGTCAGCCCGGCATCCCCTTCCCCCTTCTTGATTTTGTGTTCCGCTGCCGCCGCCGGACGAAAATCCGCGACTGCTGCCGCCATGATCAACGCATCCGCCCTGATCGTTTCGCGCATCGTCGCATCGTGGAGTTCCTGCGCCGATCCGACACGGATCACGTCTGCGCCGTAAGGGGGGTGCAAATCCGCCGATGTGATCAGCGTCACCTGAGCGCCCGCGTCAAGCGCGGCTTGTGCCAGCGCGTACCCCTGTTTGCCGCTCGACCGATTGGTGATGTAGCGCACCGGATCGAGTGCTTCGCGTGTGCCGCCCGCCGTCACGACGACGCGCCGCCCTTCGAGATTGCCGCCGCGCCCTAATGCCGCACGGATCGCGCCGATCAACGCCGGGGTTTCAGGAAAGCGCCCTTTACCGTGAAGCCCGGAGGCAAAACGCCCCTCGTCCGGTTCGATCAAGTACGCTCCACGTTCGACCAACGTGCGCACATTCGCCTGTACCGCCGGATGCGCATACATCCCGGCATCCATCGCCGGGGCGATCACGAGCGGGCAGCGTGCCGCTAATGCTGTCACCGCGAGTAAATCCCCGGCGAAGCCGTGCGCCAACCGCGCCAATGCGTCCGCCGTCGCCGGGGCGATCACGTACAGCGCCGCACCTTCACCCAAGCCGACATGGGCGATATGTGTCGGTAAGCCGCTGCCGGAGTCCGTCTGCCACATACTCGTATACACCGCGCGACCTGTCACCGCGCCGAACGTCAGCGGCGTGACGAATTTTTGCGCCGCGTCGGTCATGATCACATCGACGAGCGCCCCCGTTTGCGTGAGCTTACTCGCCAGATCAACGGCTTTATAAACGGCGATGCTGCCCGTCACGCCGAGTATGATCCGTTTGCCGCGTAGGAGGGTGACGCCATCCGTCATCGTCATCTCCGCCGTTTCCTCTCGTGAATTACCTTATAATCCTGATGATAACATTGAATGCGCAAAGTGGACGCTGAACGAGGAACAACCATGAGCCAATCTGATCTCAGCCGCGCCGCCAGCTTGAGGAGGCAGGGTAATTTGGGAGAAGCCGCGCGCATCTACGGCAGCATCCTTGACCGCGAACCGGATCACCCGGAAGCCGCGCCGAGCTATTACGCACTCCAGTATTTGCTCGACGGCGATCCCTACTGGCAAACCCGACTGCTTCAGTTTGCCGCTGCGCACCCAGAAAATCCCCGTGCCGCTGAACTGCTCAAAGCGCTGAAGCCGGCAGGAATTCCGTATATCGACTTCCTGCCGGAACCATCCGAGGCGATGATCAATTTGATTAAGCAGATCATTGAACTGAATGCCAAACCGACCGAAGGCGACTTTGAGATCACCTTATCCGCGCTTGAATCCCCCTCGGCGCGGATGGCGGTGGAACGGTGGATAAATTCCGTCCGCCCGACCAGCCGCTTGATCGTTGTGTTCCCGCCGATCAAGGGGCATGATCCGCGCCGCCCACTGCCCGATGTTGATCCTCATTACGTCGTGTGGCGCTATGAAGGGGATATCCCCGCGCCGAATCTACCGCCGCCTGCCGAGTCGATCAGCGAAGCGGTGAGCGCTATCGCCCGGACGGGTTTTCACGTGCCAGAATGGAAAGCCGCCGCCCGCGACGCGGCACAAATACTCGGCGGATCGGCTAACGTCGTGCGCGATCTTGCCGCCGTAATGGTGCATCCACCGCCCAAGCCGGACGGATTTACCGAATGGGATTGGATTCTCGCCGTACAAATCGCCGCCGCGCTCGTGATCGCGCAGAGCAGCCGCGAATGGGATCATCCGGTCGAAAAACGGGGATTATTCGGTAAAACGACACAGAACGCGCCGCGCAAAGCCGCGCTGTATGGTCTGCTCAACGGCGTACTAGATTGGACGGTGGAGGCGGCG
>JAPKMU010000137.1 GCA_026645745.1 Anaerolineae bacterium | reverse complement strand
GGAGGAAGAGCGCAAAGCGAAACGTGAAAAACTGGTGGAGTTAATTGTTGAGATGCGAAGTCGAGATATGGGGACAACAATCCGTGCTGTAGAACTCTTACGTGAACATGGCTGGCTCACGGATGGCTCCCTAGAGGGTGAATACTTTGTAAGGGCAAATCTTCAAGGTGCGAATTTATCACGGGCAAATCTTCAAGGCGCATTTCTGATCTCGGTTGATCTTGACCATGCGAATTTAGCAGGAGCAGATCTGCAAAAGGCATCTTTGCTGTGGGCTAATATAGTGTGGTCAGATTTACCAAGAGCAAATCTGCAAAGTGCCAAATTGCTGGGAGCAAGTCTCCAAAAAGCAAATCTGGCAGGAGCAAATCTAGTTGGAGCAAATTTGCAAGGTGCAAATCTGGAAGGTGCATCCCTGATAATTGCAGATTTACAGAATGCTTGGCTGGCCTCCGCGATGTTTGACTCAGCAACCACACTCCCCGACGGCACAAAATGGACACCCGACACCGACATGGAGCGGTTCACTAATCCCGATCATCCGAATTTCTGGCGCTCCGATAATCCCGAGTCGCCCGCGTACCGGGGGGAGTAAAGCTCCTCACCCCCAGCCCCTCTCCAAACTTCGTTTAGAGAGGGGAGAAAACAAGGGCTTTGCTCCCCTCTCTATCGCAGCGCGATGGAGAGGGGGTTGGGGGTGAGGATTAAGCAAACTTCTCCGGGAAGACCTGCCGTGCGAGCGCTTCTTCTTGATCCACCAAGCCGCTCAACACATCAAGCCCACCGTTCCAGAAGTTCGGGTCGTTCAAGTCGATGCCAACCTTCGCCAGCAGTTGATCGGGGTAATTGCTGTCACCCGCCGCCAGCAGATCAAGATACTGCGGCACGAATGCCTGACCGCGTTCTTGATACAGGTTGTACAGCGCCAGCACGAGCAGTTCACCGAAGGCGTAAGCGTACACATAACCCGGTGTGCCCAAGAAGTGCGGGATGTAGCTCCACCATGCGCCGTAATCGTCGCGGAGCGTCACGCTGTCCCCGAACATCGCGCGCTGTGTTTTCAGCCAAATTTCGCTTAAGCGGTCGCTCGAAAGTTCGCCTTCTTCGCGGCGCGCGGTGTGATACCCGTCCTCGAAGCGGTTCATCGAAATCTGACGGAACACGGTAGCGAAGCTGTCCTCCAGCTTGCCCGCCAGCATCAACAGCCGTGCTGCCGGATCGCTTTCTTTCGCAAGCAGCGCTTGGAATGTCAGCATTTCACCGAAGACTGATGCGGTTTCAGCGGTGGTCAGCGGCGTGTACTGATACACCAAGCCGTTTTTGCGCTGTGCGAGATACTGATGCAGCCCGTGACCGAGTTCATGTGCCAGCGTCGCCACATCGCGCGCCTTGCCCGTGTAGTTGAGCAGTACGAACGGATGCGCCGAAGGCACAGTCGCGGTAGCGAACGCGCCGCCGCGTTTGTTCGGGCGCAGCGCCGCGTCGATCCAATTTTCGTCAAAGAAGCGCGCAACCACCTCACCCGCTTGCGGGCTGAACGCAGTATACGAACTCTGCACGATCTCGCGCGCTTCCGCCCATGAATATTCTTCCGCACTTGCCTTGATTTGCAGCGGCGCGTAGCGGTCATAATCATAAAGCGCATCCACGCCCAACAGCGCCCGCTTCAAGCGGTAGTGACGCTGCACGATCTCGTAGCGGCTCGTCACCGAATTGATCAACGCTTCAACCACGGCGTCCGGGGCTTTATTTGCCAAGTTGCGTTCGCTCACCCATGACGGGAACTTGCGGCGGCGGTCATTCTGCATCTTGTCCGCTGCCATCACGTTGAACACATACGTCGTTTCCATCAAACGGGAGCGCAAGCCTTCGGTGATGCTCTCGGCGGCGCGGCGGCGCACCTCTCGATCACCACTGTACAACTTGGAAAGAATCTGCGAATCGGTGACTTCGCCGCCTTCCCACTTGTAGCGGAGCGCGCCCAATAGTTGGGTGAAGAAACGCACCCACGCATCCGCGCCGGTGACGCTTTTTTCGACCAAAAGCTGCTCCTCGATTTCGCTCAGTGTATACGGGCGCATCTTGAGTTCGGCTTCGAGCATGTGCGCGTATTTCCCAAGCGCAGGATCAGCGAGAATCGCCTGTGTTTGGCTGTCCGGCAGCGCTTTCCATTCGAGTTCAAAGAACAACAGCGCCTGTTGAATTTCCGCGCCAATCTCCTGCACCTTTTGGTACAGTGCGCCGCGCTGTGGGTTATTGGTTTCGGTGACGAACATCAACCCGGCAAATGAGCCGAGCCGCCCCGCCATATCCGCCAGCGCTTCCCGTTCAGCCAGCGCTTCGGCAATCGCCCGCGCATTGAGTGTGCCGATCTTCCCGCGATATTTTTCGGCATACGCGGCGGTGCGTTCGCGGAGCGCGGCAATATCGCGCTCAATCGCAGGATCGTCGAGGCTCTGGTAAAAAACCGAGAGATCCCAAGCGACATTTTCCGCGCCGGTGGTCGTTTCGAGAGGAGCATCAATCATCGTGATCACTCTTTTCTGAACAGTGTTTGAGATGACTCATTCTACCACGAGCCACCTCAAACCGTTCAATTTTATTTGAATGGCTGGTCTATCAGCCGAGATGCGTTTCCAGCCATGTCATGATCAACGGAAGCGCATCTTCACGATTATTCAAGATGTCCGTGCCATGATGCCCGATGCCCGAATACTGGATCAAGCCGACTTCAAAGACGTTGGATTCTGCCACCAATTCCTGCGGGAACGTGCCGCTTGAACTGTCCCGCAGCGCCGTCAAGATCAACAGGGAACGCCCACGCATAGCGTTATCTGCCAGCGCGTTGAGCGGCTGCACGCCGTAATAATCACGCCCCGGCGAAAGCGCGACGACCGTAACACAACCGGGTTCGTTCACACACGCGAAAAGCGAGAGGTTTGCGCCAACACTCCCCCCAATAACCGCAAATTGATCCGCGAGTACGGTAGGTTGTCCTCGCAGCCACTCAAACCACAGCGGAAAATCGGCAGCAGTCGCGTCCATGTCTTGGTCGCCGCCAGATTCACCCCACCCGCGCATATCCACCGCGAGGATGTTGTAACCGCCTTCCAAGAGGGTTGGAATGGACGGCGACCAAGCAGCGCGCGACGAATGCGCCATATGCAGCAGCAGCAGCGTGGGTGCAGGGGATTCTGCGGCATAAAAATCCCCTATGAGGGTGATACCATCAGGGGTTGTCAGCGTTACAACTGTTGGTGTTTCTTGTGCCGCAGCAGTCATCGTGAATGCCACGATCATGATCCCGAAAACCAGAAGATATTTCTTCATTTGTACGACCTCGCATAGTTAACTATGATTAGCTCGTGACGTGCGAGATTGATTATAACTCGCCCTCAACATCGAACGTCACCCGTATAAAGTATCGGAGGACACCTGCTATGACCAGCGTCCCATTTAGCGAAAGCGAAATCGCTGCCCGCCTAAACACAATTCCCGGATGGACGCGCGCCGGGATGACGCTCACACGCGCCTACCAATTCGATCATTATTTGGCGGGAATCGCTTTCGTCGCTGCTGTCGGCACGGTGTGCGAAGGAATTGGTCATCACCCGGATATATTCATCGGCTGGCGGCGCGTCGTTGTCACGTTTACGACGCATGATTCCGGCAATCGTCTCACCGAGCACGATTTTTCCGCCGCAGAAGCCGTAAATCGCATCGGCTATCCGGTTAAGAATTAAGACTGGGCATTGATCAGCGCACTGATTCTCGCCATGATCAGGCAGCATAACCCGCATACAAAAAGGCGAATTTCATGGCGACACGGGAATGGTGGCGGTCAGCCGTCGTCTATCAAATATATCCACGCAGTTGGATGGATGGCAGCGGCGACGGAATTGGCGATCTTCCGGGGATTACATCCAAGCTCGATTACTTGCAATGGTTAGGGATCGACGCAATTTGGCTGTCGCCGATCTTTCCATCGCCGATGAAAGATTTTGGCTACGATGTCAGCGATTATGTTGATATTCACCCGATCTTCGGCACGCTGGCAGATTTTGATGCACTCTTAATTGCGGCACACGCGCGCGGTATCAAAGTGCTGCTCGACCTTGTCCCGAACCACACCAGCGATCAGCACGCATGGTTCAAGGAATCACGCGCCTCGCGCGATAACCCCAAGCGCGATTGGTACATCTGGCGTGACGCAAAGCCGGACGGATCGCCGCCAAATAACTGGGCGGCATACTTCGGCGGATCGGCTTGGACGTGGGACGAAACAACCCAGCAGTATTACATGCACAACTTCCTTGCGGAACAACCCGACCTGAATTACCGCAATCCTGAAGTGCTGCAAGCGATGTTGAACGAGGTGCGCTTCTGGTTGGATCGCGGCGTGGACGGCTTCCGCGTAGACGTGATCGACCGCATGCTGAAAGACGACGAATTCCGCGATAACCCCATGAATCCCAACTTTCAAGAGGGTGTCGATAATCCGATGTTCTCGCAGATGCGCATATACAGCGAAAACCGCCCCGGTATTCACGGCTTGATCGCGGAATTCCGCAAGGTGTTCGACTCGTATGCGAATCGGGTGATGATCGGGGAAATCGGCTACAGCGTCGATCCAACGTTGATCGCCGGATTCTACGTCGAAAATGATCAACATTTGATCCATCTGCCGTTTAATTTCGCGCTGATCCTGCTGCCTTGGAACGCGAAAGCGATCCGCGACTTCATCGCCCGCTACGAAAGCGTGCTACCGCCGAACGCTCAGCCCAATTACGTGATGGGCAACCATGATATGCCGCGCATCGCCAGCCGCCTTGGTGCGGAGCAAGCCCGCGTCGCCGCGATGATGATGCTCACGCTGCGCGGAACGCCGTTCATTTACTACGGCGAAGAATTAGGCATGGAAAACGGTGATCTGACGCCGGAACAGTACCAAGACCCGCAGGGGATCAACATGGGCGTGAGCCGTGATTATGAACGCACACCCTTCCAATGGAGCGCCGAAGCGAACGCCGGATTCTCGTCGGCTGTGCCTTGGCTGCCCACTGCACCCAACTACCCAACCGTGAATGTGGAAAACGAAAAGCGCGATCCCTACTCAATGCTCAATCTGTACCGCGCGCTCTTGATCGAACGGCGTATGCTCCCCGCGCTGACCGAAGGATCACTCACGCTGATCGATTCGCCAGCGGATACACTCGTGTACCGCCGCGATCATGACGGTCAAGCGCTGCTGATCGCGCTCAATTTCTCGCGCCAGCCCGTGACGATTCCGCTTACCATCAGCGGTGCGGGCGAGGTGCTGATCAACACGCAGTTAGACAAAACAGGCGCGATTGACCTCTCCGCGCTCCAACTGCGCGCCAACGAAGGCATGATGATCAAGCTGGGGTAGTTTTTCAGCCGATGACCGCTGACCTCTCCCCACTCTCCGCTGGCAGAGCGATGGTTCAGCGGATGACACTTCTCGCTTACTGTACTGCTCCTCACCCCCTGCCCCTCTCCAACCTTCGGTTAGAGAGGGGAGAAAACAAGGGTTTTGCTCCCCCTCTCTATCGCTTGCGATGGAGAGGGGGTTGGGGGGTGAGGAAAAAATGTCGTCCTGTGAACCGAATTCGGAGAGGGGAGCAAACCGCGTGACCCGTACCTTAGTCTGTCGTCTTGTCGGGCAGAGCACCCGAGCGACTCCCCCTCTACCCGCTTGCGTGGGAGAGGGGGACGGGGGGTGAGGGGCACTACATCAAGGCAAAAAACGCCCCTCAGCCGAATTCGGTTGAGGGGCGATAAGCGAAAGAGGTCAACACCAGCGGTGCGTTAAAGCAATCCTATTCAGGCAGTCCGTTCCGAATCCACTTGATCAGCAGTTCAATCTGATGATCGGTCACTGGCGCGAAATGTCCCCCGCTCAAAACGTCGATCATCCGGCTTTCGTCGGGTGCGCCCGCGACCACAACCGCGCCGCTGTCACTTCCCGCCAAGAGACTTGCATAATCGGTCACGCGCAGTCCGTTTGTCGGCGTTTGACCATGACACGCGCCGCATTCTTGAACGAACAGCGGTTGAAGAATCGTGTAGGTCGGGTCGCCTTCAAAGTCTTCTAGGAGCGGTACGGCTGTGACTTGATAGATATCGAGAATGGTCGCTAATCCGGGAGCGTCAAATCCGGCATACTCCCACGCTGATCCATGACACGCGCTGTTTGAACAGAAGCTCTGGTTATCAATACCGCCGGGGTTGGCGGTCGTGTGGCAGGTCGAACAGCTTGCGTCAAATGCGGTGGCGTGGCGGGTAATCCATGTCGAATCGAGATGGGTGGTAGGTTCAACCCCTGCCGCCAGTGCCAGCACCGGCTGAATATCTCCCGGACGGACAACCGTCGGGATGGTGTGACACAAGTTGCATTCGATCCGAATCACCTCGCCCGTATCGGTGAAATGCTCGCCATCATGACAGCGGAAGCATCCCGGCGCGTCACGGTGTCCCACATTGTTGGGATGGGTATCGTAGCTCAAAAGCTGTTCGGGGTAATTTGTCTCTTGGTAGATCGTCGAAAGTTCGCCAATCGCCGCGCTGACAAGCTCTGATCCTTCGGCGTAGAACTCTGGATAGTTTTCGCTGTAATACGGCTCAAGCGACGCGATGGATTGCAGCGCTTCACTCGTCGAGACATACGGCGAGGACAAAAGCTCGATTGCCCGCGCGCGGATAAACGGAATATCCCGCGAAATCGCGCCAATCTGGAGCGCGGTGTCAATCGCCCGGTTCGGGGTGTCGATCAGATGCGCGACCCGGTTGTGACAGGTAATGCAGTCCATTTCGTGGAGTTCGTACTGATTCAGGTTCTCCCGATCAACCGGAGAGTTGATCGCATTGTATTCGATGATCTCGCCGCTCGCCGTCTGCACGCGCACCCAAGGAATCTCTTGTTCTTCGGGATCAAGCGCGATGTACGTGATCGGGTTTTCGATATGCCAGTGAATGCCGCGCCCTAAGCCTTCGCGTTCACTGCCGCCGCCTGTGTGCATCATCAAATAAATCGAATACGGATCGTTCGTGCGGTTGTTATCATAGGTGTGGATCACCTGCAAACTGTCGTCCGAGTACGTTTCAGGTGAATGACACTGTTCGCACGTTTCACGCGCGGGGCGCATTTCGGCAGATCGAATCGGGAGGTGATAATTTTCAAACACCGTATCGGCGATCAAGCGCATGTGTCCTGCTTTACGGAAGAACTGTACGAGCAGCAGGTCACGCCCAATATGACAATCCACACACGGAACGCGCGCATGCGGCGATTCAAGAAACGTCGCGTATTCTGGCGGCATCGTGTGGCAGGTGACTCCGCAAAATGCAGCCGAGTTGCTGTACTCCCAAAGCGGCGGCGCAGTCAGGAGAAACACGCCAAACCCGGCAGCGATGAGTCCAAACGGAAGCAGCAAATCGCGGAGGGTAAACGTCTGCCCGCGTTTTGGGATAAATCGCTGAAACCATGCCATATGGTTATTTCCTCTAACGCAGAATGGGCTTCAGTTAAGAAGCAAATAAGGAGCGGACGCGTTAGCGTAGACTCTGGTATTTCGCTCATACTAACGTATCTCTCCATTTAGTAGATCATCCCCCGGAATGAAACTGTTTCATTCTAGGGGTTGATTGCAATTGTTGACCCGTCTACTACTCTTGTACAAGAGACGCTTGATCGCTTTGGATCGGCGGGCTTTTTTATGCACTGATGATCGGGGAACTCGTCATGGGTCACACCCTCATTTATCGACTGTTGGTCTGTGCGTTCGGGTTGATCGCGCTGGGGATTGCGATGACCCTTCCAACACATCCCACTGGCGCGCAGGATGACGACGAAGCGGAATACATCGGAGCAAGCGAGTGCGGTGATTGTCATACCGGACTTGCCCGCGATCACGAGGACACCGCACACGCGCTGGCGCTTCAAGATGTGGAACGCCGTAAAGAGGATATTCTTGGGGATTTTGAGCAAGGCGCGGATATTCGCACGGTTCAGTTTCCCGGCGAAGATGCGCCGCGCCCGTTTACACCAGATGATATTGTTTTCGCGGTTGGCGCGGGGCGGCATGTTCAGCGCTACGTGTACGAGGTCGAAAGCCGGGTATATGCCGTCTTTCCTGCCGAATGGGATACGGTCGCTCAGGTATGGCGTCCTTATATCTTGAGCGACACATGGCTTTCGCCGGAATATGACTGGACGCAGAACTGCGCCGGATGTCACACGACGGGCTTAGATACCGAACGCGGACGCTGGGAAGATGACGGCGTTCAGTGTGAGGCGTGTCACGGACCCGGCAGCTTACACTTTGAAGCCGCAGACGACGCAGGCAGACGCCCCGACGAGGAAGAAATCGTCGAGATTCACAATGCAATCGTCGTCAGCCCGGACGCGCAAATCTGCGGCGCGTGTCACAGTCAAGGCATGACCGTCGACTCCGCGCATCCGTTCTCAAGTCAGTATCGCCCCGGCGAAAATCTGCTTGATCCGGCGGTGTATCAACTGCTGCCGGAGGATGATCCGCTCGCTTATTACGCCAGCGGGCATGGTCGCTTGAACAACATGCAGTTCAACGAATGGCTGAATTCGGCGCACGGGGGATCGTTGGATACCCTGCTGTCCAGTTCAAGCGCCGAGGATGGTTGCGTTGTCTGTCACAGCGGGGACAATGCTTTTACCGAGCGTATCCGAGCCGCCTATGAAGCGGGTGATCTCACGGGTGAGCCGCCTGCCTCAACGACGCTTGCCAGCGCCCAGTTCAGCATCACCTGTGTGACATGCCACAGCCCACATACCGCCGCCGAAACAGAAAATCTTCTGGTCGATACGGCATATACCCTGTGTACCTCATGTCACCGCAATACTGATCTGGTTCAGCCAGTGCATCACCCAGTTGTCGAAATGTTCGAAGGTCAGCCGATCATCGACGGCGTTGACGGTATGCCGTCGGTGCACTTCTCAGAAGAAGATGGACCGCGCTGTGTGACGTGTCATATGCAGGGCGTCCCCGCTGGCGGATCAATCCTTGCCAGCCATGCGCTGCGTCCGGTTATTCCCGGTGAATCCGCAGATAATCCGCCTGATGCGTGCTCCGAATGTCATACGGATCTGCTCACCACTGATCTGCAATCACTCGTCGAAGATACGCAAGCGGCGGTGCGTTCACGGATCACAGTGGCGCGGGCGCGGCTTGGCAGTATTGCCATCCCCGACGAAGGCACACCTGAACGTGAGCAGTATGATCGCGTCGTCACCGCGCTGACCTTCGTGCAAAACGATGGCAGCTTAGGCGTCCACAATTATGCTTACGCCGATGCCCTCCTTCGTGAAGCATCGCGCTTGCTGGCACAACTCAGCGTCCCCGGCGCGCGTCTCGAACCGACTGAAGCGCCTGCGCCGACCGCGACGCCCTTCGGCATCATACCGATTACTGTTGGCATGGAAACCCCCGTCCGCACCGGATTCCGACCGATGACGGTCATCCTGATCGGGCTGTCTGTCGTGATCTTGGGCGGTGGAACACTCATCATTCTGCGTCAAGCGCGCCGCAATCAGGAGAAGACCCGATGATGGGCAAAGCTAAGACGAGTTTGCTGATTTTGGGAATCGTCCTGATTCTGATGGGCGTGATGGTTGGCGCGGCGGCGGCTCAGGAGCAGGGCGGAGACGCTCCGACGCCTGATCCCGCCTCGGATGCCTATTGTTTGTTATGTCATGCCGACCCGGATCAGGTGTGGATGCTCCCCAGTGGGGAAAGCCTGTCGGTGACGATTGACCCGACGGTTTTAGCGCATTCGGTTCACGGTGAGTCCAACCCGGAAGGGGCGCTTGCGTGCGCCGACTGCCACCCGAATTTCCGCTACCCGCATCCGGTATCGCTCAGTCAAACGGTGCGTGAATTTCAAGTCGAGCGGTATGCGGTCTGCCGCACCTGCCATGAGGAACAATACATGCGGGCGCAAGACAGCGTACACGGCGAATTTTTGCGCGAAGGACGCTTAGAGGCGGCGACATGCGTGGACTGTCACGGCGGGCATGATATTCAAACGCCCGACGAGCCGCGCCAGCGTATTTCGCTCACCTGCGGGCGCTGTCACGGGGCAATATTTGAAGAATACCGTACCAGCATACACGGCGCGGGGCTTCTCGACGAAAATAACCCCGACGTGCCTACCTGTATCGACTGTCACGGCGTTCATGACATTGAAAACCCTGCGACAACCGCGTTCCGCACCGGATCGCCTCAGATGTGCGCTGAGTGTCACGCGGATGACGCACTCATGGAGCGTTACGACATCAGCACCCAAGTCTTTGACAGCTACGTCGCCGAGTTTCATGGGTCAACCGTCGTGCTGTTTGAGCATGAATCGCCGGATGCCGTCACGAACAAAGCCGTCTGCTTTGATTGTCACGGCGTGCATAATATTCAAGCGGTGAGTGACGAAGCGGGGGTGTCGAGCATTCGTGAGAC
Organism: Anaerolineae bacterium; assembly: GCA_026645745.1. Taxonomy (GTDB): domain Bacteria; phylum Chloroflexota; class Anaerolineae; order Aggregatilineales; family Phototrophicaceae; genus Flexifilum. The sequence continues at coordinate 2,023 of JAPKMU010000137.1, read as the reverse complement.
GCTGCTCACCACCTGCCGCCAATGCCACCCTGACGCCAGCGCGGATTTTTCGGCGGCGTGGATCGGGCACTATGCCCCGTCACCGGACAATCATCCGGCGCTTTTCTTTGCGAATACCCTGTACGCCGTGTTGATCCCGGTCGCGTTTGGCATCGCCAGCCTCCTGATCCTATCGGATGTGATCCGCCGTTTGCGGCGGCGTCGCTCACAAAGAGGGAACGACAATGGCATCTGATCCGCAACCCATTTTGAGATTATCCGCCATGCAGCGCATCGAGCGACTAGTATTCGCCGTCGCTTTCATCGGGCTTGTGTTGACCGGAATTCCGCAGCGCTACGCCAGCGAAGCGTGGACGCACATCCCGATCGTGATCGGCGGCGGCATCGAAAGTCTGCGCATTTTGCACCGTTTCTTCGCCTTGATCTTCCTCGCCGAAGCGATCTATCACACGCTCGCGGTGGGCTACCGCTGGTTCGTGATCGGGCGGCGCGTGACCATGCTGCCGGGGATAGGCGCTGTGCGCGACCTCATCGGGCATATCGGGCTGCGCAAAGAGAGCGGCGATTACCGCTTCATCCTCAAATTTGAGTATCTGATTCTCGTGATCGGTGTCCTCGTCTTGGGGATCACCGGCTTGATCTTATGGTCGCCCATCGCCGCGACGACGACGCTCCCCGGCGAAGCGATTCCGGTGGCGCGCAGTGTTCACAGCGATCATGCGCTGCTCACGGTGATTCTCGTCGTGCTGATCCGGCTCGGCATTCTCATCCTGTGGCATCCAAACCGCGCGGCAGTTTTGGCAGATCAGCCCGTCGCGGCGTCTGACGAACGCATTCGCGCGCGGCGGCGGGTTTATATTCCGGTCGCCCTCGTAATTGCCGTGATCGTCGTCGGCGGGCTGTACGCCTTCCTCTCGTCTGAGCAGACCGCGATCAGCACCGTGCCGCGCCGCCAAGCCGTGATCTACGCGCCGCAGACCGTCCCCGAAACAGGCGATCCGCATATTGGTGAGGTGTTGTGGCAGACGCTCCGATGTGCGTTCTGTCACGGCGAAAGCGCAAACGGCGGCATTGATGGTGAACCCGCCCTGCGACCACCTGAACTCACCTACGCGGCATTCTATGAGCAGGTGCGCGTCGGGCGCGGCGAGATGCCCGCGTTCAGCGACAGCGAACTGCCTGACGGTTATCTGGTGCATTTGTGGGCGTGGCTCACGCAGCCGGTGGAGTAGTCGGTCGTTCGATATTCAAAATCGAGCGTTCCTCCTCTCTATGGCTTGCGATAGAGAGGAGGAACGGGATAAGCGAAAAACCTAATCCCCTAACACGGGTGATTGTTTGACCGGATCAGGAATGCCCTCGCGCCCTTTGCCGCGCAGCATGAGCGCCGGAACGATCCCGACAATGCACAGAATCATCCCCACAAGTCCCATTTCACTGAGCACTTGAATCGTCAGGCGGATATAGACATCAATCGCGGCAAACGGATCACTCGCTGCCGCGCCGAGTTCCGCCGCTGCCAAGCCGCTCAAGCGCTGGCTGGCGAACGCGGTCAGCAGTGCGATTCCGACCGTCATGCCAAGCAGACGCATGATGATCACAAGCGCGGATGCTGAACCGAGCTTGTCTGAATCCGCCGCGTTGATGACCGCCGCGCTGATCGGGCTGAACGTCAAGCCCAAACCGATCCCGACGAGCGCCATTTCGACCGCGATCAGCGCATCGGTGATGCCGGGAATCCATGTCCGCCAGATCAGCGCGAAACCCGCTCCCGCGATCAGCAAGCCGATCATGGTGGTGCGCGGGTAGCCGATACGCGCGCTCAACCAGCCGCCGGGGATCGCCGCAAGCGCCATCGGTACGGTCAGCGCGGAAAGCAGAATTCCGACTTGAAATGCCGCTTGGCTGAGTTCACTTGCGTCGTTGAGGCGAATGTTGACGAGGATCGGCACGCTGACCAAGCCGATCATGAGGGCGAAGCCGACGAAGAAGTTCGCCAGCGCTCCCATCGAAACGTTGCGGC
>JAPKMU010000136.1 GCA_026645745.1 Anaerolineae bacterium | reverse complement strand
CAAGACTGTTCCCAACCCGAATGTGATGATCGAGGAACGAGAGCGGCTTGCCTTTCGCCAGTGTGCTCAACCACATCGACAATTTCGCCAGCTCAACCGCCAACGGGTTGAGATCGACCGCATACACGCACGCGCTCGCCACTTGCCGCCGCCAGTACACGAGTTCATCTTCATCGCCCAAATCGGCGGGCTGCAAGCCTAAGCCGCGCAGCCATTCCGCCATATATGCCGTCACATCGACGATGAAATGCCCGCTTCCGGTCGCCGGATCAAGCACGTTGATGGAGAGGATCGCCTCTCTAAGCGCTTCCTGCTCCCCTTCGCGCACGATCCAGCGTCCCTGCTCATCTTTGTCGGCATGGCGAGCGGTGATCTCGCTCAACAGCGGTTCAAGTGTTTTTTCGACGATGAAGCGGACGATGTAGTCGGGCGTGTAGTAGCTCCCGGTGACTTTGCGCTCATGGCTGCCCGTGCGCAAATACACTGCTCCCGGTTCCTTCTCGATCGAGTCACCGTCTTTCGCGGGTACATATTTGCCGCCGCGCACGGTCAGCTTGACTTGCGCGATGTCGAGATCATACTCGAGCAGTTTCTCGTAGACTGATCCCAAGTGGCGCACATCGAGGTCGCGGTAATCCACAAATACCCGCCGCTTGATGCTGTTTTCCGTCACTTCCACCCTTGCCAACAGATCAAGCGCGGGGACAAGGTGCTTATCGCCGACCGTTTTTTGATCAAGGAAAGGATGCTCGACGGGAGAGAATAACCGCCCGTTGTAAGCGGGCATGTCGAGCCGTGAATCGCCTGCGTCGATAGCGAAGAACAGGTATTTCAGCCGAGCGTAGATTTCATCGCTGTCCGGGTTCAGAGATGACGGGTCTTCACTCCTCTGCTCTGTTAACCGTTTGATTGCGTGTAAACTGCGACGGTGCGTATATTCCGCATTTTGATGCAGAGGCAGAATCTCGAGGCTTTCAGCATAGAAGATGAATAGCAATCGGTACAGCAGGACAAGGCTGTTCTCATAGATTTCACGCAGCGTTTCTGCCGTCAGCGTAAGTTGAAGTTGGTTGCGGCGGTAGTCCAGAAACCCCTGCGCGATAAATTCGAGCGCATGATAGACCTTATCTTCGAGGGTGTCGCTTAACCTCTGGGCATAATCTTCGCTACCCGTCAGGACGCGCGACAGCCATCCCTCGGTTAATGCCGCCTGCCTGAAGAAGCCATAGAAATAGAGGAAGGACTCGGCATCGGCACTCAGCAGCGCATCCAGATCGACGGCATAGAAGCGGTTGTATTTACTCGTGTCGCGGTGATACAAACGCCAGATGCGCCCGTTAGTCAGTATTCCCCATGTGAGTTCGCTGTAGCGCAGGTACTCGTCAATTTGCTGGCTGGGGTTGCGTTCGTTTCTACCCGCCGGTGTCTGGTCAAGGTTGATACCCCACCGCTTCGCATCCCCGACCGCCAGCGCGTGCCCGATCTGCGCCGATTCATAGATTGCGTCGGTCAGCGCGTAGGCGGCTTGTTCGCTGTCCACGAACACATAATCCGGCTTGCGATAGCCCGTTTCACGGTAGCGAATCTTCACCTGCACGCTGAAATGGTGATTCAACAGCCGAAGCACTGGCTTGATCCACTGCTCCTCAAGCTGCGCTTCATCCAATGTGTTAGGCTGAACACGGTCGCGCAGTGCTTTAAGCTGTGCCTGTACCTGCTCCGCCTGACCGAGCAGTTGGAGATCGCGTTTCCACTGCTGCGGTACGATTTCGTTCAGGTAATAATCGGCAAACAAGCCGTTATTCAAGTGTTGGGTGGCGCGCAGCGGCAGTTGTTGAGGAGTCACGCGGGTGCTGATCCTGATCGCATTCTGATAACAATGTATTTCGATTATAGCGCATTTCCGTAGTCAATACGGGATATTCGGCAAGGTACGGATCGGAGAGACTGCCTCGCAAAATAAAAGCGGCGGCTGAGGTCGCCGCCCCAGCCGCCTTAAAGTCACGCATATGCTGCTGCCAACATACGCGCGGCGCGTTTCATGTGTCGGGGAAACGTCTTGGGATTTCTGCCGATGTCTTTCGCCGCCTGCTGGTACGTCTTGCCTTCGATCTGCGCCCGGATCGCTCCCGCCACGCAAACCGTGTGACGATACTTTTCAAGCAGCGCCTCCGCCGGGGCAGTGTTCCCCTGCTTGTACTGCTCCCGCCATTCTTGATACGGGGACGTGTAGCGTCCATGATTCGGATGTTCAACGGGGATTTCAAACGGTTCAGCGGGTGGGTAGTTGTGCTTTTCGAGGAACACCTCCGCAAATTCGTACTGAAGTTCCTGCTGCACATACAGACCATAGCGCTGATACCAGCGCCATACGTCGCTCGTGGCGATGTTCGCGGCGGCTTCTTTCCCCACCTGTGTGGTGAGATAGTACAGCGCGATCATGTGCTTGAGCGACGGCATGTACTTCTCGGCTAACTTGTGCATGATCCGCTCAATATCCACGCGCATGTCGATGTTGGTCGCCCACGTGGCCCAGCGTTCACTGCGGTCATATTCCAGCCCGGTGATCGTGTTTTCGTCGGCGGTGTCGCGGCGGTCGTCTCCGATCAGCGCATCAAGGCTGTCGTATTTGTTCGCCCGATAGCGAAACGTCGAAATCTTGCAGCGCGCCAAGATGAAGAACACGGTCTGCTTACGGGTCTTCTCCGCGAGGAAGTTTGGTTCCGCGACCAGCGTTTCCCACAACGCGATGAACCCAATCTGCATACACTCCTCAAGCTCACCGCCGTAGATGCCGTAGTTCTGCATCACGTTTGCCGCGTAGTGGGCGAGGTTTTTGCGTATCTCCTCAAACGCCTGCATCCCCCCGCCCATGAGGTTGAATATTCGCCGGGTTTCTGTTTGCCCGCATTGAATGGGCGAATATTTGACCGAACCCACTGACGGAAATTGTCGTTATCACACATGAGAGAACCCCTCGGTTCACCGCTGGAAAATGCCAGCTCAGGTGAGCGCTGCCGCTCGGTTTCGCGGGACAGCGCCGAGGGGGGCACCAAGCAACGCCACACGGCGACCGAGGGGTGTAGGGCGGCGGGTGAGGCGGTGTTCGGTGGTACTGCCGGGACGGTAGTGCCAGCGTACCGCCGCCGGGCGTTGCTTGGGCGGAGCCCCGCGCTGTAGCCTTGCCGTGCAGCGGCAGTGCGAGGGGCTAGGGTGTCACACTGTCACACCTGTCACAGATCAGAAAAAGCACATTCGAAATGCTGCGTGACACCCCATGCGCTTTTTTGATTTCTACAGAAAATGAGGGTTTTGAAAGTGCGACACCTGTGACAGCCATCGTTTTATCCCCCTTTTGAGCGAAAAAAAGACTGTCACAGTGTCACACCTGTCACAGCCTTTTAAGATGCGAGCTTTTCACTTCTGTGAATGTTTAGCCGGTTGTCACACTGTCACAATCGTCACACGTCAAAAAATCGGATTTGAGCTGCCATAAACGAGTCTGATTACCCCGTATCCGCCGCTGCACGGTAATGCTGTTCTTGCCGGGGATCAGAAAGCTCTCCTCCTCAAGCTGCTTGCCGATGTCGGCTGCGCTGAATTTCAGCGGCGCGACTTTGGTGACTTCCTGCACGGCGATGTCGGGGATCAGGTAGATCAGCTTATCGACTTGGTAGCCGACGATGGTCGTGCCGGGGCGCGGTTCTTCCGGCATTTGGAGATTGGTCGCCAACATGACGCGCCCACTTGCGATCAACTGCGCGAGCCGATCAAGAAACTTTCGTCCGGCGCGCTCTTCCTGCACGGATTGGATGGTGGCGAGGGCGGCATCCTGCCACGGCGGGAAATAATCATCCGCGTCTTTCTCAACGAGGAAATCGTGCAGAAGTTGGTAGACGCTCAGAAGGACAGCCCAACTGTCGGTCAAGCGTCCGGTGTTGACGTGCCTGCCGAGTTTGTCTTTCAGGTTAGCACGATAGGCGGCGGTGTTGCCCGCGTAGCTGCGGGAAAGCGTCTTTGTGAGCGTGCCATCATCGGCTTGGGCGGCGATCCATGCGGCGAATTCAGCGGTGAAGGCGGGCAGGTGTTCGCGGAGTGTGTCAGCGGCGGCAAGCATGCGACCACCCGGATCGCGCTTCTCCCACGGGGGGACTTCGAGCACGAGCATACGGGAGAGGATTGAGGCTTCGCCTTCGAGGGTGGTTTCACCCGTGGAGAGCAGTAACCCCCGGCACGGGCGTTCCTGCCGGAGTTTCGCCTCACGGGTCAAGCGACCGCGTCCCATCTCACGCGAATAGCTTTGCAGAAAGCGGGTGAAGGTACGCTCGTCCGCGTAGATCGTTTTGTAATCGTCCACCCAGTAGAGCGCATCGGCAAGCTGATAGCCGAGCGCCTCGACCGTATTGACCGTATCGCCCCACTGCCCGGGCGGCGCGTCACGGTGGAAACGTCCGTAGAAGCTGGTCATCAGGGCGGCGATCTCGGATTTGCCGCTGCCAGTCGTGCCGACCAGATGCAGGGCGGGTTTCGGGGCGGCGGACGGGAAGAATCGCTGCAACAGGGGCAGCATCGAAAAAGCGATCAGGGTGGGCGCAAGCTGCTTGGGAAAGACCTGAACGGCGGCGTTGAACGCGGCGATCCCCTCGTCCCATGACACGTTCCCCAAACCGTAATCGCGGAGGCGGTGTTCGAGGGCGACTTCGGGCGGTTTGGCGATGATACCGGAGGCATTCACGCTGCCGTCGGGTGTGAGATAGGTCTGTTTCCCATCGATTTGCGACCAGCCCATGAAGCGAAAGGTTTGGCGTTCGGAGGCATCGGGCGAAAGCTTCAGGATGGCGGGCGCAAGATGCTTGTGCATCCCGGCGCGCGGGGAGAACATGCCGCCTGCACGTCCGGCAATGAAGCGTGCCAAGCCGTTGGGATCGCCGAACAACTCAGCCGGAACATCAAGCATCGCCTGCTTGCTGCCTTTTTCGACGCGCAGCCGGGTGACATGCTCAACCTGCCCGTCGTCCTCCACCTGCGTGATGACTTCGACGACCTGACCCAGCCAATCGGCAACCGGGGTTTGCCGCGTGCCGTTTGCGGTTTGGCGCTCGTACATCATCGCGCCGTCGATCACGAGATAGCGCTCCGTTTCTTCGATTTCTGAGCGGTGGCTGCGCGTGATCTGGCGGTGCGCTTCTTTATAAAGCTGATCCAAGTCCTTGAGCTTCACCGTGTCGCCGCACACCGATTTGAGCCGCTGCCGCTCCTCCGTCCACTCGACCGGATCGAGCGCGGCACACGCGCGCACGACTTCGGCGATCTGGGCGGCAGTGGGGCGCTCGGTCTCCGTTTCTGTGCGGCGGTAACTGCTGATCAACTGCTCGACTTTGGCGTGGGGATGCTCCGGGAGCGGCTCACGCGGCGGGCGGCTGAAAGCGCTGGCGATTGATTTCTTGCCCTCGATCTCGTCGTGTCCGTCCGCCAGAAAGCGCGGCAAGATGCGCTGTTCGGCTTCGCCCTGCGCGTAGCCCGCGTCGCGCATGTCACAGGCGGCGGCGAACAGCTCCTTGTTGCGGTTGTCGGGCGGCGCGCCGTAGGTCAGGTAGTGCTCGGTACGCTGCGAGAGGCGGCGGTGTCCGTTCGCATCGACTACCCTGTGCGTGAGCATCGGTTTCCACGGCGGTTTCTCGTCCGCTTTTAACCACTCAAATGCCGAAAATGGGTAGCGCCGATCCGGGTGCAGTTCGAGAATTGTCACGATCACGCCGCCCCGATCGGGCTTGGTGTTCACCGATTGAGGGAGGCGCATAATTCCGGCGACGGTCTTGACATACGCCTCATCGCCGCCGACCGCCGCGAATAAGCCACGCAGCCGTGCCGCCACTTCATCGCGTGCGGCTGGATCGGAGTCATGAACGGCTGATCGAACAGCCAATAGGCGTGCAGTCCGCCGCCGCTGTCGAGGATGGCAGAGGGTGCCGGATCGAAGGTGTGCAGGCGCTCCATTGCCCGCTCACGGGGCGCGCCGTCGCCGCAGTCGATATCGACCCACAATGCGGGTACAAGTGCCGCCGCTTCGACCTTGCCCTGTTCGGTGTGGCGCAGACACGGCGCAAAATACAGCCCGTAACCGCCTTCGCGATTGAGCTTGTCCGCTTCGTTGAAGATGCGCGCCAGCTTCTTTTTGTCGCCCAACGTGCTCCACAGGGTTTTCACCGCCTTGGTCGTCGGGTGGATCAGGCGCAGTTCGAGCAAGAGGTCGTCGGGGGCGTTGTGATAGAGCGCCTGCAGGAATGCCCGGCGGTCAAGTGTGACCGCGTTGTGGACAACGTCATTTTGTGTCATACTGTGTGTACCTCATCGGCAGGGGACAGACGCGCGCAAGGTCGGCAAACCGGCGCTCTGTCCCCTGTTCGTTTAGCGGTCAATGTCAAACGAATGCTCCCGCACCCGTTCTTCCTGCTGAATCTGCTCCACCAACTGCGTCTGCTCCTCCACCTCCATCGCGCTGATCCCGGCAATGTAGGCGTGAAGCTGCTCCGGATTACCCGATATCGACTGAGCGAACGACCGTGCCAGCGCGGCGGCTTCGATGTGAGACAGCCCATCCCGGAGCGGACGAAACTGGATTTCCTCCGCGTCGGGATCGTCGCGCGTCGGTGCGGGATGTGCGCGGTAAATGCCGAGCGCCGTCGTCTTGTGGTTGGTGCGGCGTGTGCCGATCCACACCGGCTGCGGCACGCCTTCGTCGCCCTCCTCGTAGGCGTGCGGTTCGGACTGCGTGATGGCGAACTCGCGCTCGCGGGCGGTGTGCAGGGTATCGATCTGCCGCTCCCAGTCGCGCCCGACGTAGCGATCCATCGCGCCTTCCATCGTGTCTTCGGTGATGCGGTGCAGCATCTCGATGTGATTGACCTGCTGGTTTTGCGAGAAATACAGCGGCACGCGCTGGTCGTCCGCCTCGCTGAAAAACGTCCCCGGTAAGACGACATGGGTGTGCGGATTATGCTGCCCCGGCGCTTCGCCTTCAGTGCTTCTGTGATGGACGACATACGAATACTCGACCCCCGTGTCGATGCCGCGCGCCTCAAAGAACTGCTCAATCACCTGCTCGGTGACCTCCTTGACGACCTGCTCCCGCTTTGCAGCAGGAATCAGGGCAATGAGGTCAGGGTTCGGATTGATGACGAGCGAAAACATCAGGACGTGATCGCTCTGCATCTGCTGGCAGCGCTGCGCGATCTCCGGCACCGACCGTCCCATGCCGCGATCCACCCAACGTTGTTTGCCGGTCTTCTGCCGCACGTCTTCAAAGCGTCCGTTGCGATACGTCAGATAGTTCAACAGGTTTCTTGACCCGCCTGATGCGGACGGCTTGTGATACTGCACGTTGGCGACACACATGTGTTTGCGATCCATTAGCCCTCCCGCCGCTTCATCACGCGGTCGATGAAGCCTTGCAGCAGCGTCGTCAGGCTGTCCACCTTCGCATCGAGCGTATCGACCTTCCCTTCCAGATTTTTGGCGATCGCCTTCCGCGATCCGGCGCTGTCCGGCTGATGCATCAAGTAGAAATCGATTGCCTCGCGGATCAGGTCGGCGCGGTGGAGGTTCGCCTTCGAATGGGCGCGAATCCGCACCAGTTCGTTGAGCTTCTGAATCTGCGCCTTACGCAGCCCGACCGAGAAATACTGCATCCGTTCTTTGCTCATGTGTCCTCCTCAAGCGCCGTTTGGATCGCGGCGCGTAACTGTGGCGTGGGACGAAATCGGAAATACAACCGCCGTAGCGTTGTTCTGCCCGGCTGTTTCATCACCCCGGCAGCGCGGATGTGTTGGACTTCGATGCGGAGTTTGCCGAAGCCGCGCAGCAGGATTTCACCGTCTGGGCGCTGCAATTCTTCCGTCCACAGATCGGAAAGCACCGCGAGGATGTCTTCGACCTGCTGCCGCGTCAGGTCGGGAAAGCAGCGCGCAACGCGGCTGATCGTCTGACGATGGTTCATGTTTGCCTCCATTTCGGTGAGGTTTCTCACCGGTGTGTTTTTCGGACGAAAAAACAGTGTGGTGACATTTGTGGATGCTTTCTGCCACGACGACACGCGCGACAGCACCCCGGTATCACCTCCTCAATGCGACCCGGCGCGCACGCTTGAGCGAGCCTCCCCGGCGATTGAGGGGCGAGCGGATTTAGCTCGCCAAAGGCGATGGGGCACAGTTTTCCTAAATCAAACAGCTCGCCCCATCGCCTTTCGTTCGCAGCACGGCTGCGAACGGGGCGGCTTTGCCGCCCATGTTTCGAGAGATTGCCTACCACTGCTTGTTCCTCAATTTGGCTTCGCGGCGGTCACGGTCGTGATCGGAGAGTTGGCTTGTCGGTGGGGCGTTCGCGGGTGCAGTAAGAGTCATCGGCGTGACCGCCGCCTGTGAAAACAGCCGTTCCAAATAGCTGGGGAGATCGATCAACGCGCTGCGAATCCATGCCGCGTCATCACACACCTGCGTGAACCGTGCCGGATCAAACGGGGTGGGCTGGTTTTTCGGCATAACCGGGCGAAAGCCGCCGCGATTGCGGGCGATGTAGTCGCGCATCATGTCCTTCATCACCGCATTGCGGCTCCCGCGCGGGATGCTGTTCCACCACGCGATCAAATCGGTGTCGTCCTGATAGCTCATTTTGACGGTTGCGGTTGCCCGTTTGCGCTGCGCCATCGCTCATGCTCCTTGAGCGGGTGTCCGAACCGCGTCCGAACCAGTCCGACACCCGGCACGCCTACTCACTGCCTTGACGGGCAACGAAACGGGCATAGTTCAGATAGCCGCGCGCGTTGGCAAGCTGCGCCTCTTGGACGAGGATCGTTTGCGGATAGGCGGCAAAGACTTCCTTCACCACCAGCTCCGCACCGCCCCCCGATAAATAGATCGCATCGACCGTCGCACCCGATTTCCACTTCTCACTCATCAGGTTGAGCGTCGCGCTTCGGAGTGTCCCCAACGCCTCCTGCACTTCGTCGCTGTAATCGACCAGTTCGCCTGCTGCCCGGAACAGTCCGGTCTTGAGCACCTGCTCGACGAGCTTGAACGGCATCTTCTGGCGGTAGTCGCGTTCGAGCGCGGTGGCGATGCGCTCGTGGGCGGTATACACCCCGCTCTCGACGCTTCCGCTTTCGGCATCGACATATTCCCCGTCATCGTCCAACGCGATATCGACCGTGTATGTGCCCACGTCGCACACGCCAGTCCGCATCACCGTGTGATGGCGGTTGATTTCGCCGGTTTCGGTCAAGGTGTTGGCGAAGATCGTGCCGTAGGGCTGCGGCATGACCATGACTTCGGAGACGTTCGCCACGATTTCCGCGACATCGGTCTTGATGAGATGCTGCCCGATCAGCGCGGCTTTCAGGTCGGCGGCATCGCGCATGTGATCCACCGGGAGTCCTGTCGCAATGCGAATGTGGACGATGTCACGGTTCCACTGCCCCTGAAGCAGCTTGCCGATGGCGACCTTCGCCAAGCGGAGGCGAAACACATTGCCCATGACCGCTTCGTTAGCGGTACGTCCTCGCAAACGGAGGAGTTCGCCGGGCGGGAGCTGCGCCTGTGCCAAGTCCCCGACGAACCACGTGCCGTCATCGTCGCCAATCTGATCGCCGGGGTGCCGCTGCGCGATCTCGTCATGCTGGAATTTGAGTTCGCGCGCGTGTCCCATCACCGAGGGGAAGGTGACGACGCGGTCACTCGTCACCGCCTTGACCACGCCGTAGCCGATATCCAACCCCATCGTCAATGTGCTGCCGGGGAGCGCGGTGGTCGTGCCTTTACGCTTACTCATGGCGATCCTCCGACTGCGGCGTGAACGGGCGAATGGGCAGCGCGGGCGAGTCCGTTTTCAGGAACTCGACTAACGCCTGACGGATGACGGCTCCGGCGCGGCGGTAGCGGATCGACGGGTGCAAAGCGCGGTAGATCGCAGCTTCGCGTGGGTCTTCCAGATTGAGCGTGAACTCGACTCGCTTGATCATCGTGACCTCCTCGGTCTGAGACTCAAAAAGGTTATGCGCCTTTTGGATAAGGTGCGTCTTCAGGGGTGCTTTCCGCACGTTCGCGGGCGGCGGCTTCTTCACCCCTCCGAATCAGGTCGGCGATGGCATTTACATTGGCGGCGAGCGCGTCATGCACGCTGGCATAACGCCACAACTGCGGGTCTTGTACCGTTTGCACGGGAGCCCCGCGCACTCTGGATTTCCGCTTGGTCAACCTGCACCTCAGTACGCTACTCGTATTATGGTACGAATTGGATGTAAAAAAGAGAGGCAACAGAATATGCGCCTCGCATTAGAATACGATGTTCGTACCACATGTGCATCGTAATTCGGTTTTGATCCGGTGTCAAGGACTGTCTCGAAAAAAGCGCTTCCCGCCTATAATGCAGAATAGAAAACCGTCGTAACGGAAAGCATGGACAGCGATGACTTACACCAACTTGGGCAGCTTCCTATTGAGCCTCATGACGCGAAAGCGCCTGAACAATGTGGCACTCGCCGCGCTGGCGGGTGTGTCCGAAGGGGTGATTCGCAACCTGCTCAAGCATGGCAGCGATCCGAAGGCGAAAGACCCCGATCCGCGCACGCTGCGAGCGGTTGCCGATGCGCTCGATATTGATGCCATGATGCTGTTTCGCTTGGCGGGCTATCTGCCGCCGCAGCCGAACGCCAACTCCGTGCGCGCCGAATACCTCGCGGATGTGTTCGATGGCCTATCGAAGGAAAAGCAGGATGCGGTGATGGGCGTGCTGGAAGCGATGGCGGACGAACCACAGGCGAAGCAGGTTGTTCAAACGCTGCGGCGCGACGAAAGCCCGGCGTTGAGCGGCATCATTTTGAACTTTCCGGCGCTGATCCGCGAGATGGCGAACCAGCTTATCGGGCATTACGGGATGAGCAACCCCGCCGACGTGAGCAAAATCGAACCCGATGCGCAAGTGATGCAGAACCGTTGGAGTACCCTCCCCGCTGAGATGCAGGAGCGCATCAAGGCGCTGATCCGGCACAAACTCTCGCTCGACTACGATCCGACGATGGTGGATGAGGAGTGGCGGGGATAGGTGAACACTCGCCTCACTCCGTAACTGAAGACGCATTCTTTGATCAGCTTTACTCATGTAAGTGTTATTGGAGGTGAGGTCATGATGGAGTCTGCGGAGTCTATGGAAAGTAGACTCATTTCTGCGGCGGCAGCGGAGGCTTTAGGCTTACGCGAGTTGACAGGGGGTCATTATGAGGAACCCGATCAAAATGGTCACTATCAACCAGTCTTATGGATTGATCGGATTTGGCATGCAACATTAAAGCATTATTACTTGTATCACGTTACGTTAGGTGTGGCAACCATCCGCCCCCATTGGAATGCACCTGAACCGGAGTATCGAGGGTTCCTGTTTGCTCATTTATACTCAGTAGACACCTATCATGGGGTGCGTCCATATACCTACTTCAAGTTGGACAACGATGAAGATACGATTCTGACAGTGCTTCAAGGTTACAATCTGTTGCCACCCACGGCAGATTCGGGACCGAAAACGCATGGAAGTGCACGATTTGCATTAAGAACCTTCGTTCCCGGTGCCTCAAGTGCGATAGACATTCATCCTCTCTATTTTCCAATTGATGAAGTTAGCCAACGGGGTTGGTCGATGCTGATATCCTTGGTACCGGATTTCGCAAGACGAACAAACGACCCTGCAGTAATTGCTATGGTGGAGCAGGGTCAAAGTGATCTTTACAGATAATGGTCTGATGTGTGCCGACATGCAGGAGCGGATCAAAGCGCTGATCCGGCACAAGCTCTCGCTCGACACCGATCCGACGATGGTGGATGAGGAGTGGCGAAAATAGCGTAAAATAGGGACAGAGTTTTAGCGGAGAAGCGCATGAGCGATTACACGATTTCGATCTCGGATGAGCTGTATGAGAAAGCGCGCAGGCTCGCTGAGCAGACTTCCCGGCAGGTGGAGGAGGTTATCCGCACGCGGCTTGAGGATGCGCTCGATGCGCCGACGTTTGATCTGCCGGAAGATGAGCGCGAAGAACTGCAATGAATTGCTGATGGATCGTGGACATAAGGTGCTTCTGGTATACGATCATGATTAGGTGAGTAGCCTCAGCAGCAAGGAACGGCATTGAGTAAAGAGAAGTATCGCTATTTCCTAAATACTGGATCAGGTCGAACCGCTATTGAGATTGTTTTTGCGGACGAAGATACTGTCCATATCGATATCGAGTCCAACTGGATGGGGAGTGGGGGACATCGCTACCGTCTTCTCGGAAAGCATAACGAGATTGCGCCAGCCTTTGGTTGGATCATGATTGATCAGGTTGAATACAACGAGCCTAATTCGGACAAGCCAGACGAATATCAAATTCTTGATCGGGACACGGTACACGAGATTTTGGGAAGCGAGCCGATTCTTGAGTACTTCCGAGTAGAGAATTCACCGAATCCCGAACATCCCGCTGATTTAGAGCTAATGAGACATATGCAGCTAGCAAAGTGGAATGATACATTCGATCTGCTTGT